>NZ_JAQKGP010000013.1:0-161855 GCF_027956525.1 Agrobacterium sp. ST15.13.013
GCCAGTGCAATATTCTGCTCCACCATCCACCGCACCCCTTTTTGAGGGGCCAAAGATGGCCGATTATCGTTAACCGTCAGTTAATCTGCCAAAGTAGTGCTAACGTAGCTGAAGTTCCCGAAGTACCATATTCACGATTGACTGCGGGGTGGGTAGCCAGAGGTCGAATCGTGTCCCGTACCGTCTTTTCCCTCGCCGGGACCTGCCTTTGGCGTCACCACCGGGCAGCCGCTCAGCGCCTACAATATGTGCCTCGATGAGCGTGAATGGACTTCAGCGCGGCGGCACATTTGGCCGCCTCGGTCGGCCATCGGCGACAAGGCGAGGTCATTCCTTTTCGGGCGAAAGGGCCTTGCGCACAAGTTTTTGCCGTTGTTGGTATCTTTATCGTTTGTTGAACGCGGAGGGCGTCAGCGACGCAGGGAAATCCTGGTAGGAAACGGGCCGCAGGAACCGATAGATCGCCATCGTGCCGACCGAGGTGGACCTACCGTCGGACGTCGCCGGATAGGGGCCCCCATGGACCATGGCCGGCGAGACCTCCACACCCGTTCCGAAACCGTTCACGAGCAGGCGTCCCGCTAGCAGTTCAAGGGCCGGAATGAGCGGTTTTGCGATCTCAAAGTCATCTTGGTCAATGTGAAGGGCAACCGTCAATTGACCTTCCAGCGCGGTCAGAACGCGCTGAAGTTCGTCATGATTCGCGCAACGGACCACAAGGCTAGCCGCACCGAAGATTTCCTCCTGAAGCTGGGCATCTTGAATCAATGCCGATCCTGTGGTCGCGAAAAGCACCGCTTGGCCCTCGAGCATGGTTCCAGGTTTTCCTCGACCTACTACCTGAACGCTCGACTTGGACTCCAGCGTTGCAGTTCCACGTCGGAAAGCATCACAGATCCCGGCGGTCAGCATCGTTTGGGCTGCCGCTTCCGCGATGTGGGTCGCTGCCTTGTTCAGAAACTCATCGAGACCCATTCCCTCGACTAGAAGAACCAGGCCTGGATTTGTGCAGAATTGGCCAGCGCCAAGCGTTAGTGAGCTGATGAACCCCTTCGCAATCTCATTTCCTCGGTTCGCAAGAGCAGCTGGGAAAATAATCACCGGGTTTATGCTGCTCATCTCCGCGTAAACAGGGATCGGCTGCGTTCGACGCGATGCAATATCGAGCAAAGCCAGACCTCCGCGGCGGGAACCCGTGAATCCGACTGCACGGACGCGACTGTCTGCGACCAACGCCTGGCCTACCTCGAACCCGGCGTCGAACAGCAAGCTGAATACGCCCGGGGCTAACATGGAATCGGCGACGGCTTTCTGAACGGCCCTTCCGACCAGCTCGGAAGTGCCCGGGTGGGCCGAATGAGCCTTGACGATCACCGGGCATCCCGCAGCAAGGGCAGAAGCCGTGTCACCACCCGCGACGGAAAAAGCCAGCGGGAAATTCGAGGACCCAAACACGGCTACAGGACCCAACGGGATGTTGCGAAGCTTGAGATCAGGCTTCGCGTTGGGCTTCCGCTCGGGGTCAGCAGGATCGACCCGAAGCTCCTGAAAACGACCGTCCCGCGCCTCCTTTGCAAAAAGCTTCAATTGCCCGACGGTGCGCGCACGTTCGCCTTCAATCCGGCCTTCAGGAAGCCCCGTCTCCGCGCCAGCCCTTTCCACCAGTTCGTCTCCGAGATCGAGGATGTTCTCGGCGATGCGTTCAAGAAATAGAGCGCGTTCCTCCAGCGTTGTTTCGCGATAGGTCCCAAATGCTTCCCAAGATAACGCCAACGCCTTCTCCACCTGATCTGGTGTCGCTCCATGAAAGGCCCCGCCCAGCCGGTTGCCAATCGTCTGCTCGGTGGCAAAGAACGCCGTTCCTTTGCCCGAGAAGCTCTCGCCGCCGATTAGAAGTTCGCCCTTGATAGCCGTTTGTCATTCTCCGATTTCGATTATGCCGACATCGTCTGCGCGACCGTCGCTTCAGTTAATTGTCTACTATCAGCGTTGATATGAACGTGATTGGCGGATCCGCTCCGCTCGTACGCAAGACGATCGGTTTTTGGAGACGATATTTGCAAGATCTCCGCGCTCAACGCTCGCATAGTCCGTGCGTACTCAGATCGGCCCGACGGAACGCATATTGTGGTTCGGGACCGCGGCAAACGCAAGGAACCTCACATGGACCAACAGCTACACTTACGCCGTATGGCAAGCCTCAGGACGCCGACAGGCTTGTCCGAGAATGCCGTTAAGGACATCTCTGCCGCTGCTACGACGCTGCTCGCCGATGTGTTTGCGCTCTATCTAAAGACCAAAAACTTTCACTGGCATATGAGCGGCGCGAGTTTCCGCGACCACCATCTCATGCTTGACGAGCACGGCGAGCAGTTGCTGGCGATGACTGACCCGCTTGCAGAAAGGGTTCGAAAGCTCGGTGGACCCGCCCTCAGGTCTATCGGTGATATCGCAACGCGCCAGCGTATTGCCGACAACAACGCCGATTTTGTTCATCCTCATGAAATGCTGGCGGAACTCCGTGAAGACAATGCCGGCCTTGTTGCAAGCTTGCGCAACCTCCATGGCGTCTGCGATGAGCACGCTGACATAGCAACGACAAGCCTTCTGGAGAACTGGATTGATGAAGGCGAGCAACGAGTCTGGTTTCTCTTTGAGATCCTGCGTGACACCAACCGCTGAGTGGACGCCAACTTTCCGTGCAGCTACAGCCTCGCCAACATCGCAAGCCCGGTTGGCGCGGGTTTGGGCTTTCAAGCCGGCTGTCCCACTAATGCACATCAAAACGCCAGCGGGCCGAGTCTCGGTGGCAACATTAGGAGATTCCAATGACCAGCGTAATTCCAACCGCGTATAAGGATCCGGAAAACCCTGCGCTTCCCAAGGTTGAGTTCGATATCGATCTGTCGACCACGGCTCTTGTGATCACTGATCCTCAGATCGACTTTCTCAGCCCCAAGGGGGCAGCTTGGGGTGCATTTGGTGAGAGTATCACCGAGCACAATACCGTGGAGAATATCGGCCGCCTCTTCGAAAACTCGAAGCGAGCCGGCATCAGTGTCGTCATCTCACCGCATTATTACTACCCGGTCGATCATCGCTGGGACTTCGCCGCGACAGGTGAGTCCCTCATGCACAAACTGCGTATGTTCGACCGTCGCGATCCGCTCTCACTTGAAGGTTTCGACGGATCAGGCGCTGATTGGATGCCTGAATATAAGCAATACATCGAGGACGGAAAGACCATCGTCTGCTCGCCCCACAAGATTGCCGGGCCACAAACGAATGACGTGATCTTCCAACTGCGAAAGAAGCGCATCGACAAGGTTATCCTTGCGGGTATGGCGGCCAATTTCTGCGTCGAGTCACACCTTCGCGACTTCGTGGAACACGGGTTCGAAGTTGCCGTGGTACGCGATGCTACTGCGGGCAGCAAACTACCCGAGGGAGACGCCTACATGGCGGCCCTCGTAAACTTCCGGTGGTTCGCGAACGCGCTATGGACGACCGACGAGGCTTCAAACCACCTTGAATTAGCTGCACGCAAAGCTTAAGGGGCTTCCCCGCCCTTCGGGGCGGGATTGCCTGTCTGACATCAGGCAGCGAGGGCGAACGCTTTTAGATGAGATTGCGCTGCGAGCGCAGCACCGGCTGCCTGCTCGGAGCGGGCCGTTCGGGTCCGGAGAATACCGGTGGTGGCGGGAGTATGGGCTCGCCGCGGGATCGTCGCTGAGCCATTGCTTGGCAGCGATCGCCAAGGTCATCGCCGTATGTCGGGGTTCAACAAGGCGGCGGATCACGGAAAGCCCCTCGGTATATACGCGAGGGGCTTTGTCACCTGTAAAGATTGGCTAGCTGCTGAGCGTCGCCAACCGCGGACGTGCAGGAGACCTTATCATCCCGAGGGAGAGCCCCATTACGAGCCAAGTCACGAGGTTTGCCGCAAGGGTCCCGATCACGAACTCATGATGCAGAGTTGCGGGCACCAATGTCTCCATTTCTGGGGCAGCTGGAGCGCCAATTAGGAATGGCATTGCCACAAGAACCGCCGCAGCAATGAGGGCCAGAGGACTACGATAGTTGACGGCGGACACGATCGCACCGGCAGTGCAAGCCGTGCAAGTAATCCACCAAACCTGACGTTGAAGGAGGTCCGGGGCGGGCATCCCGGGAAGCTCCGGCGGAAGGCCTAGTGCGGGAACGAGGCTGAAGATAAGGTATCCGGCAGCGCCCCAGGCAAGACCGGATTTCCAAGAGGCCAAGCTCCCTTTTAGTTCGGCGAGCACAGTCATCATAAGCGCGAAGCCGACATGCGCCAGCATCATGCCGACGACCGTCAACGTGTTTCTCGCGAATGCGGACATCTCAGGGTGCTCGTGCCCCCCCTGTTCGCCAGCATAGGCGTGTTCAGCTGCATGCTCGGATATCTCTGCTTGGAGGATCATCGGCACAGTAATCGAGATATTGAGCGCCGAGGCGAAAATGCCGCCGATGGATCCCGCGATTATCGCCGCGAAGAAGAGCTTTTGAAGATAAGCCATTGCATCAACCTCAATGGCACGGAAAACTTAGGGTGTGACGGACATCATGGGCGGCATTGTGGACTGCTGGGATTCCGGCGAAGCCCACACCGCCAACTAGCAGTACGCCCAGAAAGCCGAGCATGAGTAGTGCGAGCGCTTTTGCTGGCGCTCGTACGTGGGCAATTTTTTGTTCAGTAATTGTCGTCATAACGGTTCCTCTGTCTCTTAGGATACTTCGTTGCTGGTGGCCGCAATTGCAGCGGATTTGAGTGCCTCGGACATCTTCTGAATTGGCCCGTCGATCGAGAGGCCATGTCGCCGGGCGATGTAGGCAGGCTCGTTGTACGACAGCCACTGTTTACCTTGATGGGTCCACGCAAGTGCCTTGAGCGGCAGATCGATACCTGAATGCGGCGCGTCGATGAGCAGAAGAGTGCCGACTTTCGGATTGCCGAAGATGAGTAGTACTGCGTCTTCCATAACCAACCCGTCATCCCTTGCGTCCGCTGCGAAGTCGATGAGAGCAAATACTTTCATTCCGGCCCTTTCCACCGCGGAACGAAACCGCTCGATCACAATGCTCGGCGGTAGCCGGGTCTCCAGGACCGTCATACCCTCAGGTCTGATCATTGGGCTGACCTCGAAATTGGACGGCGTTGGCGAGGTATGTCCCGCGTATTCTCGAACGCGACTTTGGTGATACCAAGCGCCACAAGCAAACCGACAACCTGAGCCACGGCAAACGTAGCCGCGGACGCCACGCTCAACGCGACCGGGCCAGCGGCGAACGCTGCGGCAAGAGTGACCGCGGGATTGGCAAAAGACGTTGAAGGAGTGGCTAAAATGGCTGCAACAAGCCAGGCGCCAACGGCGAACGGACCCGTATCTGGCTTGCCACTGCGTTCGCAACCGATGACGATCGTAAGCAGGCCCGTTGAAGCTACAATCTCGCTGATGACTAGGCCAATTGAGGGCGTGTGGCCCATGATCGGACTGGAGGATGCTCCGAACATCGTTGTGGCAATGATCGCGCCAAGGGCCCCGCCCAACATCTGGGCGATTACATACGCGATCGTGCATGTAGTCGGACGTTCACCTCGGAGCCACTGCCCGACAGTGATCAAGGGGTTATAGTGGCCCCCGGAAACTCTTCCGAGAGCGATGATCAATCCCACTAACGAACCGGCGATGGAGATCGCGATAACAAGCGATGTGGCGATCGGTTCCCCCGCGAGCTTATGCTCGACGGTGAGGCCGGAGCCCACCATCGCAACCGCCAGCAAGCAAGTCCCTACTGCCTCGACAAACGAACGCCTAAGTACCGGTATCGTCCCATCTGCCTCGAAGAAGCAAGCCGCTTCGCGCGTCACTGTGAGGTCAGCCATTAGCTTGGCCTTGTGACTTCGAGCGCGCCTCGACTTCAGCCATTTTGGTGGCGATATCGCTCGGGGTCAGAATACCTTTCTGGAACAGGATGTTCGCGAAGGCGATGATCCAGCGCTCATAATAGGAGAGCTTCCCGATCATTTCCGAGCCGAGCGCTTCGACGCCGCGGCGCTTCTCCTCCGTATTGATGATCTTGTGAAAATCAAGGACGTCCGCGAGTGCGTGGCAGCGCTTTTCCCACGGCAGAAGTTCGTGTTCGACACGTTCAATTTTTCCGCCAATGTCCCCGCCGATATCATTGGGGAGTTTCTTTACGAGGCCTTCGCTGGACATCATGCAACCCTCTTTTGATATTCGACAGGGATGACGCCGATCATCGCGTCGCGCGTCACCAGTGCAGCAAGTTCCTCTTCAGATAGTCCTTCAGTTCCCGCCGGCCGCATCGGCAGCACGAGGTAACGAACCATGGCCGTGGAATCGCTGACGACGATCTCGACATCATCGGGAATGTGCGTCCCGAACTCCTCGAGAACAGCACGAGGTTCGTAAACGGCTCGGGCCCGATACGGCTTGAGCTTGTACCAGTCCGGCGGCAAGCCCAGTACGGGTCGCGGGTAGCACGAGCACAGCGTGCAGACGATGAGGTTGTGGACTTCAGGCGTGTTTTCCAGAACGATCAACTGCGTGTCGTCGTAGAACGTGACGCCCAGTTCCTCGCAACCCTTTCGCCCGTCATCGAGTAGACGTTTGCGGAATTCGTCGTCGACCCAGGCTCGCGCAACGACCTTGGCACCGAGTGCCGGCGTGCGGGAATCCAAGACTTCGATCTGTCGCCGGATTTCGTCTGCGCCGAACAATTTGCGTTCGACGAGAAGCTCGCGAACCGCTGTTTCCATCATGTCGTAATAACTGGGAGGCTCCGTGATGGAGATGTCTTCATGCGGATGCGCGTGGTCGTGATGATGATCGTGCTCATCGTGATCGTGATTGTCGTCGTGCAAGGTCAAATCCTTTCGAGCCAGGTTTCAAAGACTTCGATCCTCAGGCCGTCTGTTGCTTGGCCCTCGTACTCAGCCCAGATTTCGGTCATCGGGATCGCAATACGGTAGTAATGACCTTTCGACCCGGCATTCCGGCCATAGCCTTCCTCCTCGTTGTCGACACCCATCGTCGGGATGACTCGTTCAACGATGCCAGCCTTGCCGCGGAGGTACGTGGGAAGTCGGTAGTGGCCGACTGGAAAGCGCACTGCCGTCCGTACCTGGTCGCCTACCTGGAAGTCGGGGACTTCTCCGAGGGCGGGTACGACGGATTGCGCTATCGACTGTGAAGTCATTTCAACGCTCCTTCATTTGGATAGCCCAAACTGAGGTCGTTGCTCCGAACAATATTGTAAAATTCAGCAGCCGCGGTGCTGGCTTAGTTTAAAGGCGTGAATCCCAGCCCCGACGCCAGCCGTATCGCAAAAGAATATTCCGCCCGCGTCTGTTTTGGGTCGCAGAGGGATGGTGGCCACGCCACCCGGCGGGAAGTATCACTGTTCGCGCGCTAAAGCGGAAGTGCCGCTCCGGTAGTCGTCGTCAGTAGTGCCAGGTCCGCCCCACTAACAGCACAACGCCGAACGACGTCAATCACATAACGACCGATGTGGAGAACTTTATCAAGACGCTCCCTCTGTGCGCGGCCAGCAGAGTTTTCTTTGGAAGGACCAGGTGGGCGCAACCCGCATGCAAGAGACGAGTGGTGGGCCAGCGGCTTACGAGACTCCGCTGACCCGCTGCTTCATTCAGCGTTGGCAGCATCTTCTATGATTTTAGCCACCTTATCAGGGTGCGAAACCATCACGACGTGCGATGCGCCCTTGACGACGACAGTCTCCTTGGAGTGGGCGCGCTCGGCCATCCAGCCGATCGCCTTTGGCGGGATGTTCTTGTCCGCGTCGCCATAGATGAACCAGGACGGGATTTCCTTCCATGCGACGTCCTTCGCCTTGTCTTCCAAGGCAGCTTGCGTGACCGGACGCTGGGTGGCAGCCATCAGCTTGGCTTCCGAACGCGGAACATCGGCTGCAAACTGTTCCGGAAATTTCGCCTGATCGATGTAAAGGTCTTTGCCATTATTCTCGAGAGCGACCGGCGCGGCGAGCGTCGGTGGCAGTGTGCTGCCTGGGAACTTCCCTGTCAGATCGAGAGCGGACTCTCCGGCGTCCGGCGCAAAAGCTGAAACGTAGACGAGAGACTTCACGGATTTCGAGCCGGCAGCTGCTTGGGTGATAACGGCCCCGCCATAAGAATGGCCGACAAGGACGACATTCCTGTTGAGGCTGTCTACGATGCGCCGGACATAGTCGGCATCCCCGGTAACACTACGAAGCGGATTGGCGACGGCAACAACGGGATAACCGTCCTTCTCCAATTTGGCGACAACGCCGTTCCAGCTGGAGCCGTCGGCGAATGCCCCGTGGACAAGAACAACCGTCGGCTTGTCTGCAGAATGTGCATATGCGGGAACGCCGAGCATCGTCATCGAGAGCAGGGCGAGCAGGGTCTGTTTGCGCATGGTAACTCCTTGTAATTTTGTCGGACGTCGAACGACGACGATAGGGAAATGGTCTCACTATTCAGGGTCTTCGGCTTGTATAATCGAGTAGTCGAAGCGGGCGGAGATATTCCTCAGGCGCTGTCGGCGGATCAAACATGTTCAAAACGATGCGGAAACGCGATTTTGAAATCGTCTTGGCGTATGGGTTTGCGTGTCCCCCGCCTGCGACCTTGTGCCCAAGCAGAAGAACCAGATCGGCATGAGCGGTTCATCGAAGTCGTTGACCAAACCGTTCCTCGCTGTGCAGCTCCACGCAAGACCGAACGTCGAACGCGCTGACGTGAATTCCAACACTATGGTCTTCTTGCTCGACGAGAAGGAGAACAAGGTCGAGCCCTACAGTGTTTTCCCCAAAAAGGGCGAGTACGGTTCACCCATCTGGAGGATAATGTTCGCGAGCAAGCACGGTCGCTTCAAGATCAAAGCCGACAAGACCGCCGATCTGTCACTTCGCATAGTGAGCGGGGAGTCGGGCGAGCTCGAGATAAAATCCTTCGATGCCCACATCATTGCCCAATTGCGCTACGAGTATGCCCTGAACCTAGTGAACAAGCTGGGCGTCGAATTCACCCGCATAGGCTTGGACTTCGTCGCACCAGCCGCTTCCGAGAACGAGAATGAAGGGACCGAAGCCTGAAAGGGCGAGCCAGCGACGTACAACGCCCACCGATCTTCCGGCGTCCGACGTCAGCCCGGAGCGTCGCCGCAACATGCAGGCGATCCGCAGCGGCGACACGAAGCCTGAGATAGCCGTTCGAAAGCTGCTCCATCGGCTGGGTTATCGGTTCCGACTGCGACGGTTGGATCTTCCCGGCAAGCCAGACATCGTCTTGCCGCGCCACCGGTTGGCCGTCTTCGTACACGGTTGTTTTTGGCATAGCCATGACTGTAAACGGGCGACGATGCCGAAGACAAGAACCGAGTTCTGGGAGGCCAAGCTTACGGCGAACGTGGCACGCGATACGCGGGTGATCGAAGCGCTGCGTGAGCTTGGATGGCGAACCGTCGTGATCTGGGAATGCGAAATTGGTGATCACCAGCTCATCTCTCATCGCATCACTGCCGCCCTTGCGTCTGGAAAAAGCTAAGTTCAACCAAGAACGGTCGTTCCGTTCACGGCCATTTCGGACGACGAGATTGCCAATGCATAATGGGCGCTTCTTGCCTAATCGCAAATTGTCAACGCTGGGCGGGCTCGAGGCTAAGAATTTACAAGTCTCCATGCCCTCAGGCCCCCGCAACCAATTCCTACATACTTCCCTATTTGTCCAAGTCTGACAAAGACTTACTGGCCAAAATCGGCATCCAAACCAAAGCCCCGCAGTCGATCGACGACGTGGGGCTTTTCGCGTTTGTGGAGCAGTAATACCAAGAATCATTGAATATGACTCTTGGTATTCCTTTTGCAAATATCTCAAGCGTCTGATGCATTTGAGATATTTGCAATCTCTTCAAGGCGAGGATGCGTCAGCATCTCGGGCCTTGGTATATATGCAGGCCGCGGGCGTGAAGGTCCTTGAAGTTACCACACCAGATCGTCACGACCGTCGTAGCACGACCTATTTGTAGACGCGAATAATGACCCGTTGCCCTACCCGGAACGGAGCGTCGCGGCTCACCATCACGATGGAGGTTGCTGTGCGAATGTCATTGCGTTCGCCGGGCATGCCGGTTGACTGCATCAGAACGGGAGAAATCCGGCTGATGCGACCCTCATATGCCTGCCCCGTTCTGTCTTCTGCAAGCACCTCAACAGGCACACCGGGTTTGACGTTGTCGAGAAACTGCTCGGGGATTTCCGCCCTGACGATCTTCTGGCCTTCCGGCAGGATGGTGAACATCTCGGTCGCGCCGCTGGCGGCGGCAAATTCCCCGACTTTAATCCCCTGCCTGATGATGAAACCGTCGACCGGAGCGCGGATTGTTCGTATTTCGACTTCGCGGGCGGCGATATCGCGCCGCATCTTTGCGGCAGCGAGAACCGAGGCGGCCACCTTCAGTTCGCCGGTGAGATTGTCCCTGGCTGCTATGGCTTCATCGAGAGCTTGGTCCGAGACGGCATTTCCCGCTGCGGCGCGCTTGACCCGATCTGCCTGGCGAGAAAGGTTTTTCATCTTCATCTGAAGAAGATTATGTTGCTCTTCGGCCTGCAGAGCTTCCTCCGATGCGATCTTCGCCGATAACGTTTCCTGACTGGAATCGAGTACCGCCATGACGTCCCCCGCTTTGACCTGGTCACCCTCGTTGACCAGCAGGGACGCAACGATGCCATCGCGGGGGGAGGCGACCCGCAGAAGACCGCCCGGGATATCTACGACCCCCCTAGCGGCAGCCAGGATGGGTGGACCGACCAGATCCGGCCGGTCGGTATCTTCCTCGGCGTTTGGGGAAAGTGCGGTGAAATACAAGAGCGCCACGCCGATCATCCCAGCCGAAACCGTTGTCACTGCCGGACGTTTGATACGAGGGAGAAATTTCATGTCTTCAGGATCCTGTGGAACTTTTACCGGAGATGGGCCTGATGTCTCGGAGCAGGCGTCCGTCCTCCATCTGGAGGACACGATCAGCCTGCTTGACGAGACGCATGTCGTGCGAAACACACAGCACCGCCGAACCGGAGTCTTTTGCGATGGACTGGAGAATCTCGACAATGTTTCGACCGTTTTCGCTGTCGAGGGCGCTGGTCGGTTCGTCTGCGAAGAGAATGGCGGGTTTTTTGACGATAGCGCGGGCAATCGCAACACGCTGTTTTTCACCGCCGGACATTTCCGATGGCCGTAGATGACTTCTCTTTGACAAGCCGACGCTTGCCAATGCGCTTGCGGCCCGTTCCCGGGCCTCTGCAGCGGGAACAGACATGTAATCAAGCGGCATCTGCACCTGCTCGACCGCGGTGAGGCCCGGGAAAAGATTAAACCCCTGAAAAACAAATCCGCAATTCTTCAGGCGAAATTCGTCCCGCGCTTCATCGCTTAAGGCAGACAGCATGACATCACCTGTGCTCACCGACCCGTCGTCTGGCTTCGTCATGCCGCTGAGGATGGCAAGCAGCGTGCTCTTGCCACAGCCCGAAGGGCCAATCAGTAGCGTGAATTCTCCAGCGAAAATGTCGACCGACTGTTGATTTGCACTGAAAGCTGACCCGGGATTGCGGGAAAGGGGGTGCGGACGAAAACTTGGACCACCAAGGAGGTAGTTCATGTATTCCTACGCAGATAGACTTCGAGCGGTTGAGCTCTATATCCGGCTTGGGAAGCGGCTTAACGCGACCATTCGCCAGCTGGGGTATCCGACGAAGAATGCGTTGAGGGGCTGGTACCGCGAGTACTTGCAGCATCTCGACCTGCGTGTTCAGGCGGTAGCCCGCGCGCCAAAATTTTCAGAGGCTCAGAGGCAGGCGGCACTTGAGCACTTTCGCACCCATGATCGTTGCATTTCTGCGACGATGAGAGCGCTTGGCTATCCCGGTCGAGGAACTCTCACCAAATGGGTTCGCGAGGCCTTTCCGGAGACACGGACATCGATGGCGGGTCGATCGTGGCATCCTGGCTATTGCGAGGATGTCCGGCAAGCAGGCGTCATCGGGCTATGCAGTGGAGATGAAACCGCTCAACAGGTAGCTGACCGACTAGGCGTCTCAAGGCCAACATTGTACAGCTGGAAGGACCAGCTTCTCGATCGTGAGGCCCCGTCATCCATGAAACGCCGCAAAGCCCATCCCAAGGTGCCTGAACGTGAAGAGCTCGAGCGACAACTTGAAGCCCTTCAGCGTGATGTCCGCCAGTTACAACTCGAACATGATCTCCTGAAGAAGGCCAATGAACTCATAAAAAAAGACCTGGGCGTCGATCTGCAGATCCTGAGTAATCGGGAGAAGACACAACTGATTGACGCCCTTAAGGACACCTATTGCTTGCCGGAACTGCTCACCCAGATGCGAATAGCCCGAAGCTCCTACTTCTACCACCGCGCCCGCTTGTGTCTGGCAGACAAGTATGCCGCCGTCCGCCACAGCCTTGCGGAAATCTTTGAGGCGAACCGCCGTTGCTACGGTTATCGCCGACTGCAGGCGTCGTTGGCCAGGCAGAGCGTGACTATCTCGGAAAAGGTTGTCCAGCGATTGATGAAGCAGGAGCGGTTGGTCGTTCCCAGACCACGTCGACGGCGGTTCGGATCCTATCTGGGAGAGATCAGTCCAGCGCCCGAGAACATAATCAATCGCGACTTCCATGCAAAAGCGCCGAACCTGAAGTGGCTCACAGACATCACCGAGTTCCAGATCCCCGCTGGCAAAGTGTACCTTTCGCCTATCATCGACTGCTTCGACGGCATGGTGATCAGCTGGTCCATCGGAACCCAACCAGATGCGGGTCTCGTCAATACCATGCTGGATGCAGCCATCGGGACCGTAACCGACGGAGATGAACGGCCAATCATCCACTCCGATCGCGGAGCCCATTACCGCTGGCCTGGCTGGCTCAACAGGATCAGCAATGCGCAGCTGGTTCGCTCTATGTCCCGAAAGGGATGCTCGCAAGACAACGCCGCGTGCGAAGGCTTCTTCGGCCGCCTGAAAACAGAGCTCTTCTATCCACGAGACTGGAAGGCCATCACGATCGAGCAGTTCGTCGCCGAGGTGGATGCCTACATCCGGTGGTACAATGAGAGGCGCATCAAAATATCGCTGGGATCGCTCAGCCCGCTCGAGTATCGTAAAAGTCTCGGCCTGATCTTATGAACAGTCCAACTTTTTATCCGCACCCCCCCCGGGTCAGCTCTCAGTGCAAATCAACAACCAGTCGAAGGTCGCTGTCAGCCAGTCGCGCAGGGCGGAGAAGAGCGGTCCCACATACTGCTGGAGAGCGAGCGTCAGTAGGACGAAGCCAACGATGGTCAGACCCGAGATCAGGAAAACAGGGTTATGCACGTCGAGGCCGAACGGCCCGATCCGGGGTGTGATGTTGTCTTGTCCAACCATGTAAGTTGTATCGATCAGTTCGGTTGGACCTTCGGGAACGGGAATGCCGCTGTCGCTCATAGTGTTCTCCAATGATAACGAGTTTTCCGTCTGGGTGACACGCGCTGCGGACTGCAGCAAATCAGGACGGAGAAAATCCCCGTAGGTTCTTTGAAAGTTTGGAACATCTTGCCCGCATAATGCAGTATTGCTGACAGGACGACGCGGCATGGATCATGCATCGACCAGATTTGGTCTATATGCGACCTCCATATCTTTCATGTTCCACCCCGAACCGTAATTGCGGAACTCGAAACATGGTCATTTTGAACTGTCCGGGCAATTCCTCCAGATTGGGCTAGGGGCCGAACGGTTGCTTGAAAAGCGTGACTGCCTGGTCGTGTGCTCCGTCAACTATTTGGAGCCGGCTGAGCGGAAACTGATCTTCGATGGAAGAAAATCCGGATCGGCGGCTTTAGTATCAGCTGCATGTCGATTCCACGCATCTGGTTTACTCATGATCGACTGCGTTCGGAGTTCGGCAATTCTAACTGCTCGGCAAGGTACATCGGACCACCGCGGTGACGGGGGAAACCGAAGCCGGTCAGCATAACGATATCAATATCCGACGCGCTCTCGGCTATTCCTTCGTCAAGCAAAGCCTGGCCCTGGGTCTGCATGACGTCGAGGATGCGTTGCATGATCTCTTCGTTCGAGAAGCGGTGTCGTGTTACTCCGGCTTTCAATCTTTCCTCTTCTATGATGTGGGCAACCTCGGGATCGATCTTCTTCGGACCCGTAGTGTAGTCATACCACCCCCTTTTAGTCTTGTGCCCCAGGCGACCGGCTTCGCAAAGCCGGTCTGCAATGCGGCTGTAGGGGACGCTCTCGGATGAAGCCTTGTTTTTGCGTTGCGCCCAAGCAATATCCAGACCGCTGAGATCCTGCACTTCGAAAATCCCCATGGGGAAACCGAAGTCACGCATTGCAGCATCGATCTGTTCGGGCAGAGCGCCGAGTAAGAGCATGAGTTCACATTCGCGCCGGTATGCAGCCATGATCCGGTTGCCGATGAAACCATGACAGACACCGGAAACGACGGCTGTCTTTCTGAGTTTTTTTGCGAGCGCTGCCCCGGTAGCGAGCGCACGATTCCCGGTATGGCGTCCCCTTACGATCTCTAGAAGCCTCATCACATGAGCTGGCGCAAAAAAATGAAGTCCGAGAACCCGGGTGGGATCAGCCGTCGTTTCAGCCAGCATATTGATGTCAAGATAAGAGGTGTTGGTGGCGAGTACCGCATTTTTGGGCATGACGGCGTCAAGTCTGGAAAAGACGTTGCGCTTGGCTTCCATGTCTTCAAACACCGCTTCGATCACGAGACCGCAAAAACGAAGAGCTGCTGCGTCTGTCTCGGCCACAAAGCGATTGATCGCGTCATTCGCGGCGTCTTGTGAAACCACGCCGCGGGCGATGCTTCCATCCAGCATCTCCTTCACACGCGTTCGGGCGGCTTCAGCAGCACCGGAATCACGCTCCAGAAGGCGAACCTCAGACCCGGAAAGAAGAAGTGCGATCGCAATGCCGGCACCCATTGTGCCTCCACCAACGACGCCGACGCATTGAAGTTCCGCCGGTGCACTTTCGATTGTGGCGAGGCTACGTCCTGTGCTCCGCTCGGCAAAAAAGGCATAGCGCAGTGCCGCGGCCTGCTCGGAAGACGCAAGGCGAAGGAATCGTCGTCTTTCTTCCTTGAGAGCTTCGCGCGCCGGCAGGTTCAGGTTGTCCCTCAGGGCATGCAGCGCTTCCACAGGCGCTTCTGCGCCGCGTGCCTTGGCCTTGATTGTCTTCCTCAATTCATCCCAATCGACGCCATCTACATTGCGACAGGGCCGGTCAAGCAAGCTCAACGGCTTGGGCTTGCCGGAGAGCGCCGAAGCGAAGGCAAGTGCGGATGAAAGCAGATCCCTCTCGCAAAGGCGATCGACAAGACCGGACGACAATGCCTTCAGCGCCGTTACGGGTTTGCCGCCCGTCACCATGTCAATGGCGTCGCTCATCGGAATAAGACGCGGTAGCCGGACTGTTCCGCCTGCGCCCGGCACCATCCCGAGCGTCACCTCGGGCAAGCCGAATTTTGCACTGACGTCAGCGATGCGGGCTGCGCAGGCAAGCGCCAGTTCCAGTCCGCCGCCGAGCGCCGTGCCATGGATAGCGGCAACCCAAGGAATGCGGGCAGTTTCGATAGCATCCAGAACCTCGGGCAGCACGGGCGAGAGCGGCGGCTTGCCGAGTTCGCTGATGTCCGCTCCCGCCACGAATGTTCGGCCTGCACAGCAAAGGACAGCAGCCTTTATGTCCTGATCGCGATCGATCTCCCGAACCATTGCAAGAAGTTCTGACCGGACACCCTGACCGAGCGCATTCACAGGCGGTGAATCAATCGTGACGATTGCAATCCCTTCGTGCAATTCGCAACCTACCAGAGTTGCCATACTCTCCTCCCGTTTGATGGTCTGCATCATCAACCGGCGCCCTGCGCAAATGCAGGCGCATAATACCGGTCATCCGGGTTTCTATAGCGACGAACGCTCAATTGGTAACATAACCAATAGTTTGAAATTGCCCTGCCGATAGTTGGGTTCAACACGCAAGGGTTTCTGGTAGCGTCTTCTTTGGAGTGAGGAAGACTGATAATTTCGATGACGCTACATATCGATGCGGATCCCGAAAACGGACGCCCGGCGCTTTTGCTGGTCCACGGCATGCTGTCCAGTCGGAATCACTGGCGGCCCAATCTGTGCCTCTCGCGGGAGTTCCGCATCATCAGGATTGATTTGCCGGCACATGGTCTTTCGCCTGCGCCAAATAGTGAGGTCGACGCCACACCTGAAGCTCTGGTGATGGCGATCGAGGCCGTCCGGGAGCGTCTCCAGATCTCCAGGTGGCATATTTGCGGCCAGAGTTTCGGCGCTGCCCTGACGCTTCGCTATGCGTTGACCTTTCCCGACCGGGTAGTTGCCCAGGTCTTTACCAACGCCAATGGTGCGTTGCGGGAGGCGTGGGATGTCTCTCAGCAGCGCCAGAACCTTAAGCAGATAGAAGAGATATTGAGAGAAAGGCACGTTGCCCTGCGTCGAATGGCCTATCATCCCTGCCACGCGAAGCGCTTCCCGCCCGATCTCAGAGAGCTTTTGAGCCAGGACGCGGATAGCAGCGATATCCGTGGCATAGTCATGCTTCTGGCGCAGGCAACGCCGCATCTGTCCGTTCGCGGACGGCTGGGCGAGTTACGTGTGCCGACACTGCTGATAAATGGCGCCTGGGAAAAGCGGTTTCAGAACGCGCGCAATTGGCTGCGTGACTCTCATCCGCATATTGCGATCAAGGATTTGCCGGGCGGCCACTCAATCAACATCGAATGCCCCGACGGGTTCAACACAGCTGTGTCGCTGTTTCTTGCGGAACACCGCTGATGTGCATCATCGCCCTGCACGCATCTCGTCAAAAAAACACGCCGCTCACCGGGTGGGCGCGAAGCGCGTTCGGGCGGTGACGATGTTTCGGTATGTTGGATGGCTTCTGCTCGTTTATGCGTTCGGTTCGCTGGGCGGGCTTGTCGCCGTCAGCGTCGGTTTGCCTTTGCCATGGATGATAGGCCCCTTGCTGTTCACGGCAATGCTCTACCTGACCGGTATTGCCGATATCGTCATTCCCGTAAACACGCGCCCCGCCGGACAGATCGTTGTGGCATCGCAGGTGGGCGTCTATTTTTCACCCGCTGCCTTTGCAATGTTGCTGACGCTTTCTCCGCTTCTCGTGGGAATGGCGTTGGCAACGGCGCTGTGCGCATTTTCCGTTGCGCTGTTGCTGGCGCGCATTGCGCGACTGAATCTGACGGCTGCCTTTCTGTCATCCTTACCCACAAGTCCGGTCGAGGCTGCGATTATGGCGGAGCGTTTCCAGTGCAATCCAGGCCCCATCATCCTGGCTCAGACCGTTCGGATCGCAGCCGTCGTCGTCCTTCTTCCCGTCGTCATATATGCGATTGACGGCTGGCCGCTCTCTGCCGGTATGCGCACTTCCGCTGTCTTCGATATGGCGGGTACTGCAATTCTGCCGGCAGTCGGCGTGGCAGGCGGCTTGCTGTTCCGCCTCCTGCGCGTCGCAAATCCCTTCTTCCTCGGGCCGCTTGCAGCATCGTCGGCCGTTGCGGCCATGGGGTTCGGACCTTTCGTCTATCCTCCCATCATCCTCTCGGCTGCACAGGTCATTCTGGGGGTCTGGTTGGGGTCGACCTTCCGCAGGGCCCTGTTTCAGGCCGCCGGGCGACTTGTCATTACGTCTGTCCTTGCGACACTTGCTTTGCTGGCCATGACCTCAGGCGTTGCTGTCGTCATTGCTGTGGGGCTGGGGCTCGATTGGGAACTTATGGTTCTTGGTGCGGCGCCGGGCGGGGTAACCGAAATGGCGCTCACGGCGAAATACCTCGGTCAGGACGTCGCACTCATCACCGCATTCCATCTGACCCGAATCTTCATTTTTATACCCAATATTCCGTGGATCGTAGGGCTGATCCATCGTTATGAGAAACGCCGTTCAACGGGTGTCGGTGAGGAATAATCGGCTCTGAAGGCGCGCGCGGTTCGGGCTGGAATTGCTGCCCAAAGAAATGGGGCTTGTTGGCCAAATCAATTCTCAGTTCAATTCGCCAACCTCATCTCCGATAACGATGCCAGGTCCGTTTCGAATTGTTCCAGGCCATGGAGTTTCGAGACGGCCGCTTTGTACACCCCTTGAGGAGGGGGTGGGGCGCGAGAGTTTTTCGTGCTGCCCAGAGGAGGAAAATTATGAACAAGGAACCTGTATCGGCAGGCAAAGAGCGCTTTGCTGGCTCCGTAAGCATTTCCCTGCCCGCGCTCGAGGTGGTTTTCGGCTCGGTGCTTCTCGCAATATTGATCTGGTATGGCTTGCAGGCACGAAGCTTGCCCAAGCCGTTCAACGCGACTGACATCGGTGCAGGAGGGTTCCCTCTGCTGATTGCGGCCGGTACTTTGATCGCGACCATCCTGATGATCGCATTCGGCGTGGCGGGCCTGCTTCGTAAGAGCGAGCGAGAGACATCGCAGTGGCGTCGCCCCCTTTATGTGTTCCTTACCAGCGTGATCTTCATTGCCCAGGCTGCCTGGTTCGAGGCGATGGGCGTCTACCTCTGCGTCGGTATCTTTTCGATGGCAGTAATGCTTGCCGCCGGCGAACGTCGTCCCCTGCACGTCATCGGCGTTCCCCTGGCCTTGGTCGCATTCATATACGTGGTGTTCGACACCGCCTTGAATGTCGTTTTTCCCTGAGGAACCGAAATGTTTGAAAATCTCCTGTTGGGCTTCTCCGCGTTTGGTAATCCGATGGTATGGGTAAGCTTGGTCTTTGGCTCGCTTGCCGGTTATCTGATCGGCGCTATTCCTGGACTTGGGCCGAGCCTTGGCGTTGCCTTGCTTATTCCCTTTACCTACGGCTTGGACCCGGTCATTTCGATCGTCGGATTGGTCGCGCTCTATGCCGCAGCCGAATATGGTGGTGCGATCACCGCTATCTTGATCAATTCGCCGGGAACGTCGGCCGCAGTCGCCACCGCATGGGACGGCTATCCGTTGACGCAGCAGGGGAGGGCGGGCGAAGCGCTGATGGTGTCGATTATCGCGTCCGGTATCGGCATATTCGTCAGCGCTCTCTTCCTGCTTTTCACAGCGGTTCCGCTGTCGGAACTTGCACTTCGTTTTGGCCCCGGCGAATATTTCGCGCTGGCCATTGTCGGCCTTAGCCTGGTCGTTGGTCTGGCCGAGGGCTTGGTCGTCAAAGGCGCCATTGCGATGGGCATCGGACTGGCGCTCGCAACTGTGGGCCTCGATACCCAGACCGGCACACCGCGCTTTGCCGTATCCACGGAGCTTTTTGAGGGTCTTCCTCTGGTGCCGGTGCTGCTTGGCCTTTATGCGCTATCGGAAGTGCTGTTCATGGTGGAGGAGGGTGCTGCCAAAAAGGTAAAAAGCCCTCCGGTTGGCGGCTTCATGTCGTGGAACTGGAAAGGGCTTTGGCCACTCAATGGCGTCATCATGAGAAGTTCTGTTCTCGGCTACGTCATTGGCATTATTCCCGGCGCGGGCGCTTCGATCGCTTCCTTCATTGCCTATGCAACGGCCAAGAGAACCTCCCGGCAGCCGGACCTTTTTGGCAAGGGGTCTGTAGAAGGCGTTGCCGCATCCGAGGCCGCCAACAACGCAGCCGTTTCGGGTGCTATGGCGCCGCTCCTTGCCCTCGGCATTCCCGGATCGCCGACAACGGCTGTGATGATCGGAGCCCTGATGATTCAGGGAATCCAGCCAGGTCCCTTGCTTTTCAGTCGCAACCCTGAAATCCCCTATACAATCTTTGCCTCTCTTTGGATCGGCGTGCCCATTATGATGCTGATCGGCCTTGCTGGCGCGCGCGGCTGGGCTCAGGTGGCCAATATTCCCCGGCCGGCTATCGCTGCTATCGTTTCGGCCATCTGCCTTGTCGGCGCCTATTCATCAGAAGGCACGATGTTTCCTGTCTACGTAATGACGGCCTTCGGCATCCTCGGCTATCTGTTGCGGAAGATACAGATACCGTTGGCGCCGATCATCCTTGCACTGGTGCTCGGTGAAATGATGGAGACGAACTTCCGCCGCGCTTTGATTACATCCCATGGAAGCCTCGACATCTTCTACTCGTCTCCCCTGACCCTGGTTCTGCTGTTGATCGCAGCTCTCGCCTTCGTTCTACCCGCTATCGGCTTTATCCGGCGTCGGCGGCGTATCGCGCGGGATGAGGGTGAGACCGCAGCAAGCTGAGGTCGACGTAAAGGGCCGGCCCATGTCGGCTCTCCACCCGCCAAGACCAATTTTCTCGTTCATCTGGACTGACCAAAGCTTAGTTCAGTTCTTTGATAAAATCAGCACACTGATGAGGCGCCGGAGAGGAGCCGGTTTTTCATCTTGACCCCTGGGAGGAACGTGATGTCATTCAATCTGTCCAACTTCGTGCGTGCCGGCAGCCTCGCGGCCTGCATGGCAGCCACTGCCGCCTTCGCGGTGAGCCCAGCCTTTGCGGAGACGTCCTGGAAGCCGACTGGCCCCGTCAACGTCGTCATGCATACCAAGCCCGGCGGAACGGCGGACATCTTCATCCGCACTCTTGCCCAATCGCTCGAACCGTTGATCGGACAGACGATCGTTGTGGTAAACGCACCGGGTGCGGGTGGTGCGACGCAGATGGCACGTGTGGCCAGTGCGAAGCCTGACGGCTTAACCCTCGGTATCAATACCATGACGCATTTCACCAGCATGCTGACAAATCTGAAGGGAACGTTCTCGGCCGATGACTTCGCCTGGATCGCCTCGACGCAGGAAGACCCGATCATCTATTTCACGCGCGCAGATTCCGACATCAAGTCAATCGGCGATCTGGTCGCCAAAGCAAAAGAGCGTTCCGGGACGATCAATATAGGCGGGTTCGGTCCGGTCGGATCCATGCAGCATCTGGGCACGTCAATGCTTGAACATGCGGCCGGCGTAAAGTTCAACTGGGTGGGTTTTGATTCTACGCCAGACATCATGACGGCACTGCTCGGTGGGCACATCGACGTCGGCGTCTCCAACCTCGGTCCCACTGCGCCTTTCTTCGAGTCCAAGCGGATCAATGGTCTCGGTGTTCTCGGAGAGAAGCGACTTGAGGGGGCTCCTGATGTCCCGACTTTTGGCGAACAGGGCTTCAAGGTCGATACCAGCTGGGTGCAGGTACGGGGAATTTTCGGTCCGAAGGACATGCCTCCCGAATTGCAGCAGCAGATCGCCGATGCTTTCCACGAAGCGATGAAGGCGAAGGTTTATCAGGATTATGCTCATAGCACCGGCGTAGTCGATTCCTGGATGGGGCCGCAGCAGTATACGGCGTTCGTACGTTCGGTCAGCGATACCGCGACGAAGCAACTTCAGACCGCGGGCCTCCTGCAATAACGCGAATGTCCGCATGCGACGGGCTGCATGCGGACAAATTCTTCGGCGATTTTCTGCCGATGTGATCGGGACTTCGAAAAGGGAATCTCACATGAAAGCGCTTGCCGGACTCCGTGTCATCGACACGACCCATGTTCTTGCTGGTCCTTTTGCCAGTTACCAGATGGCCGTCCTGGGTGCCGAAGTGATCAAGATTGAAGATCCCTCCGACCCGGATCAGGCCCGCCTTCAAGGGGCGGATCGCGCCCTGAGCAATTTGGGTATGGGGACGGCTTTCATGTCGCAAGCCTCTAATAAAAAGGCCATGGCGCTCAACCTGAAGGTCGAGAGTGCGCGCGAGGTATTAAAGCGTCTCATCAAGACAGCCGATGTCTTCGTTGAAAACTACCGACCCGGAGCCTTTGAAAAGCTTGGGCTCGGCTATGAGGACATGCGAGCGCTCAATCCCGGCATCATCTATTGTTCGATCTCCGCATTCGGAGCGACCGGTCCACGGCGCGAACAGACCGGCTATGATTCCGTATTGCAGGCTTTCTCCGGAATGATGGCAATGACCGGCGATCAGGACGGCGATCCGTTGAAATGCGGAGCGCCGGTTGTCGACTATGCGACCGGCACAACGGCGGCGTACGCGATCACGGCGGCACTGTTTCAGCGTGAACGCAACGGCGGAAAGGGACAGTTCATCGACGTATCCATGCTCGATGTCGCCCTCATGCTTTGCAGTCCCTCAGTGACTGGCTACCTCTGGAACGAGAGCCATCCCAAGGCAAAGGGCAACCGCTTCCCCTTCGCCACAATCGGGCTCTATCCCGCATCCGACGCGGAGTTGATGGTCGCGGCCTCCAATCTTGAGCAACAGCGTCGTCTCTGGATTGCTCTCGGGCGCGAGGACCTGATCAAAACCACCAACGACGAGCGGCTGGATGGCCATGCCGAGGAAGAACGGGCTCTCAAGCAGATATTTGCGACCATGCCCGCCGACTACTGGGAAAACTTTCTGAACGAACGCCGAATTCCTGCAGCGCGGGTACGTCAGCTAAAGGAGGCCTTGGCAGATCGGCAGATCGCCACTCGGCAGGTTCTCCACAAGCATGACGCGCCGGGAAGCCAGATTGACGGCCTGGTGGTGCCGGTTGCTGGTTTTACCATGTCTGACAGTCCTCCGGGCCTTACCTTCCCACCACAGACGGTGGGGGCGCAGACCGAGGAGCTTTTGCAGTCACTTGGCTTCGACGGGGAAACGATCGCGCAACTGCACGCCGACGAGGCCATCTTTGCAGGGGCCGCATGAATGACCAATCCGCTTTTGAGATTGGCCGAAGTTGCGGCGGACTGGCGTCACCGCCCGGTCGAAGAACCGGTGCGTTGGGCAACGCGTCGCGCCATCCTCGACTGGTTTGCCACAACGCTTCCCGGATGCGTTCGGGCGCCGGCGACGATCATGGCCCCCGCGATGATGGAAACGGAAGGAAGCGGCCGCGCCTGGTGCTATGTGGACGAAAAATCATGCAGCCCGCGACGTGCGGCTTTCCTGAACGCTGTTGCCAGCCACACGGTGGAATTCGACGATATCTTCAAGGATGGCGGCTACCACCCCGGAAGCCCCACAATCTCGGCAGCCCTGGCGTTCGCACAGCATTTGGATTCCACGCTCGACGACCTGCACCGCGCCATCATCGCGGGTTATGAGGTCGGCTGTCGTATATCGCTTGCAATCCAGCCCAGTCATTACGCGTTCTGGCACACGACCTCTACCGTGGGAACAATCGGCGCCGCGGTGGCGGGTTCGATCTTAATGGGCGGCGACAGTCGCGTTATCGGCCACGCCATAGCGCTTGCGACAAGTTTTGCCGGGGGGCACCAGCAGAACCTGCAGGGAGAAGGAATGGCAAAAGCGCTCCATCCGGGGCATGCTGCGGATGCAGGGCTCATGGCAGCATTGGCCGCTGCGGCCGGCGTGACGGGGTCATTGGAAAGCCTGCATGCCGATAAAGGCTTCGCAGCTGCCACGAGCGAGACCTCCGGTGACTGGGGGCGCGCCCTTGACGGTCTCGGTACCTGGACGCCGATCACGCGCATGACGGTGAAGGCGCATGGCTGTTGTGGGCATATCTTTCCTGCGCTTGATGGGATTGGCAGCATGCGCAAGCAGCACGGATTTAATCCCGCGGACATAGAGCGCATCGAGGTGTCCGGTTATCGGGCGACCCAGAGCATGTGCGATAGACCGGAGCCCGTTTCTGCACAGGATGCCCGCTTCAGTCTGCAATATTGTCTTGCAGTCTACCTGTTTCTCGGAGGGGTCAGGCTCTCGGCGTTCGAACCGGCGATAATGGGACGCGCTGACATACGTGATTTCATGCAGAGAATACGGATTAGTGAAGATCCGGTTCTTTCCGCCAATTATCCGGTGAAACGGCAGGCGCGGCTAACGGTCACACTCAGGGGCGGACATACGCTCCGGCATCTGCAGGAAACGCGGCGCGGTGATCCCGAAGACCCGCTGAGCGACGCGGACCTCATCGCGAAATTCCACGAGCTCTCCTCCGGTACCATCTCCAGGGGAGATCGCGAAAGCCTTGTCACGACGGTTCTTCTTGGTGAGGAGCTGCCGGCTCGGTTGAAGCGAAGGGCGAGCGAGGATTGCAGGGCGCAAAATTGAGAAAAGTTACAGCAGGATCGGCCAGATGGCTGTCCGGCTTCACATCCAAAAAAGCGGAAAATGATGCTTGCCCTTGGCAAGGCTCGTAAAGACCAGAAAGGACCAAAACCATGACCATCAATGTGCGCGAACACGAATTCGTTGCGATATCGCACAAGAACGGCATCGCAACCGTGACATTGAACCGGCCCGATGTGCGCAACGCCGTGAACGACCAGATGCGCGCGGAGTTGATCGAGCTTTTCGAACAGCTCGCGACCGACAAATCGGTTCGGGCGGTGATTTTGACCGGAGCCGGCAAAGGCTTTTGCTCGGGCGGTGACGTATCGGGAATGCGTGCTCGTCTGGACGCTGCGCCCGGCGATGTCGCCTTCAATGGCTGGACCCGTCAGCGGAGCACGCATAAAGGCGTGGCAGTCATCCATGGGATCACCAAACCTGTGATTGCGGCGGTGAACGGAGCGGCATTCGGACTTGGGCTCGATATGGCGCTTGCCTGTGATTTCATCATCGCATCCGAGGGCGCAAAGATGTCGATGAGTTTCATCAAGCGCGGGCTGGTCTCAGATGGAGGCGGAATGTATTTTCTGCCACGCCGCGTCGGACTGTCCCGAGCCAAGGAACTGATCCTTACCGCGAGGGTCGTCGAAACCGCCGAGGCGCTTCAGATCGGGATGATCGATCGCGTTGCTTCGCCGGAATCGCTGCTCGAGGAAGCACAAGTCTGGGCCGAACAACTAACCATCGGCTCGCCGGCTGCAGTCGCTCTAACGAAGTCGATCCTCAACAAGACCTTCGAAAGCTCGGACGAGACGATTTTTGCGCTTGGTCGTGAGGCGCAGGCGATCTGCTATACAACCGCCGAACACCGTGCGTCGGTCGAGGCATTCCTCAACAAGTCGAGCGAATAAGGAGGATAAGATGACGTTCATTCAGGCATTGCTCAACCCTGAAAGTGTCGTGGTCGTTGGCGCATCCTCCGATCCGACAAAACTGACGGGGCGGCCGATCTCCTATCTGCAGCAACACGGCTACAAGGGGAAGATATACCCGATCAACCCGCGTGCAGAAATGATCGGCGATATTAAATGCTATCCCGATGCAAAAAGCCTTCCCGAGGCGCCGGATGTCGGCCTCATCCTCGTCGGCGCAAACCGGGTCATCGACTCCGTTCGCGACCTTGCCGCAGCAGGAACCAAGGCGGCCGTCGTTCTCGCAAGCGGTTTCGGTGAAGCCGGAGAAGAGGGTCAGCGGCTTCAGGCGGAGCTGCGCGAAGCTGCCGGCTCGATGCGTATCCTTGGACCCAATACAATCGGCCTAGTCAACCTCAGCGACAGAATCATGTTGACTGCGAGCGGTGCGATGGACATGACCGACTTTCGCAGCGGGACGATTGCTGTCCTGTCGCAGAGCGGTGGTATTCTCGGTTCACTGCTGTCTCGCGGGGTCGCTCGCGGTATCGGCTTCTCCAAGCTCGTTGCGACAGGAAATGAAGCGGATCTGGAGGTTGCGGACCTGCTCGAGGCAATGGCGGACGATCCGGCTACAACCGTCATCGCGCTCTATCTCGAAACTATCCGCAACGTTGAAAAATTCCGCCGGGCGGCGGCCAGGGTGACGGCGGCAGGTAAGTCCATCGTGGCCTACAAGGTCGGCCGATCGGAAACGGGGGCGCAATCGGCGGTTTCGCATACAGGCGCCTTGGCGGGCTCGGATCGTGTCTATGATGCGCTGTTCGCACAACTCGGTATCATCCGGGCGCAGACCTTTGCAGATCTTCTCGATATTCCGATCGCCCTGGCACAGGGCCGTGTTCTTGCGGGTCGAAGGATAGCTATTGTCACCTCGACGGGCGGGGCGGCGACAATCGTGGCTGATAATGTTGGTCTGGCCGGCCTCGAAATGCCAAAACCGGACGCTGAGACGGCGCAGAAACTGCTCGAACTCGATCTCAAGGAGGCAGTCCTCGACCGCAACCCCATTGATGTTACGCTCGCGGGCCTACGGCCCGACCTGTTCAGGGCCATCCTGAAAATACTTGCCGAGAGCCCCAGCTATGACGCCATCGTGGTTGTTGTCGGTTCTTCGTCGATCGGCCAGCCGGACGTTGTGGCCCGGCCTCTTTTGGACTCCATGAACCTTAGCCGCAAGCCGGTCATGGCCTATGTGAGCCCCGATGCACCGGGAATCGTCCAACATCTGAATGCAAGCGGCATTCCCGCCTATGCAGCTCCCGAAAGCTGTGCTGCGGCTTTGAAGGCACTTGTTCAAGGCCCTCCTGTCCCGGCTTCGTCCGAAAGGAAGACACAAAATATCGATATTTCCGATTTGATCCCCGGCGCATTGAACGAGGCTGACGCGAAGCGACTGTGTGCGCGCTTCGGCTTCCCGATCACGCGTGAGGTGACAGCTTCGACGCCGGTCGAGGCCGCAACCAAGGCAAAGGACTTCGGCGCTCCGGTAGTGATCAAGATCCTTTCGGACGAAATTTTGCATAAATCCGAGGTTGGTGGCGTCGTCGTAGGGGTCCCTCCAGAAGAGGTTGAGGCCGCCTGCGAGGCGATGCTGGTGAGGGTAGGGCGCGCAACGACAGCACGGATTGACGGGTTTTTGATCCAGGAACGTGTCAAAGGAGGCGTTGAGTTCATCCTCGGCTATAATCAGGATCCTCAACTCGGGCCTGGAATTCTCTTGGGCGCCGGTGGTGTGCAGACCGAACTTTATCAAGACGTTGCGATGCGACTGCTGCCCGTAACGCGCGATGAGGTCAGGGCTATGATTGGTGAGCTGAAATGCGCCGCTCTCCTTGATGGATTTCGCGGGCGTCCGATCGCCGACACCGAAGCCCTGATTGACGCCGTCTTGTCCTTTGCCGACATGGTGCTTGCCCTGGACGGCCGCCTGGCGGAGGCGGAAATCAATCCGGTCTTCGTGCTCGAAAAGGGTAGTGGTGTGCGCGCCGGCGATGCGTTGGCCGTTCTTCGATAACAACACCATTCGCCCGGCCAATTTGGCCGGGCCTTTCCCAACTTACTCTCTCACGTCGATTTTTGTGGTTTGCAGCTATGTCCGATGTCTACCTCTGTGACTTTATCCGTACGCCCATTGGCCGGTTCGGCGGAACACTTGCGTCCATGCGTCCGGACGATCTCGGTGCCGTTGTGCTGAAGGCTCTGATGGGGCGTCATCCTGACCTTGACTTTGAGGCCATCGATGAGGTCGTATTCGGCTGCGCCAATCAGGCCGGCGAAGACAACCGCAACGTTGCCCGCATGTCCTTGCTTCTGGCAGGGGTGCCGATAAGCGTTCCAGGAACGACAATCAACAGGCTGTGCGGTTCCGGCATGGATGCGATCATTGCAGGCGCGCGTGCCATCAGGTCGGGAGAGGCGAACCTCGTCATCGCGGGCGGCGTTGAAAGCATGAGCCGCGCGCCGTTTGTCGTACCGAAGGCGGAGTCCGCTTACAGCCGCTCCGCCATGATCGAAGACACGACCATCGGCTGGCGATTGATCAATCCGCTTATGAAAGCGCAGTATGGCGTGGATTCGATGCCGGAAACCGCTGAAAATGTGGCTGAGGAGTTCGGCATCTCAAGGCAGGACCAGGATAGATTCGCCTGTCGCTCACAGACAAAGGCGCTCGCAGCCCAAGCCAATGGCCGCCTGGGACAGGAAATTGTCCCTGTCGAGATACGCCAGCGGAAAGGCCAGACTGTTGAGTTTACTCAGGATGAACATCCGCGCTCGACAACACTTGATGCCCTTGCGGCGCTTAAAGCGCCATTTCGGGACGGCGGCAGCGTTACGGCGGGAAACGCCAGCGGCGTCAACGACGGAGCAGCAGCTGTGATCCTCGCCAGCGATGATACCATAAAGCGTCACGGCCTGACGCCGATCGTTCGAATACTCGGAGGCGCCGCTGCTGGTGTTGCGCCTCGCATCATGGGCATGGGCCCGGTACCTGCTCTCAGGAAACTGATGACGCGCCTCGACCTGCAACAGACCGCTTTCGATGTCATCGAACTGAACGAAGCTTTCGCCAGTCAAGGTCTCGCCTGCCTGCGCGAGCTTGACATCGCGGACGATGATCCGCGGGTAAACCCAAATGGCGGAGCCATTGCGCTCGGTCATCCACTCGGCATGTCAGGCGTCCGTATCACCGGAACGGCCGCGCTTGAACTTGCAAAGACGAGAGGCCAATATGCAGCAGCCACGATGTGCATCGGGGTTGGCCAAGGGATAGCGGTCGCGATGGAGCGAGTATAAGGCGCGATACCGATGATGGTGAGCCACTATAAAATCTGCCTCGGCGGCCAGCACCGCCAGTTCGCTGACGGCGGATTTGCGCCCAGCATCCAATGCGTTATGAATGAATCATGAGCAATTCAATCCCGCCCCTCAACCCGCTGCGGACCTTCGAAGCGGCAGCACGCCTGTCCAGCCTGACCCATGCGGCGCAAGAGTTGAACGTGTCGCAGGTTGCTGTCAGCCGGCAGGTCAAGGTTCTGGAGGATTACCTTGGCGTCGTCCTGTTCAAGCGGCTGCATCGCGGCATCGAGTTGACCGATGAAGGACAGCAGCTCTACGACGGTGTCACCCGCGCCTTCCTCGAGATAGGTAACGCTGCCAAGCGCGTGTCGCGGCGGGGCAGGCGAGACATTCTGGCGATCCAGTCCTACACAACATTCTCTCAGCGCTGGCTCATCCCGCGCCTGACGGAGTTCCATGACGCCTTCCCCCGCATCGAGGTGCGCTTGAGTTCTTCCATCGCGCCGGTGGATTTCGAAACCCAGAATCTGGATGCCGCCATTCGTGCGGGGAAAGGAAACTGGCCTGATCTCCATTGCGAAAAGCTCGTCGACGTCGAGCTCATCCCGATCTGTTCGCCGGCATTTCAGGCGGCCCATAAACTCAAGGACCCTACCGACCTCAGCCGTGTCAGGCTTCTCCACTCCATGGCTCGCCCCACCGACTGGCATGCATGGCTCAAGCGCGTGGGGGCGGCAGTCGACCCCGAGCCCGGCATCCGCTTTGAAAGCTCCGCCCTTGCCTATGAAGCTGCGTCGCTGGATATTGGCGTCGCCATCGCGACGAAAGTCTTCGTCACCCGCCACCTCCAGGCGGGCAGCTTCGTCGCCCCTTTCGACATGACCTGCTATAGCGGCGAAGGATATTTTCTAACCTGGCCCAAGAACGTTTCGCCGTCTCTGCCGCTCCAGAAGTTCCTGGTTTGGATGCGTGAGCAGATCAACGCGGAGGACGGTTCCTAAAGCGATGATCGAGATCATTGAATGGCTAACAGGAGACGAATGCCACGAAGCCGACGACGCCGGCCTGGCCGCAGGCTTGGGACAGCGTCTCACGACAGCAGGCTTGCCTCTCGACCGGCTGACACTCCATCTTCGGACACTTCACCCCGAAATTCTCGGACGGACTGCAGCCTGGGCGCCCAACGAGACGGCGGAGGCGCGGGACAGAGAGTATGGCATCGAAATATCTAAGGCACTGGCTGACAACCCGATCCGACGTGTTATGGAGACGCGCGAGCCGCTGATCGTGCGGCTTGACGGCTCGAGCGACCCTGCCTGGATCCATACTGACCTTTTCGAGGGGCGCGGGCTCGTCGAATTCGTCATTTTCCCTTTGTGCAATGCCGACGGGTTGGTCAGCGCGGCGTCTTTCTCAACGACCCGACCAAGCGGGTTCGCTGCTTCCGAGCGTGCGGCATTAAACCGTATCGTCCCGGCGCTGCGCAATGCTTGCGAACTGCGCACTCTCAGGAGAGTCGAGTTGACGCTCCTCGATACCTATGTAGGCCCTACAACAGCACAACGAATCCTGGCCGGCGGCATCCGCCGCGGCCAACTTGAAACACTCGAAGCCGCTTTGATGCTTTGTGATCTGCGCGGATTCACGCAGCTGTCGAACAGACTGACCAACGAGCGCGTGCTCGAACTGCTCAACGCTTATTTCGATCATGTCGTACCGGCGATTACTCATGCGGGCGGCGAGGTGATCAAATTCATGGGTGACGCTGTCCTTGCTTTTTTTCATTACAACGAGGCCGCCGCGGCCTGCTCTGCTGCACTGCAAGGCGCTCAGGATGCGCTGGAGAGTCTGGGCCGGTTTACAGCGCCCGATGCGAAACTCCAGGCCGGTATCGCACTACACTACGGAGAAGTAAGCTACGGCAACATCGGCTCGGGCCTTCGGCTCGATTTCACCGTGATCGGGCCGGACGTCAATCTTGTGAGCCGAGTTCAGGCCATTTGTAGCGAGACAGGCCGTTCGCTGTTGATGTCGGAGCGATTTGTAAAGCTTCTCAATTCGAGCGGGACGACGACCATCGGTCGCTACGACCTAAGGGGATTTGACGAGCCGGTCGAGCTCTATACACTCGGTAATCTTGCTCTGCCCGGCGGACAGAGGCCAGAGGAAAGGAAAGTGCGCAACACGGCCGACACGCCGGCAAAAGCGCAATCAACTGGCAAGCGGATTATGCGTTCTCCAAAGGTCTGAGTGTTCAAGCGATCAAAGAGTGGCCCGCAGGCTGTGAGGGCGTCGGCAGTGCGGACAACCCCTTGGAGCGACGGGGATCTGACTGTTGTCCGTGACAACCCTGATCGCATCTATTGCAAAGCCGCCAATGGAGGTCTCGCGCAATGAAATCGATGCTGCATATGTTGATCCTCCGATGGATCAGATGCATCCTCTTCCCAACGGCAGCAATTCTGAGCCGGAGCCACTTTTCGGTGCAGATCAATGGCTGGACGCCAGCGCCTTGGCGGGGCCGCCGGTCGTGCTCTTTTTCCATGCCGCGCCAGTCGACGGCGACGTCATGGACCGGATGCATTCTCCCCAAACCCACCGTGAGGATCGTTAACTCTGTGCTCGCGTTCGGATGCGCATTGCGGCCAGCGGACGATCATCGACACCGAATATCCCGATAACATATCCACGAGCGGTGCGCTTGAATGTCACTGTTATGATTTCGCCAGGCTCGACATTCCCAACATACGAAACTTCTCTTGCAGCGATGAAATCTGTTTGTGTTTCCCCCGCCTGAAAGAGTGCACGATCGGAGAGGGCGCTGTAAGACGGGAAGTAGAGCAGGCCTGCGGCGTTAAAGTCCGTGGCCGGGCAAGGCAAGATTTTTTCACCCTTGCTTGCTTCAGACCCTTTATTTACCTCAAGCCATGCGTGCCTGTCTTGGAGCATCCGACGTGCGGTGGCGGCTGCCCTGTCGACGATACGCTGGACCGGCACTGGAGCATCTGGTGGAACGGCCAGTGCTTTCGGGCTGCGTCTGACAATCGTGCGATTGCTCCCGTCTGCTGATCGACCGACGAAGGTGGACGCCAATGTCAGGCCACCGATAACTTCGCCGTCGAAAGTTATTGTTTGTCGCGACGCCAGATGCCCTTGCGCCGAGCGGTAGAGTTCTCCTGATAGTTCAAGATTCCCCCCCAGATAAGGTGCCGCCGGCCTGATCATACGCAAGCTGGTGGAACGGAAGGCCGCGTAGAGCGGCTCTCCCTTGGCGCATGTGAAGAGGGTCTCGGTTTGCCCCATCGCTCTTGCGATGAGCCGCCAATGCAGATCACCTGCACGTCGCAGGAGCCACTGCTCGGAAAGCCCGCGATACCCCATTTCCGCCATGCCGAGAACATGTCGCTCGGTGAGGGGCGTCTTTTGCTGGACGAGCAAAGGTCTGGCGCTCATGCCGCAAACCTGGCCTTTTGAAGCGCGACAATTTGCTCGGCCAGGTAATGGCTATCCTCGTCAATGCCGAGAAATCTCCCCGAACCCCAGGTATTGAGCCAACCCAGGCCAATAAAATATAGCCCCGGCGATTTGGTCACCCCGCGATGGAATTTCGGCTTGCCTCGCTCATCAAGGCAGTCCACCTCAAGCCAGGAGTAGTCGGGGCGAAAACCTATCGCCCAGATTATCGACGAGATTCCGGCAGCTGACAGGTCTATTTCCTCGATTTCACGTTCCGGTTTCCACACCTTCTCGAATGGTGGTTCTTCCGGTGCGGTTATTCCTTGGGAACTGATCCATTTGTCGATCTGCTGGCGAATTCCCATGTAGCTACGGTCTGCGTCATCAAGGTTTTTCTCGAGGTCAGGAAGGAAATTCATTGTCAATCCCTTACCGTCTGCTGCCGAACCGTAGAGCCTGACACCTTCGAGCGCGTATTTCCGAAGATCGATTTCCTTTCCGCCATCGCGCCCTGACATATAGTGATTGGTTTGGGTAAGAGCTTTTACCGGGTCCGGATGCTCATCGATGGTGACGGCGTAAGTGCCGGCATCGTATAACCAGTCGGTGGCGTCGCGACCGCGATATTTCCTCGGGCTACGCGGAGCAGGACCGACGGCCAGATGTACCGGCCGGCTTTCAAGATGAAAATCATCCATAATCTGCACACCGGATTGGCCCGTGCCAACGATGAGAGTTGCGCCGTCTGGCAGCTGTGAAGGTCTCCGGTAGTCGCGCGAGTGCATCTGCACGATGGATGGATCGATATCTCTGGCAAATGGAGGTACGATAGGGTGATCGTAGCCACCTGTGGCGACAACGACCTGATCGGCCAACCATGTGCCTGCAGTCGTCTCGACACGATAGCCGCCCTCGGGGCGGGGTTCCACCTTGGTGACATCCACGCCTTCGACCAGGGGTGGGTTAAAGCTTTCGGCAAAGCCGTCGAGATAATCGACGATCTCGTCCTTTAGCATGAAGCCGTCCGGATCCTTTCCCTTGTAAGACCAACCCGGCAGGCGGCACTGCCAGTTTGGCGTCACTAGACAGAAAGAGTCCCAACGGTTATTCCGCCAGCTCTCGAACCGGCGGTGACGCTCGATCACGATATGCTCGACTCCTTCGCGGGTAAGGTACCAGCTTACGGATAAACCCGCCTGTCCGCCCCCGATGATGACAACGGGGATATTCGACTCTCGACCATCAGTCATGGCTTGTTCCTTCAGGAGAACGATAGGCAAGCGACTTGGCCCTCAGCGGCCTGGCGCGTAGCGGTTTCTTCAATCTTGGCCAATTGGTCCAACGCGGACGAGCAGGTGAAGCCGTACTTGGCGGCGACACGTTCCGAAGCTTCGTTTAAGCCAGCTCGCACGTGCTGTAGAAATTCTGGGACGGGATAGGTTTCTCCGACCTGGAGGTGGTTTTGTATTGCTGTCGAGGGAGAATAGCATTTCTCCTCCATTCCATCCGGCCAGCGGATCGTGAAGTGAACTTCAGGCATTGGAAGCCTCCTTGGAAAGCGTGAGGTAAGGTGAGATTCCGTAATTCCAGAATGTCGCCTTTGAACCTTCATGTTTGAAATTTATCTGTGCGTGATTGGTGGCGTGGCCTATCGCAACCGCGCTTATGTCGCGTGCTGCAAAAGCTGCGCAGACTGAGGTTGCCTTCGCGGGATCGACAGAAAGCAAAAATCCAAAGCTTGGGAATGTTCGCAGCCACCGACCAATCTCGACGCCGTCAGGCCGAGGGATGGCCTCAAGGTCAATATCGAAACCGCATCGTGAGCATTCCGCCAGCATCAAGGCCGTGCCGGCGATCCCGCCCTGGCTGATATCCTTGCCCGATCTCGCCAGACCTGATTCAGCCAATTGCGGCAGAAGTTCATAATCGCCACGAAGCCGGGAATGAGGCGCGTCGAGTGCAGCGCACCAGTTGTCGAAGCGTGGACGATAGCGTCCTCTATGATCTATCGCCGCGACAAGAACGTCACCGGCTTTTGCCGTGAAGCTGGAAATCAGTTGTCTTGCATGTCCTAGAACCGAAACTGAAAGGTTGAGCTCGGTAGTGCGCAGATTGGTGTGCCCGCCGACGATAGGAATACCGTAAGCTGACGCTGCATCCTTCAAGCCTTTGAGCAGAGGTTCAGCGGTCGCGACATCCGGAGCCCAAACGGCGTTGAGAAGTGCGGTTGCGCGCCCCCCCATGGCGGCGATGTCGGAGAGGTTGACCATTACGCCGCACCAACCCGCGAACCACGGATCATCATTGACGAATTGGGGCATGAACCCTTCACCCGCGAGCAGATCCCAGCCTCCTTCGGGACGTTTGATGGCGGCTGCGTCATCGCCGGGCCTGCCGATCGTCGAGGCGGAAAGCCCGAGAGCTTTGGTGGAGGCAGCAATATCGAGTTTTCCGAGTATCGAAGGGTGGGCGGCGAGCTCTTTTGCCAGGGCTTCCAACATCATCCCGCCCTCCGAGATCTTGCGCACCAACCGGTCTCGGGGCTGAGAATAGCGGGATAATGATCCAGCGCCGCGCGCATATGCATGTGAGGAACGCCGTGAAGATCGACCGGGCCAACACAATCCCAATGAAGGCGACGGAACAGTGGAACGTTCTGCTGTTGAACGTGAGCGTTGAACTGGACGCACCCCATGCCGTTCGCGGAGCAGACCGCCAGGCGGATCAACTCGGCGCCGAGCTTGCCTACCCGTCGATAATTACAGTCGACAGCGAGCCTCGAGCCCCACCAGATTCCGGGAGAATTTTGATGGATGCGGACCGTGCCCACGACTTCGGCAGGTTCTGCCGCCATCGTCGTAATCGCTGCAAGAGGGATCGCCACATCATCGACCTCGTCACGGTCGTGCAGTTTGAAAATCCGTTGTTCGTCAACAAACACCGCGTGACGAAGCCGCGCGACGCCCTGGAGCTCCCAGTTTTCGGTCGCGGCACGAATAATGAATTCCGGGCTTACAAAGGACGAATGGCTCACGCCGCTCATGCTGGCACCCTCAACTTCTCGTAGGTTGAAAGGGCCGAACAGGCGCCGCATTTGCCACAACCTGCCTTGATGTCGGTTGCCCTGAGCCCGCCATCCAAAATGATATTGGACAGAGGTTTCAGGATGCTCGCCATAAACTCGGAGCTTGGCGCGGCGTGGCTCTCCAGCGGGGTGCCGGAAATCGGAACGAACGGAACGACAAAAGGATACACCCCCATCCGTACGAGACGGTCGGAGACATCGAGGATTGCTTCGGCTGTATCGCCAAGACCGGCGAGGATATAGGTTGAAACCTGCCCGCGCCCGAAAACCTTGACAGCTGCTTCAAAACTCGAGAAATATTTTTCAAGCGGCACGGTTGCCTTGCCTGGCATTATCCGATTGCGGACGTCAGGGGTCACTGCCTCAAGGTGCATGCCGAGCGCATCGGCGCCAGCGTCATTCATTCGCTGAAGCCAATTGTCGTCTTCAGGCGGCTCACACTGAACCTGGATGGGTAGATTGACGGCTGCTTTTACTGCACGAGCGCTTTCTGCCAGGATCGCTGCACCGCGATCTTGGCCTGGCGGCGTGCCGGTCGTCATGACCATGTGCTTCACGCCGTCCAGTTCAACTGCGGCTTTGGCTACTTCAGCCAACTGTTGAGGCGTCTTGTGCGCGATCGTACGCCCGGCTGCAAGACTCTGTCCGATTGAACAGAACTGACAGGTTTTCTTCCGGCTCTCATACCGGATGCATGTCTGCAACACCGTGGTGGCGAGGACGTCGCGAGAGTGAAGAACCGCGATCTTGTTGTAGGGGATACCGTCTTCGGTCGTCAGATCATAGAATTTCGGCCGGTTCGGAAATCGGACTTTGGCAACTTCTATTCCCTGCCTGGTGATGCGGGCACGTCCATTGTCGTCCGGTGCTTCCACAAGGTAGGGGCTGTCGAAAGCCGGTGCGGTATGGACCGGTATCATCACAGTCGTCTCGCCAAAACTTACGGCCTTGTGGTCGGAGGGACCGGCACCGCCGCGACGGCTCTCGTGTCCGGCGCGTGGATCCACGAGCCGCATCCCCTTTGTTTGAAGGTCGTTGATGAGCTCAGGAATGACCATGTCGACGTTATCACGCATCTTCACGCTCCTGTTTCACGGGGGTTTGCTCTGCGTTGAGCAGCGGCAGGTTTGGTTCAAGTGTTTCCAGTGCCTTTGCGGGCCGGGCATCATGAACGAGGTGGAGAAGTTCCGGTCTCGCATAATGGCCGACGCTGTCCATCATCCGCTTGCGCTTTGTGATCAGCTTCATATCGAGATCGGCGATGAGGACGCCCTCCGAGGCAGTCAACGGTGGCACGACGTGGCGACCCTCGGGGGTTATGATGCAGGTCATGCAACCATCCCGAAGTCCTTTTTGCAGTTTGGGATCGGGATTGATCGAGGCGATCTGTTCCTCGCTCAACCATGCCGTCGCATTCACGACGAAACATCCCGATTCCAGGGCGTGGTGGCGCATTGTCACCTCGATCTGCTCTGCGAAGATCGGTCCTACCAATGAGCCCGGGAAATGTGCTGCGTGAATTTCTTCGTGCTGGGCCATGAGCGAATATCGGGCGAGGGGATTGTAATGTTCCCAGCAGGCCAAAGCGCCCACGCGCCCGACAGCCGTATCCACGACTTTCAAGCCGGACCCGTCGCCCTGACCCCAGATCATGCGCTCGTGATAGGTTGGGGTGATCTTGCGGCGTTTCAGTTTCAAACTGCCGTCCGCATCGAAGACGAGTTGTGTATTGTAGAGGGAGCCGTGATCGCGCTCGTTCACACCCAGCACGACAACGACGCCGCGTTTGCGTGCGGCATCTGCAACGGCCATAGTCTCCATGGAAGGAACCGTAACGGCTTCCTCATAGAGGCGAAGGTGCTCGGGACCCTGCAGCATGGGTGGCATGACAAAACTGAAATAGGGATACCAGGGAACGAATGTCTCTGGAAAGACGATGAATTCAGCGCCTTTGTCGGCAGCCTCGGCAATGGCGTTAAGCACCCGTTCAATCGTACCTGCACGCGAAGTGAGGTCGGGGGATATCTGTACAGCGGCGGCGCGAACGATTTTGGACACGGCTGGCTCCTTTACAATCATCTTGCTGAAGGCGCGGCGCGAAATGGCCGCGCCGCACAGGTCGCTTAGACCGTCCAGGTGTCGATGATCAGCGCGTTGGCCTTCTTGTGCAGCAACACGCAGTCGAGAACGTCTTGGGGAAGGACGGGAATGATACCCGGGATCAGCGATGGCTCGCCATGGCCGTAAAGCGCCTGAAGAGCAAAACGACATGCATAGACCTTGCCGCCTTCCTTCATGAAACGCTCCAGGTTCTTGTTGAAATTCAGGTGGCCCGGGAAGGCTTCGTCGCCAAGCTTCGGGAAACCTCTTTGGATGCCGAGTGTGACGCCGGGGCCATAAAGCAGAATGGATGTTTCGTAACCCTTGCGCTGAAGGCGGATGGCATTCAGAATGTTGACAAGGCCGATGGATCCTTCGAAAGCGACAGTGTGAAAGGTCACCAGCGCTTTCTCTCCCGGATCTGCTTTTACATCCTCAAAAACCTTCGTTTCGTAGTCCACGAAGAAGTCGCCGTCTTTATGGGCTTCGTGCGTTACCTGAGGCATCAATCTCGCTCCTGTTGTGCGGTTGGGATGCTAAAGCGTACGACGAAAATTGTATGAATCAATAACAAGTGCAATACCCATACAATAAAATCGAAAAAGCAAAAGAACAATCGATAAATTGCACCAAACTTGTCCGTCTTGACGAATAAATAGGCGCGTATCGCCCAAATAATTGTCATTTTTGTTGCGATGTTGGATGGGTTGAAATGTGCGGCAGACTTACATACAATGCGAAACAATTACAAAATTATCCAGAAATGAGACGCGTAATGGCAAGTTGGCCCCCCGTATTGAGACAGGATGGTAAGCCCAGATATCTGCAAATTGCGGATGCGATTGAAGCGGCGGTGAAGAGCGGTGAGTTTGCGCCAGGAGACAGGCTGCCGCCACAGCGCAAACTGGCCGACCGTCTGGGGATCGACTTTACGACCGTTACCCGTGCCTACGCAGAAGCCCATGCAAGGCGGCTGGTCGAGAGCCACGTCGGCCGCGGTACGTTTGCTTGCGCTCCTGCTCACTCACGTCATGAAGCAAATCCTCATCGTGCCCGGGATGAAGATCTCTCCATGAACATGCCGCCGGAGCCGCAGGACGCCGAGTTGATTGCCCGCATGCAGGACGGCCTTCGCACGGTGTCGGCAAATCTCATACCGTTGCTTCGATATCAATCAACGACCGGCAGCAATCAGGATAAAGCCGCGGCCTCGTCGTGGCTCTCCAAGAGAGGAATGGTTCCAAGCCTCGAGCGCATCTCGATCACCCCTGGAGCGCATGCGACGATGACGGCAATATTGTCGACAATGACGCGTCAGGGCGACGTTATCCTGTGTGAAGCGATTACCTATCCCGGTTTGCGGGCAATTGCGGCGCGTATGGGGCTGCAACTGGTTGGCTTGCCGATGGATGGTGCGGGCATTCTTCCGGACAAACTGGATGCCGCCATTCACCTGCATCAGCCGAAAGCGCTTTACCTGAATCCCACTGTCCAGAACCCGACAACAATAACAATACCTCAAACACGGCGCATGGAGATTGCCGAAGTGCTGATCCGTCATCGGCTTCCACTGATCGAAGATGACGCATATGGCTTTATTCCCGCGTCGGCGCCAGCTCCGTTTGCGACCATGGCGCCCAACTTGACTTGGCATATCGGGGGGCTTGCCAAATGTCTGGGTGCAGGCCTTCGTCTCGCCTATACGGTTGCGCCGAGCGCCAAGGCTGCCTACTCATTGGCGCAAGCGATCCGAGCCAGCGCGGTCATGCCGTCTCCGCTTTGTATGGCTCTTGCAACTCGGTGGATCGAAGATGGGACTGCGGACGCCATTCGCCGGTTTGTCAGGACAGAAAGCGCGGTGCGTCAGAAGATTGCTGCCGAGACGTTCAAAGGATATGAATTTCTGGGGGAGCCTGAAGCCTTCAACATTTGGCTAAAGCTGCCAACCGGCGCCAGTCGGGCCGAGTTGATGGGACGCATGGCGGGGCGCCATGTGGGACTGATGCCCTCGGACGCATTTACCGTCCTCGGCACGCCCGATGAACACGTCCGGGTTTGCCTTGGCGGTACGGTGAAGCGTGAGGAGTTGCAGGCCGGTCTCCTGTTTATGGCCAATACACTCTCGGATATTGGTTGGATGGGTTAACTTCGAAACTTTCACTTTCTGGACATTCTGAAAAAAAGGCTAGCTCGGCAAAATTGCGTGCCCGGTATAGTGGAATGCTGCTTGACTTTGGCTTTGGAGGCTGTGTCTCTTGACGAGACGGCATAACACAGCACATCGGCTTTGAAAGCAAAAGCCGGCCTTGGCGCGATCAAAGTCTACTCTCGCGCGCATATTTTGCTCTCTGTTCGGCCATCTGTTGGGCCGGCAACGCTCCTGGGATTCCATCCCGTGGAGGCATGCCCAATTTATGGTTGGCCTGAGCCTAATCAAGAGTCTCCGTTACTAGAGAGGAAACCTCTGTATTAATCGTTTTAAATTTGGCTATGACGATGCAGAGGAGGTGCATGTGAAACATTGGTTGTACGCGACGGTTGCCGTTTTAGGTCTGAATACCGTTAATGCTGCCAACGCGACCGAGCTTGAGGTGACTCATTGGTGGACGTCCGGTAGCGAAGCGGCGGCGGTTCGCGTACTGGCGGAGGCATTCAACGCCACGGGCAATGTCTGGAAGGATGGCGCCATTGCCGGGGCCGGTGGTGTGGCCCGGCCGCTCATCACCAGTCGAATTACCGGCGGAGACCCGATGGGTGCGACGCAATTTACGCATGGCAAGGCTATGAAGGAGCTGGTTCAAGCCGGCCTCATGCGCGATGTCACCGATCTCGCAAAACGTGAAGGCTGGCTCGACAAAATCCATCCGCAGTCTTTGCTCGAAGACTGCACCTATGAGGGGCGTGTCTATTGCGTCCCGTCGAATATTCATTCCCAACAGTGGCTGTGGCTCGGACACAAGGCTTTCGAGAGGGCTGGACTCCCTGTGCCGAAAAACTGGAACGAGTTCGTCGCCGCTGCACCCGCTCTCGAAGAGAAGGGTATCGTTCCTCTGGCCGCGGGGCGACAGCCCTGGCAGATCCAGCTCCTCTTCAATGTGCTGATGGTTTCGATTGGCGGCCCCGAAATCTTTGAAAAGGTTTACGGAGACAAAAATACCGACCTTGCGGCAGGTCCGGAAGTTGCGAAGGTTTTTGCAGCCGCTGCGGATGCGCGGCGCCTGTCGAAAAAGTCGAATGTCCAGGAATGGAACACGGCGGCCCAGATGGTCATTGATGGTCGGGCGGCCGGGCAGATCATGGGTGACTGGGTTCAGGGCGAATTCGAGCAAGCCGGACTGACGGCCGGCAAGGATTATGATTGCCTCGCAGGGCTCGGCGTTCATCCCTACATTACGACAGCAGGCGATGCGTTTTATTTCCCGAAAGTAAAAAGCAAGGATATCGAGGCGGCTCAGGAGGCGCTGGCGTCCACGATTGTTGACGCTTCCGTCCAGGTGAAATTTAACCTGATCAAAGGTGCGCTGCCGGTGCGCAGCGACATAGAGGTCAAGGAAGCCAGTGTCTGCATGAAAAAGGGGCTGGATATCCTGGCAAAGGGGCAGGTTATCCGAAGCGTCAACAGCCTGCTCTCGCCGGACTCCGTGGGGCGCATTACCGATCTTGTCGTGGAGTTCTTCAGCGATGACAGCTTTACGGCGGAACGGGCGCAAAGCGAGTTTGTCGCAATAATCGCGGACGCCGACTGACGGGGACGTCGCCGGGGGTCTCCACGACGCCCAATTTCGCTCAAATCAGAGAAAAATTTATGTCTAAGGTTGCTTTCAGGCGATGGCGGCTCGGCAATGCGAGCGCACTTGCCGCTTCAATTCCCATGGTGGTGACGGCTCTGGTCGTTTACCTCGGCTGTACACTGTGGACCATCGGTTATTCATTTACGAATTCCAGGCTTCTTCCCAATGCGGAATGGGTGGGGCTGAGCCAGTATCAAAGGCTCTGGGGTTCGCGGCGTTGGCTAATATCAATCGAAAACCTTGCCATCTATGGCGCGATGATGCTTGTCCTTTCCCTGTTGCTGGGTTTCGTGCTCGCGGCGATGCTGGATCGGAAAATACGTTTCGAAAACACGTTTCGCGCGATCTTTCTATATCCCTATGCGCTGAGCTTCATCGTCACTGGACTGGTGTGGCAATGGCTGCTCAACCCGGAATTCGGCATCCAGAGCTTTGTTCGGGGGCTTGGATTTACCGGCTTCTCCTTCGATCCGCTTTACGACCCGCAACTGGTCCTCTTTGGCGTCATCGCCGCAGCGCTCTGGCACGGTGTCGGGCTGGTGATGTGCCTGATGCTTGCGGGACTACGCGGCATTGATGAGGATATATGGAAGGCAACGCGGGTGGACGGTATTCCCACCTGGAAGACCTATCTTTTTGTTATTCTTCCGATGATGCGCAATGTCTTCGTCACTGCGCTTGTTCTTATCGCGTCGGGCATCATTAAACTCTACGACCTCATCATCGCCCAAACCGGGGGAGGTCCTGGCCTTTCATCGGAAGTGCCCGCGAAATACGTCTTCGACTATCTTTTCCAGTCGCAAAATCTTGGACAGGCCTTCGCGGCCTCCACAATGATGTTGGTCGCCGTGACTTTCGTGATCATTCCCTGGGCCATTCTCGAGTTTGGAGGAAAAAAACGTGCCTGATTATCCAATTTCGCGCGTGGAGCCTCGTGGCCCTCGTCCCCAGCGTTTTATCTCGCGAGACAAGGTGTTGCTTTATAGTACACTGATTGTCTTCGCCATTTATTATCTGCTTCCTCTTTACGTCATGGTCGTCACGTCCTTGAAGGGAATGCCGGAAATCCGGCTTGGGAACATCTTTGCTCCCCCTGTCGAGATTACGTTTCAGCCTTGGGTCGAGGCGTGGTCGTCAACCTGTACAGGCCTAACCTGCGAAGGTCTTTCAAGGGGATTTCTCAACTCCGTTAAAATCACCATCCCCTCGGTGATCCTCTCGATCCTGATTGCCTCCATCAACGGCTACGCTCTGGCCAACTGGCGTATCAAGGGGGCGGATGTCTTCTTTACGATCCTGATCGTCGGAGCCTTCATTCCCTATCAGGTGATGATCTATCCGATCGTGATCCTGCTTCGAGAAATTGGTCTCTATGGTTCTCTCACCGGCCTGACGCTTGTCCACACCGTCTTCGGGATGCCGATCCTCACGCTTCTTTTCCGGAACTATTTCAGTGCAATTCCTGAAGAGCTCTTTAAGGCCGCGCGCGTTGATGGCGCCGGTTTCTGGGGAATCTATCTGAAAATCATGCTGCCGATGGCGCTGCCCATTTTCACGGTCGCGGTCATTCTCCAGGTGACCGGCATCTGGAATGACTTTCTCTTCGGCGTGATATTCACCCGGCCTGAGAATTATCCAATGACCGTCCAGTTGAATAACATCGTCAACTCGGTGCAGGGCGTCAAGGAATACAACATCAATATGGCTGCGACCCTCCTCACAGGTCTTGTTCCTCTGTCGATCTACTTCCTCTCGGGAAAACTGTTCGTTCGCGGGATAGCAGCAGGCGCAGTCAAGGGATAAAGCCATGAACCAGAGCATTTCAATTCGCGAACTCAAGCTTAACTACGGCACCGTCGAGGTTTTGAAGAACCTCAATCTCGATATCGGCAAAGGGGAATTTCTTGTCCTGCTTGGCTCATCTGGTTGCGGAAAATCGACCCTGCTCAATTGTATCGCAGGCCTCATTGAACCGACCGATGGCCAAATCTTTATCAATGACCGCAACGTGACCTGGGAGGAGCCCAGCAAACGGGGTATCGGCATGGTTTTCCAGTCATATGCGCTTTATCCGCAAATGACCGTTGCCGGAAACCTTTCCTTTGGCCTGAAGAACGCCGGTGTCGCGAAAGACGTCATTGCGGAGCGCATCAAAAACGCAGCGTCAGTGCTGCAGATAGAACCTCTGCTTGAGCGGAAACCATCGGCGCTTTCAGGAGGCCAGCGTCAGCGCGTCGCGATCGGTCGTGCGCTTGTCAGAGACGTTGACGTATTCCTCTTCGATGAGCCCCTGTCGAACCTTGACGCCAAACTGCGTGCGGACTTGCGGGTGGAAATCAAACGTCTCCACCAGAAGCTCGGCAATACGATGATCTACGTCACGCATGATCAGGTGGAGGCAATGACACTTGCCGACCGTATCGCCGTGATGAAGGGCGGTTCCGTAATGCAACTTGCGACCCCGCAGGAAATCTACAATACCCCCGCCAACAAATACGTGGCAGATTTCATCGGCTCCCCGTCGATGAATTTCTTCCAGGTTGGGATTGACGGTAGCGCTCTGCATTTCGGCGATTTACGCGTTCCACTCGATGGTTATTCTTTCTGTAGTGATCTGCGGCCGAAAAGTGCCTGGCTGGGTGTTCGTCCTGAACATTTCAACGTTGGTGTTGCCTCTGAGGGTTCGGATGTCTGCTTCCACACGGTTATTGAACTTGTCGAGCCGATGGGAGCCGATACGCTCGTCTGGGCTTCATTCTCCGGCCAGACATTGCGGTTCCGCATGGACGGACAGGCCGACGTTTCCCCTGGGATGACAGTGCCTGTCGGTTTTAACCTGCAACGGTCTTCTCTCTTCGATCTCGAGACTGAAATACGACTGTAATGGGAGGAAACGGGCATGCGCCTCGCCGCACCTGACCTGGACAATCTGGACCCTGAACAGAAGAGGGTTCACGACGTTATCGCCGGTGGTCCCCGCGGCCGCGTGAGGGGGCCACTTGCCCTGTGGCTGCATAGGCCTCTCCTGGCCGAAGCTGCACAGAACATGGGGCAATATTGTCGATATGGTTCTTCGGTCGCACCACGACTGTCTGAAATTGCGATCCTCGCACTCGTACGCCTGTGGAATGCGGAGCTACCCTGGTATGCTCACAAGGCGGATGCCCTCAAGGCCGGGGTGGAGCCTGATGTGATCGAGGCTATCCGCCTGGGGAAGGAACCGCAGATCGCTGATGCGGCTGGCCGGGCAGTTTATCGCTTTACGGTAGAAATCTACAATCAGCGCAGGGTTTCGGATGAAACCTATGCGGCTGTGCTTGACGCCATCGGAAGCGATGGTCTCGTCGATCTGGTGGGGATCGTCGGCTATTATTCGCTCGTTGCGATGACGGTCAACACATTCGAATTGCCTCTTCCTGAGGGAGTGTCCCCTGATTTTCCGGGGTAAGCCCGGATAATCCGATCCCTCATATTCCCCAAACAATGACGCTACAGGAAATTGTCATGACGCAAAAAACACCCCGATCCTTCGTTCTGGTTGCCGGCGCTGGCCATGGTGGCTGGGTTTGGCGGGATTTGGCCGCTTTGCTTGTTGCCGCCGGACATCGCGTGTTCACACCCACGCTGACAGGGCTGGGCGAACGCTCTCATCTGATCAGTGGTTCGATCACCCTTTCCACGCATATCAACGATGTGGTGAATGTATTTGAATGGGAAGATCTGCACGACGCCGTTCTCGTGGGGCACTCTTATGCCGGCTGGGTTGTTTCCGGTGCGATGGAGAAGCTTGAAGGGCGGGTAACCGGCCTTGTCTATCTGGATGCGTTCCTGCCTGACGATGGCCAGCGCGGGTTTGATTTCTTGAACGACCAGCAGAAAGCTGCGTTTCTGTCCGCGCAGGAGAATGGGGAAATTTCCCGCCCGGGACCAACCTCCGCCGCATTGAAAATTCAGGATAAAGCGAATGCTGCCTGGGTCGATTCCAAGATCACGCGGCAGCCGATCGGCGTTTCGCTGGAGGCACTTCACCTGACTGGCGCCCGTGATCGCGTGGCCACGAAAATCTACGTGAGAACGCCGCTTTTTCCGCAGCCGCTGTTCGACGCTGCCCTTCAGCGCTGTGAGAAGGACGCGAGCTGGCAAACCGTGGTCATGGAAGGATGCGGCCACGACCCCATGGTGGACCGGCCCGACGCGGTAGCGGATATTCTGACGAACATTCCGTGATTGCGATTTCGGGACGCTTGACGGCGGATGAGCGCCATAAAAACAGCAGGGACATGAATGGTCGACAACATGACAGCCCTCATGGGAAAGCTGCGTGAGAAACCTTTTTATCTCGATACAGTGGCTCTTGCCTGGGTTCAGGCAACCTTTTCTTCATTGAGCACTGAGGAGAAGGTTGGACAAATCCTGCTCCCGGTGTGCCGCGACCTTTCCGAAGAAGCGATCGATGGCGTCCTTGCCCATCACGTCGGCGGCCTTCATCGCATGATAAGACGCGATGAAGGTGAATTGCGAGGCAGTGCGCGATATGCCCAGTCGCGGACCAAGGTGCCGCTCCTGATGGCAGGCGACATCGAGTTTTCGGAAAAAAGTAGCCCCGCTGCGGGTACGGTATTCCCGAACCAGATGGCGGTGGGGGCGACCGGAGGCACTATTCACGCGAAGCGGATGGGAACGATTGCGGCCAGGGAGGGCTCATATCTGGGGTTCAACATCAGTTGGACCCCGGTTGGTGACCTCGCGCTCAATTTCCGCTCCAGCGTTGTCAACACGCGCGCGTTTGGGGATGACGTTGAGGCGGTCACCGGATATGTGCGTGCTTATCATGAGGGTGTGCGGGAAGCTGGATTGGGGACCTGCCTGAAGCACTGGCCCGGTGACGGCGTCGATGAGCGTGACCAGCATTTCGTCAAGACAAACAATACCATGGACATGGACAGCTGGCGCAGAAGCTTCGGCCAGATATTCGGCGCCGCAATAGCCAACGGCGTTCAGACGGTAATGGCGGGGCACATTAGCTTACCAGCCTACGCCGCTGAACTGGGTGCCCACGCCTCCTGTCAAGGATCGGCACCTGCTTCCCTCAACCGCGATCTCAATATTAAGCTGCTGCGCGGAGAGTTGGGATTCAACGGACTGATCGTTTCCGACGCGACGGGCATGGTGGGGTTCGGGTCGCAGGGAAAACGGAGCAAGATCGTTCCGCTCTGTATCGAGGAGGGATGCGATGTTCTCCTGTTCCCGACCAATCTTGCCGATGACTTCCGTTTCCTGATCGCGGGGCTGGACGAGGGAATTCTAAGCTATCGTCGTCTCGACGAAGCCGTACTGCGCGTCCTTGCCTTAAAGGCATCGCTAGGGCTTCATCTTGATCGGTTTGCCCTGCCAGACGAGCGGTGGAAGAAAAATTTGCTCGCATCGCCTCAACACGCTGCCTGGGCCGACGACGTCGCAAGGGCTGCGGTGACCTTGGTCAGGGACACTCGGAAAATTCTGCCTTTGAGGCCGGAAAAACATCCACGAGTTCTTTTGTCATGGCTCGAAAATCGAACGACCCCTTCCGGTCCGATCGCACAACTTCAGTTTGACCGGCTTCTTCGAGAGGCGGGGTTTGATGTGACAATTCTGCGGCCTGGCGAGAAAATAGAAGCGGTGCGATATGATGTCGGCGTCTATGTTCTGGCTGAAGAAGGGATGTCCGCCAGGGAGCACCTTGGTCCGCGGTGGGCAGATTTGCACGGGCCGTTTCCCGCATCGATGGAAAGATTGTGGGACTATCTTCCGACCATATATGTCTCGCTCGGTTCCCCGTTTCTCCTTTACCATATGCCGGAATGCGAAACGTTCGTGAACGGTTATTCTCCGATTTTGCCGGTACAACGCGCAACCGTTGCGGCTTTAACCGGAGAAATTCCATTCTCCGGTCAGAGCCCGGTAGATCCTTTTTGCGGGGTCGCGTCGGGAGCGCCCTTATAGATCAGGTGATCGTGGCTAGACGCCGGAAACAACGCGGCGGGACTTGACTGTAAATGTCAGGCCCAAGGAAGCCTGTTTGATCAAGCGCAGGAGGCGGGAAAAAAAATATCTCTGCTTTGATAAAATTATGTCGCCCTCTTGGGCGGCAGCGCGCGAAATGTTGCCATCGCCGTCGTGGATGCAACGTGTTATCCTGACGAGCCTGACCACTGAGCCAGTGCTGAGACAGTGTGGAGGATTCGGGACGGAGGCACGCTTTCCCTTGAAATAACGCTCTCGGACGTTGCTGGCCGCCGCGGGGTTGTCACCATGCGTCTGCCGAGCATGCCAGCGGCACGTTCTTGATTTACTAAACTTTCAGAGGAACTTGAATGCTCGTTCTTTTCCCAGTTCCCTCAGGAATCGCCGTCGACCTGCCCACCAGGACCGTTCCCTTCACAATCATCTGGGGCAGGTATCTTGGGTGGTTCGATATCTTCCGGAACACTCTTTTCTTCACTGGGTTGCTCCGAGCCGTGACGATTTTTATCGTGCCCGGCTTCGCTAAACCCATCGCCGACCGGTTCCCTGGCACACCGTCGCACAGTGTGTCCATGGCGTTTGGAGCATGCGTCGTGACGGGTTCTATCGGCCGCCCGACGACCGCCGCAACTGCAGGAATGGTGGCTCCGAGGCGTTTCACGGGCGTCATCGGCGCTGTCACCGAAACCTTGGGCGGCGCGATCAGTCGCTTCTGGCTCGCTCACCGTTTTGGGCTTGAGCTCCCCGTGGCGCTGGTCGAAGACACCGTTATCATAGCGTTCGCGCTTCTCGTCGTGGTGGCCGTGTCATGAGAGAGTACGACGCAATCTTCATCGGGGCCGGACAGGCCGGGCCGTTTCTCGCCGCTCGTATGGCGGCGATGGGCCGCAAGGTGGTCCTGATCGAACGGAAGTATCTCGGCGGAACCTGCGTTAACGCCGGGTGCATGCCGACCAAGGCCTTGGTCGCCTGTGCCAAGACCGCCCAGATGGCCCGGCGTGCATCCGAATTCGGCGTCACTATTCATGGTGAGCCGACGGTGGATATGTCGGCCGTGGCGGCCCGCGCCAGGAAGGTGACCCTCGATGCGAGAAGCGGCCTGGCGTCCTGGTTCGATAGCCTCGAAACGATGGATGTGGTTTATGGCCAGGCCCAATTCGCCGGTGCGAATGACGTTTATGTGAACGGTACACGCTACACGGCGCCGCAGATTTTCATCAACGTGGGCGCGCGACCACACATCCCCGATGTGCATGGGTTGACCGACGTGCCGTATCTCACAAGCACTTCGATGATCGAACTCGCTGAATTGCCGAGACACCTGGTTGTCCTCGGCGGCAGTTATATCGGACTGGAATTTGCCCAGATGTATCGCCGCTTCGGCGCGGCGGTCACTGTCATCGAGCGCGGACCGCACCTTGCTCCCCGGGAGGACAGAGATATCTCGGAAGCCATTGCGGATATCCTCACCAGGGACGGCGTCAACGTTCTTCTCAGCCAGAAACTGTTGTCAGTCGCCATGGACGGCTCAGACGTCGTCGTTCGGTCCGATCAAGGCGAAGTCCGCGGCAGCCATGTACTGGTCGCCCTCGGGCGCCAGCCGAATACCGACGATCTCGGCCTCGATCTTGCGGGCGTAGAGACTGATCCTCATGGATTCATCAAGGTGGATGAGCGACTTCAGACGAATGTCGAAGGTATTTGGGCGCTTGGCGATTGCAACGGACGAGGCGCCTTCACGCATACCTCCTACAATGATTTCGAGATCGCCGCCGCGAACCTCCTCGACGGCGGTGATCGCAAATTGTCCGATCGCATCCTCGGTTATGGCCTCTACATTGATCCGCCTCTCGGGCGCGTGGGCATGACGGAGCGTCAGGCGAAGGAGGCCGGCCACCGGGTCAAGGTCTCGACCCGACCTATGAGCCGTGTCGGTCGAGCCGTCGAGAAAGGTGAAATACTCGGCCTCATGAAGCTCGTCGCCGACGCTGACACCGACCGGGTGCTCGGCGCCGCCTTTCTGGGGGTCGGGGGTGACGAAGCGATCTACGGGGTGCTGGACGCCATGAACCTGGGGGCGACGACCGAAAAACTCCGCTGGGCGGTGCCTATCCATCCGACTGTCGGAGAACTGGTGCCGACACTGATTAACGACCTGAAGGTAACAATTTCAGCGATGTGACCGAGGGCTGAAGACTTATTCGGTGGCCTTTGTTCTGCGAAATTATACCGTTAAAGTGGCCTTGTTCGGTACTTTTACGGTCACCTGAAACTCCTCAAGACTGCGGCGACAATTGCTTCCGGGCAATCTTCCTGAACAAGGTGGCCGGTCTCGGGAAGCGAAATACAGTCTTTAGCGGAAATCAACGCCGCCAGACGCTCGCCCATGTGATGTGGAATCCATTCGTCATTCTTTCCCCAAAGTACGCTTACCGGGCAGTCCATTCGGGTATAAAGAGTTTCGACTTCATCTGTGAAACGCTGGTCCATTTGCGCGATTTGCCGGTAAAATGCAGGCTGCCCGACAGGACCAGTCCAAGGCGCGCTGTATATTTTCAGCGCCTCTTCCGACAATGGATTGCGCGCGGCGGATTGTAGGTAGGCGCGCAACACGGCACGATGCATGTAGGCTGGCATGTCGGAAAACGCCATTTCGTGCTGACGAACATGCTGCACAAAAGGGGACCCCCATGGGGCAAAAGCGACAGCATCGAAGATCGTTAAGGCGGAATAGCGCAACCCGTTGAGAAAGTAGGCACGAAGGACGGTTGCCCCGCCAAAGTCATGGGCCAGCATCTCTGGCCGTTCAATATTCCATTCTTTAAACAAGTTCTCCAGAACATTATTCTGTATTCCGAGCGAAACATCCTGTCCTTCGCGCATTTCAGACTGACCATAGCCAACCATGTCGAAGTAATAGATGGTCCGATCATGGGCAAAATGCGGGATGATCTTACGCCAGACCTGAGAAGAAAAGGGTGTGCCGTGAACGGCGACCAGCGGCGGGCCGCTGCCGATCTTCCCCCACCGAACAGCATTGCCTTCGATTGTTGACGTATTCGGGAGTTCCAGCATGAAAAATCCTATCCTCTCTCGAACCAAGTGACGCGACGCCCTTGCCTTGATTTGGGAAAGCATCAGTTTGAGAGAACAAAATCACCAGTTCATAATTTTTAGGATAAGGATCAGTCCGCTTGAGCCGCCGGCGCCATCGCCCATTTTGGCGGAGCCAGATCGACGGGCCTGCGACGCCATGTCCCCATTCGGCAACCGTTCGATAGTCGCGGCGGATTGAGGCTGGAATGAACCGTTGATCGGCGGCATAGTCTTCGTCGTTACGGACATCGATGAGGCACGGCAGGCTTGGCGTAACGATGATCCGGTGCAGCTTGTCGGGTGCGCAATGTCCAAAAATGACGGCATAGCGTGTCCCTCCGTTGGCTCGGGCAAGCACTGATCGAACCCGAACTTTCAGATCCCAGACCCATCAAGCTCCCGGTCGTCCTCGCCCTCCCAGGGAGCGGGCATCGTAAGACCATCGATATTGGCTGAAGGCATAGGCATCCAGCACTTCAATTCCGACTCCGAATATTCGATGATCCGCCCCGGCGAAGAGTCTGAAGCGCGCCAGCCCTCTGAGCCGTACTGGTCGCCCTTCGACCAATAAGCGAGGTCTACCTGGGACGGCCCTTGTTCGGACGACCGTATCGTGATGAGGATCCGATCTCCGGTTTTCGGCGCGCTCGCCATATGTCGCCATGGGTGTGGCTTGTCCATCGTCTCCCCCCGTAATACGCTCGGCCCTCAACGGCTTGCGGGCTGCGCCCGCACAAAAGAGCCGCCTTTCTGGATTTCAGGCTTCGACAGCTTCGCTGACATCATCCAGAAGAAAGTGCACGATCACATAGCGTGTCGTGTATTTCTGACCGCTATCGGAGACGCTTTCGATGCTGCCGCCGTCGGCGGGGTGCCAGTTCTGGTAATGGGGGTTGTTGGCGATCAGCGTAATCGCTTTGCCTGACAACCTGCCGCCCAGCCGGTAGCGGGCCTCTGCGAGATGCCAGATATTTTCAAAATCCTGTTGGCTGATACGGGCTTTCAAGGCCTTTCTGGATATTGTTTTCCCGGGCGAACCATCGTCATGCGCCGCCGATGGAATATGTAGGTCAACTTCTTCTGCACCGTCCAGCAGAAAGTTGAATTCGTCTGGCCACATCCGTCTCACGTATCGCTCCTCCCAAAGCTTACCGTCCTACAGCGCCATCATGATAGCGTCTCCGCCGCGAGAGGCAATGGCGGATATGCACCTGTGCTTGCCTCGCATACCCTCAATCGATGCTACGAGTTCCAATGCCCGGAACTTGAAATTGACCGGGAGATCGTGCTTGTTCACCTTCGGGAGGGCACGTCCGCGTCCCCGCCAGTCGACGAACTGCATCGAGGAGTAAAGGCATGAAGAAGCTCATCAACGATCCAGCCACCGTTGTGCGGGACATGCTTGAGGGCGTGGTGGCCCTCAGCCCCGCGACGGTCCTGCTAGCGGATGAGAATGTCGTCATCCGCTCTGGCCTTCCGGACCCGGAAAAGCGCAGGGTGGCGGTCCTGTCGGGCGGCGGCAGTGGCCATGAACCAGCTCATGCGGGTTATGTCGGCGCGGGTATGCTGACCGTTGCGGTGGCAGGCGATGTCTTCACTTCGCCGAGCACCGATGCGGTTCTTGCCGGCATCAGGGCTGCGGCCGGACCGGCCGGCGCTCTGGTTATCGTCAAGAACTATACGGGTGATCGACTGAACTTCGGATTGGCGGCCGAGCTGGCGCGGGCTGAAGGAATTCCGGTCGAGATCGTGGTCGTTGCCGATGACGTTGCGTTGAAGGATACAGTTCCCGACGATCGCCGCCGGGGTATTGCAGGTACAGTGCTTGTTCACAAGCTCGCTGGCGCGGCCGCGGAGCAGGGACTTTCCCTTCAAGAGGTGGCCCGCATCGCCCGGGAAGCCGCTGGAAACTTATCTTCCATGGGAATATCACTGGGCTCCTGCACGCTCCCTGCCGTTGGCAGGCCGGGCTTCGTCCTTGGCGACGCTGAAATCGAAGTCGGGCTCGGCATCCATGGAGAACAGGGCGTTCGGCGGATGCCCATCGCACCGGCGGACGAGCTCGTGAAGCTGGTGCTCGAAACGATTGAAGCCGATGGCAGGCTGAAGAGCGGCGACCGGGTTGCGCTTCTGGTCAACGGACTGGGATCGACGCCGCCATTGGAACTTGCGGTCGTGGCGCGATCCGCCGTCACACGTCTGGAGGCAAAGCGCGTCGTGGTCGAAAGGGCATGGGCCGGCACCTTCCTCTCCGCCCTCGATATGCCCGGCTTTTCCCTGTCGGTCATGCATGTGGACGACGCAATGCTCAATCTCATGGATGCGCCAACCGACGCCGGTGCATGGCCGCGCGGCGGTGTGGTGAACCGTAACCGCGTCTTGCCTTCGGCAGGCGTCAAGACGAGCGTGACCGCGCAAAGCAGCGTCACGGTCGCCGGTGAACGACTGCGTTCCGCCGCGGAGCGGGTCGCCGGTGCACTGATCGCTGCGGAGCCCAAACTGACGCAACTGGACAGTGTTACGGGCGACGGTGACCTTGGAACAAGCATGGTGCGCGGCGCCGAAGCAATACTGGCGCTGCCACTGCAGAGCTTCGCAGATATATCCGGCGGCTTGATGGAGATGGCAAATGCGATGCGGAAGGCAATCGGCGGAAGCTCGGGCCCCTTTTACGCCACGGGCCTGATGCGCGCTTCGCGCCATCTTGCCGGGATCGAAAAGCCGACGGCCCAACAGATGGCGGAAGCGTTCGTGGCGGCCGTTCTCGCGGTCTCAGAACTCGGCGGTGCGAAGCCGGGAGACCGTACGATGATAGATACGCTTCACCCAGCGGCAGCAACGTTCCGGGATAAGCTCGCAGCCGGAGCGTCGGCCGACGACGCCTGGCGATCCGCCTTGGCGGCAGGTACCGCAGGCGCCGAGGCGACGACGTCGATGAAGCCGCGGCTCGGGCGCGCGAGCTATCTTGGCGAGCGGGCTATGGGACATCCCGATGCGGGAGCGGTCGCCGTCAGCATCTGGCTTGAAGCAATCGGGAACGATTAGCGCCGATGGGCGGCAGGCTTGATGAGAAAGCGGATTGCCGCCGTGGCCATGACGTTCAGATGCGCCGCGCTTTAATCGTGTTCATGACGAAGCTGGTCTCGATGGTCTCGACGCATTTCAGCTTTGCAATCTTGTCCTTGATGAAACGCTCGTAGTCCTCCAGCCCACCGCACATAACCTTGAGCATGTAGTCCCTCGGACCCGTGACCAGATGACATTCGAGAACCTCGTCCCAGTCAAGAACGGCCGCCTCGAACATCCGGATTTCGTCATCGTGCTGGCGGCTGAGGCGGACGGACGCAAGGGCGGTCATGGTCCATCCCTCGATTGCCGGATCAATGATCGCGGAGTACCCTTTGATGGCGCCTATCTCTTCCAGGCGTCGAAGCCGCCGCAGGCACGCCGATGCTGACAGTCCAACCCGCTCGGCAAGTTCGTTGTTCGTGATCCGCGCATCGGCAGACAATTCCCTGAGTATCCGCCTGTCGATCGGGTCTGCAATTTTTTGCGACATAAATGACCATTCTCCGCAATATATTGCTTTATGAGACCGCTGTACGCTTCAAAATGCAAGGTATTTTGGTTTCACTGCGTGTAACCTTCAGGTAGTTCAACACTAGCTGAGGGATCATCGGAAATGACCGCGCCGCATCCGTCCAAAACCCACATCGGCAACCACGCCCTCCATCCTGAAACCCAGATGCTCAATTACGGTTATGATCCGGAATTGTCGGAGGGCGCCGTAAAGCCTCCCGTGTTCCTGACATCGACCTTCGTTTTCAAGTCGGCGGAAGACGGGCGTGACTTCTTCGACTACGTCTCCGGCCGCAAGGAGCCGCCCGAAGGCAGGGGCGCGGGCCTCGTCTATTCGCGCTTCAACCATCCAAACAGCGAGATTGTCGAGGATCGTCTTGCCGTTTATGAGCGCACGGAGAGCTGCGCGCTCTTTTCGTCCGGCATGTCCGCCATTTCGACAACGCTTTTCGCCTTCGTCCGGCCCGGTGATACTGTGCTCCACTCCCAGCCGCTTTATGGCGGTACGGAGACGCTGCTGGCCAAGACCTTCCATAATTTCGGCGTCTCGGCAGTGGGTTTTGCCGATGGCGTCAGCGAGACTTCGGTGATGGCTGCCGCAGAAGAGGCGATGGCGAAAGGCAGGGTCTCCGTCATCCTCATCGAGACGCCGGCCAATCCGACAAACAGCGTTGTCGATGTCGCGATGATGAGCCGGGTCGCCGACGCGATCAGCGAGAAGCAGGGGCACAGGCCGATCATCGCTTGCGACAATACGCTCCTCGGCCCGGTGTTCCAGCGGCCAATCGAGCATGGCGCGGACATCTCGCTCTATTCGCTGACAAAGTATGTTGGCGGGCATTCCGATCTCATTGCCGGGGCGGCGCTCGGTCGGAAGAATGTCATGAAGCAGGTGAAGGCGTTGCGTGGAGCAATCGGCACGCAACTCGATCCGCACTCGTGCTGGATGCTCGGACGTTCCCTTGAGACGCTGCAAATCCGGATGGAGCGGGCGGACAGCAACGCCAGGGTCGTGGCGGAATTCCTGAATGCGCATCCCAAGGTCGAGAAAATCCATTATCTTCCGTTCAGCGATCCGGCATCTGCGGCTGGCAAGGTGTTTGCTGCTCAATGCTCCGGCGCGGGATCGACCTTCTCGTTCGACATCGCCGGCGGGCAGGCCGCGTCTTTCAAGTTCCTCAATGCGCTCAACATATTCAAACTCGCGGTAAGCCTCGGCGGCACGGAGTCTCTCGCATCGCACCCCGCAACGATGACGCATTCGGGAGTTCCTGCCGATATCCGCCAGCGCATCGGTGTGCTGGATTCCACGATCCGGCTGTCAATCGGCATCGAACATCCCGACGATCTTGTCGCCGACCTGACCCTTGCCCTGGATCAGGCCTGACGAAAACGGGAGCGCCGACTGCCGGGCGCTCCCCGGACTTGATTGAAAGCCGCTCTTCAGGAACAGGCCTGAATAGGTCACTCATGGTCGCGTCGCGCGGGTCGCTTTCCAATGTCTCTCATTTGCGGCATTAAGTTTTGTGAAGTAAAGAGCACAAGATGGATGTGTCGGGAGGGGGCATGAAACTCAGGAGTCAGATTCTCGCATTGGCCATCGGGCCACTTGTTCTTGCGATTATCGTCATTACCGCACTGATCACGTGGCAGTCTATGACGCTGGCGCGCACGAGCATCGATGCGTTCGAACGAAACATGCTCGCTGCAAAGGAGGCTGAACTCCTCAACCTCACCAATCTCGCCCTTTCGGCGATCCGCTCGGTCTATGACAGGGCAGGACCGGATGATGAGGCCGCGAAGGAAGAGGTCAAGCGCATCCTGACCGGTCTCGACTACGGCACTGACGGCTATTTCTTCGTCTATGACTATGACGGGCTGAACGTGGTCCATCCACGACAGAATTTCCGTCCGGGGAATAACTGGCTGGATCTCCACGATCCCGATGGCAACCGGGTGATCTACGATCTGATCGTCGAGGCGAAAAAGGGGGGAGGGCTGGTCCAGTACAAGTGGGAAAAACCCTCCACCAAAAAAATGGCCGACAAGCTTTCCTTTGCGGCCGGCCTCGACAAATGGCGCTGGATGATCGGTACCGGCGTTTACCTCGACGACGTTTTTGCGACAACGGCGGCGGCGAAGGAGGAGTTGCGGCATTCAATCACCTGGAACTTCCTGATCGTCGCCCTGTTTGCGGTTCCCGCCGTATTGCTGGTGTTCGCCACCTGCATGCTGCTCAATCTGCGCCAGCAGCGGCTGGCGGATGGCCGGCTCAAGGACTTGATGCAAAGGATCATCGATACGCAGGAGGAGGAGCGCCTTCGCATTGCCCGGGAACTGCATGACGGCATTTCCCAAAATCTCGTCGGCGTGCGTTTCGCGATCGATCTCGCGCGGCGTAAGGTCACACCGGATAATGTCGGGGCTGTCGAGGCGATCGGCAAAGGCGCCATTGCGTTGAACGAAGCGATCAAGGAAGTTCGCCGCATCTCGCACGATCTTCGCCCGCGTGTCCTCGACGATCTGGGGCTGACGGCAGCTCTGGAATCCCTGATCTCGAGTTTTTCCGAACGCACGGGAATTGCGGCGACGCTTGAATCCGTGGCCTTCAAGCATATGCTTGTCCCGGAGGCGCGGGTTGCGCTTTACCGTGTCGCACAGGAAGCGTTGACCAATATCGAGCGCCATGCCGGCGCGACGCAGGTCGCCATCCGGTTTTCCAGCCGCGATGAACGGGTCCAGATGGATGTCAGCGACAATGGTCGTGGATTTCCGGCCGTTCGGAAGGAGAACGGGATGCCGGCAAGCAAGGGGCTCGGTTTGAGAAACATGCAGGAACGCATGACGCATTTCGGCGGCAGGCTGGATGTCGAAAGCTCCGCCAGGGGAACCGTTCTGCGCGCGGTGCTGCCCATCACTGCCATGAAGGATCGCAATGACGGCTTACAGGAGGCCGCCGAGTGACCGTTCATCCGATCCGTGTGTTGTTGATCGACAACCATCCTCTGGTTCTGGACGGGTTGAGGGCCGTCCTTGAGACTTACGAGCATCTCGAAGTCGTTGGAACCGCGGTATCCGCCATGGCCGGTATCGATGCGGCTGTCGCCACGCGGCCCGATGTGGTGCTGATGGATATCAATATGCCGCAGATCAATGGCATCGATGCCCTGGAACTGTTCAAGGAAAAGCAGCTTTCCGCCCGGGTGCTGATGCTGTCGATGCATGACAGCCGGGAATATATATCTACATCGGTGATGTATGGTGCAGCCGGTTACATTCTGAAGGACGTGGCGACCGAAGAAATAGTCGCCGCAATCGAAACCGTGGCTGCCGGCGGCACCTATTTTTCCTCTGGCGTTCGCGATGTGCTAATGGAGGGGGCGTCCGGCAGGCTGAAGGCGCTGACGACACGCGAACAGGAAGTTCTGCTGCTGATCGCGCGCGGAAAGAGCAATCGTGACGCTGCGCTGGCGCTCGACATTGCCGAGCGCACGATGGAAACCCATCGCAAGAACATCAAGAGGAAACTGGATATAGCGACGACTGCCGGTCTCATCCGTTATGCGATCGATAACGGGCTTATCAAAGAATAGCCGCCAAAGGCCAGAGGCCCCGGAATGTCGCCATCCAGGGGCCTCGTAAAGTCTATGCCTGCTTATTTGCCGGCCGTCTGCATGGCATAGCCGTAGCTGTCATAGGTATATTCGGCGACGCGGAACCATTCGAAGCTCTCGTCGCGGAACTTCTTCCAGCCCGGATAGATCTTGGCCCATGCGGGATGCTTCTGGGTGTACTCGTCATAAAGCTCGAAGGTCGCCTTATAGGCGGCGTCGAGCACATCGCGGGGCAGCGGGCGAAGCTGCGTGCCCTTGGAAACCAGCGAGCGGATCGCATCCTTGTTCTTGACGTCGTACAGCGCCTGCATGTTGATGTTGGCGGCCTTGCAGGCGGTGTCGAGCGCTGCCTTGTATTCATCAGGCAGTGCTGCATACTGGTCCTTGTTGATGAAGAAGTGGATCGTCAGTCCACCCTCCCAGAACGCGGGATAATAGTAGTATGGCGCGATCTGGTAGAAGCCGAGCTTTTCGTCGTCATAGGGACCGACCCACTCAGCGGCATCAATGGTGCCCCGTTCCAGCGCCGGATAGATGTCGCCGCCCGGAAGCTGCTGCGGCACCGCGCCAAGCTTGGCGAGCACCTGTCCGGCGACGCCGGCAATACGCATCTTCAGGCCCTTGATATCCTCGAGGCTCTTGATCTCCTTGCGATACCAGCCGCCCATCTGGGCACCCGTCGCTCCACCGGGAATGCCGATGACGCCGTAGTCGGAGAGAAATTCGTTGTAAGCCTCGTTGCCGCCGCCATGGTAGAGCCATGCGTTCTGCTGGCGGGCGTTCAGGCCGAAGGGGATGGTCGAACCGATGGCGAATGTCGGATCTTTCCCCGTGAAATAGTAGCCGCAGGTATGGGAAATCTCGACGGTATTGGCTTTTACGGCGTCGATGGCCTGGGCTCCTGGAACGATTTCACCAGCCTGAAAGACCTGGATTTCGAACTTGCCGCCCGTAATGGCCTTCAATGCATTGGCCATGACCACGGCGCCGCCATAGATCGTGTCCAGATTGTTCGGGAAGCCGGACGTGAGACGCCAGCGAATAGTTGGCAATGACTGGGCTATGGCGGGTGTCGCAAGTGCCGAAGCAGCCGCAGCCGCTCCTGCAAGTACGCCGCCCGACAAGAGTTGTCTGCGACCTGGGTTGACCTTCATAGATTACCTCCTCCTATTGAATGTCAGCGATGTTTGTTACGGGGGGCGCTTTCGCGCCCGGCCGATTTGTCAGGGCGCGCCCGGCTTTCCGAAGCTCGGTGCGCTGTTGCCCGGCGCCAGGAAAGGATTGGCGAAAGGATCGGCGTCCGTACCTGCGCCCGGCATCGGTACATTGATATGGACGGCGGAAGGATCGGCCTGTTTCACGCCTGACTTGTAGTGCATCACGATGCCGGGGAAGGCGATGATGATGATGACCATGGTCAGCTGGATGAACAGATAGGGAATGGCGCCCAGATAGATCTGGGACGAGGTGACCGGCTGGATGGTCTGTCCGGTGATCCGGTCCTTGTAGGCGCGCGTGGGTGCAACGGACCGCAGGAAGAACAGCGAAAAGCCGAAGGGCGGGTGCATGAACGACGTCTGCATGTTGACGGCCAGCATCACGCCGAACCAGATCAGATCGATGCCAAGCGCATCGGCGACCGGCGCCAGCAGCGGGATGATGATGAAGGCCAATTCGAAATAGTCGAGGAAGAAGGCCAGGAAAAAGACCAGCAGGTTGGCGACGATCAGAAAGCCGATCTCGCCGCCCGGAACCGACGTCATCAGATGCTCGACCCAGACATGGCCGTTCACGCCATAGAAGGTCAGGGAAAAGACACGCGCGCCGAGCAGGATGAGCAGAACGAAGGACGACAGCTTTGCCGTGGCGTACAGAGACTGCTGGATCAGCCCGAAATTGAGCTTGCGGTTGGCAAGCGCAAGGGCGAGCGCGCCGACAGCACCCATGGCGCCGCCTTCCGTGGGGGTGGCGATGCCGAGGAAGATCGTGCCAAGCACGAGGAATATCAATACGAGCGGCGGTACCAGCGAGGTTATGACCTTGAGCAAGAGCTTGGTGCCGCGCAGGGTCCGCGCCTCCGGCGGCAGGGCCGGGACTTTCGTCGGACTGATGATCGAGGTCACGATGATATAGACCGTATAGGCGGCCACGAGCATGAGACCCGGAACGAGCGCGCCCTTGTACATGTCGCCCACTGAGCGGCCGAGCTGGTCAGCCAGCACGATCAGTACGAGGCTGGGTGGGATGACCTGCGCCAGTGTGCCGGAAGCCGCAATCGTGCCGGCGGCGACCTTGCGGTCATATCCATAGCGCAACATGATGGGAAGCGAGATGAGGCCCATCGAAATAACCGAGGCGGCGACGACGCCGGTGGTGGCGGCCAGAATTGCCCCGACGAAGATGACGGCGAAGGCGATGCCGCCGCGGACCGGTCCAAACAGCTGGCCGATCGTGTCCAGCAAGTCCTCCGCCATGCCGCTCTTTTCAAGAATGAGCCCCATGAAGGTGAAGAACGGGATGGCCAGCAGCGTTTCATTCGACATCTGGCCGAATATGCGATCGGGGATGGCCTGGAACAGCGTCACTGGCAGCAGGCCGAGCTCTATTCCGACAAAGCCGAAGAAAAAGCCGACGAAGGCCAGGGCGAAGGCGACGGGGTAGCCGAGCAAAAGCACGATGATGAGCGCCGCAAACATGATGGGCGCGAGATTTTCCGCAATGAATGCCATTGTTGTTGTTTCCTTCGATCAGAGCAGTGCGGCGGCGGCGTCAGCCGCTGCAACCGGATCGGGGATATCGCCGCGCAGGATCGCGACACGCTTGATGAGTTCCGAAACGCCCTGAATGGCCAGCAGGCTGAAGCCAATCGGTATCAGCGCCCAGACGGGCCATTGAATGAGGCCGCCCGTGTTGTTTGAAACCTCACCGGACGCAAGTTTCTGCAGAAACACCGGCCAGGAGAGATAGACCGTGATGAGGCAGAAAGGCATGAGAAAGAAGATGGTCCCGAGAATATCGACCCACAGCTGCCCCTTGCGCGGAAGACTTCCATAGACCAGATCGACCTTCACGTGCTCGTTGTTGAGAAGCGTATAGGCGGCGGCGATCAGAAACACGGCGGAAAACAAATACCACTGCGATTCAAGCCAGGCGTTGGAGCTCATCGAAAACGCCTTGCGCATGGCTGCATTGACGGCGCTGATAAAAATGGCCGCGAGAAGCAGCCAGGAAACACCTTTGCCAATGGCTGCATTGGCGGCATCAATGGCACGCGAAGCGGCCAACAGAAATTTCATGACATCCTCCCCGAAAGCGGTCGCGTATTCCTCAATACGTGTGTGACCGCCATAATTCGGGCAGGATAACCACGGCGGCCCGATGCTCAAGGGCGCGCGCCGGCGAACTTCTCAGGACGTACCAAGAACTGGGTATGGGCAAGATCAAAACCCACATCCAAGCATATGTTTCGCCTCCCGCTGTTTGTTCCAGGAGGCGTTTTTGCGACGCGTACGGTCAGTATCGCGATCGGCGATCTCAAAACCGCCCAGGCGGCGCCACCGACATTCGACGACAAGCACGGCTTTGGCAATGCAGATTTGCCGCTTGATTGGCGACCATGCCACTATTTGGTTGCGGTCGCCTCTTTTACCGCCAACGCCGCCATGGCCAGTGCAGCATCGCGGGTTCTCGCCGCTGCGACAAACCGGCCGTTGTGGCAGAAGCTTGCGCCTTCGACGCCGCAAACCGCTTCCAGATCATTATCCGTCAGGCCTGCCCAGGCGGCCGGCAAATCCGCCCGCAGCTCAAAACCTTCATCCGCGCGACGAATGCCGGTAAGGCACCAGTCGTTGTGACGCGGATGAACGACGAAAAGCAAATGGTCCGCCCCCGCCTTCACGATGGCGGGCCGGAACGGCATGCCCACCGGCAGTTCCAGAATATGACCCTCGCCGGCATCCGCGATAGCCCGGTTTACCAGCGTCTCGGCCCGCAATTTCGCGGCGCTGTTGGCAATCTTTGCCTCCACGAAGCTGCGGGCGATGGCCAACGCCGCGTGGAAACTGCGATTGTCCGCTTCGGGATCTGTCTCGTCGAAAACAGGCTTCAGAGTTTCGAGCAGGACGGGCAGGGTCAGTCCCGCGAGCGGCCCGGCTGTGGAGGGGCTGAGCGCACCGTTGTCGACCAGATCGACCGGCAGCACGAAGCTGGCGTCGAAAGAGGCGTGAATGGTTTCGATATGGTCTTCCGGAACGCCAAAGGCGGCAAGATAATCGCGGCCGAAATGCTTCCAGATCAGTCCGAACGAACTATAGGGCTGACCGTCCTTGCGCAACGGCGCGCCGCGCTGGTGGTGATCAAAGGCTCCCTTTGCTGCGTCATAAGAGCCGCCGACGTCGTAGACGATGCGATCTGCGCCGGGTGCGATCCATTCGGGCGCCCTGCTGCGGATCAGGCGTGCCTGCGGGAAAAGCTGCGTCAGCACAACGCTCGACAGCAGTTCGTCGGCATGGAAGCCACCGGAATGGGTGACGAGGAAGTCCGGTATCATGTCAGGATGCGCCTTGTTGTTTGCGGAAGGTCCGCCTGAGAGTGGCACCTGATACCCTTTGCCGGAGGTCATCTCAACCCGCTATTCGCCATGGAGGCTAAAAGCAATGACATGCTGGATGTGGTGATGTGTGGGAAGGGTGGTTTGCGAAAGCGCCAAAGAATTTGCCGGGTCGTGTGCGCTGCTCGCCATCTTCGACGCCAACGCGGCGATTTCATTTAACACAAAGGGAGCGGAATCGCGCGGTGACTTCTATATTCAGGGGCGTTTCTGGACGATGGAGGCTCTTCTGGACAATACACTGGGGCACGTAACGGCCATGAGGCGTTATGCCCAGCCCTTCAGCGCCCGCCCGGAATAATAGCTGGGCGTGATGGCGCGGTAGATCGGTATGCTGGCGGCGCCCAGGTGAGGCAAGTCGCTCATGATCGATTTGCGTATCTCCGGCGGCTCGACGAAAAAATCCTCGCCGAGTATATCCAGAGAGCCGATACGCCGCACGATATGTTCGACAATCCAGTCCGGCAGCGATCCACCGAAAATGATGGCTGCCGGATCCATCGTGCGGGCGACTGTCAAAGAAAGCAGGCGAAGCTGATCCGTTGCCCGTTCAAGCCAGGACGCCACGGCGGGATGGTCGGCATAACTCTCGTCAATATCCTTCAGACGTCGAATGGCGACGCCCTGAGCAGCCAGAGTGTCGCACAGGTCCTGTCCCGAGGGGCGGGGATGGGATTTTGGAAACAGTCCGCCGAACTCGCCGGCATTGCCATTGGTGCCGCGATAGAGATGGCGCTGCACCACCAGCGCACCGCCGATGCCATATGTCAGCCAGATCATCGCGAAGTTTCGGATATTGCGGCCTGCACCATAATAGAGTTCGGAAAGAATGACGGTATTGCCGTCATTTTCGTGAAAGACCGGGAAATCGAAATAGGGCTGAAAGTCCTTGTCGACGTCGATATCGCGCCAGCTTTCGAACTGCTTGATGCGGAAGACATGGCCGCGATCCCGCTTGAAATGGCCGGGAAAGCTGATGCCGCAGCCTAGCACATCTTTTTTTCTTATCTTCGCTTTTTCAAGCACTTGCCGGGCGGCCGCCTCGGCCATCTCCATAATGTGCTCGAAACTGTGCCCCTCCAGTTCCGATCTGATTTCCTGTCTTATAGTGCCATTGAGATCGGCCACGCAGACACGCAGATCGTCAGGATTGAAGTAGACCCCCAGCGTGAAAAGCCCGTTCGGGTTGATTTCGATGGCTGTGGACGGTTTCCCCCGTTTGCCGTCATTGCGGGCTTCCTCCGCTTCGATGATGAGGCCGGATTCCAGCAGATTGGCCGTCAGGCGGGTAAGGGTCGGTGCGGAAACATCCATTTCGCGCGCCAGTTCGATGCGCGACATGCCTCCCTTACCGCGCAAAATCTCGAGCAGACGCCGCTCATTATAGCCGAGATCGATCAAACAAGTCTCCCGCGAGAAATCATGTCGGATGATTAGCGAAAATTACGCGATTGTACACCGCGTTTCGCCGTAAATCGCGCCATTGAAACTGCGCGTCTGTAAATCGAAATCAGGGAATGATGTGTTTTTTCAATAGGATATTTTATTGTCATAATCGAAATAAATTTCGGCTTGACTAATTAATTTACGTAAAGAAAATAAATAGCAGACAACGGGTAGCGACAGGCAAAACCAAAAAGAAATCATGTCGCCGGGCCGGTCTGTCAGGGAACAAAAAAACGGAGCCCCCTCATGCGTCAATCATGCACTATTTTCGCGCGCCTTTTTGCCGGCGCCACTTTCCTTGCCAGCGCGGCTTTCGCTCATGCCGAAGGCAGCGTCGTGGTCTATTCCGCTGCCCCGCAGCAGCTCATGGACGAATTGCTGCCCATGTTCGAAAAGAAAACCGGCACCAAGGTCGAGCTTGTCAAAGCCGGATCGGGCGAGCTGATGAACCGCATCAAGGCGGAGAGCGGCAAGCCGGCGGGCGACGTGATCTGGAGCGTCGACGGGACGGTTATCGATTTCTCCGCCGACCTTTTCGAGCCATACAAGCCGGTTGAGGCTGCATCGATCAACCCTGCCTTTTCACCGAGCGCGAATTGGGTGCCTTTCACGGCTGTCGTCACGGCCTTTATCGTCAATAAGGAGGCCCTGAAAGGCGCTCCCGTTCCGACGTCCTGGGCCGATCTGGCAAAGCCGGAATATAAGGGCCTGATTTCTTCGGCCCGCGCCGATCAGTCCGGCTCGGCTTATATTCAGATGGCAACGGTATTGCAGGATTTCGACAGCGAGGAAAAGGGCTGGGAAATTTATACCGGCATCCTCACCAACTCTGTTCTTTCCACCTCTTCAGGCGCGGTGCCGCGTTTCGTCAACGATGGCGAACAGGCTGTTGGCATTACGCTGGAAGATGCCGCGCTGCGCTACAAGCTCGGCAACGCGCCGGTCGAGATCGTTTATCCGAAAGAGGGTACGGCAATCGCGCCTGACGGCATGGCGCTCGTCAAGGGAGCGCCGAATGCTGACAATGGCAAGGCTTTCATCGATTTCATCGTCTCCAAGGAAGCGCAGGAAATCGTGGTGAAGGCGGGTCGTCGCTCGGTTCGAACCGATGTTCCCGCCAATCCGGCGCTTGTTCCGCTGGCCGATGTTCCCGATGCGAAATACGATTTCAAATGGGCTGCAGACAATCGCGCGGGTCTGATGGAAAAGTGGAACGAGACATTGCTCGACGTTCAGTAAGATAATTGCCGGGGACGGCGCAGCGGCGACCGTCCCCCTTTATTTCATTCACAATTCGCTTTTCGTTTGTCCAGCGTGGTCACGGGCCGTGCAGGATCTGTCATGGAGCAGCACATGGCCGCCGTGGAAATTACCAGCATCAAGAAAAGTTACCGGGATGTCGTCGCTCTCTCCGACATCAATATCTCCATCCCCTCGGGATCGTTCTTTACGCTTCTCGGTCCGAGCGGATGCGGCAAGACGACCCTCCTGCGCACGATTGCGGGGTTTCACCAGCAGGATAGCGGCAGTATCAGCATCGAAAGACAGGCGATCGAACATGTGCCCGCACACAAGCGCGATGTCGGCATGGTTTTTCAGGATTATGCGGTCTTCCCGCATATCTCCGTCTTCGACAACATCGCCTTCGGTTTGAAGCAGCGCAAGGCGTCTTCCCCCGAGATTCGCGAACGGGTCGGCAAGATTCTCGACATCGTGCAGCTCGCTCCCTACGCCAGGCGCATGCCGCATGAATTATCCGGCGGTCAGCAGCAGCGTGTCGGCCTTGCGCGTGCGCTCGTCATCAATCCCAAAGTGCTGCTGATGGACGAGCCGCTATCCAACCTCGATGCGAAACTGCGTGTGGATCTGCGGCGCGAGCTGCGCGAAATCCAGCAAGCCATGAACATTACCACGGTTTATGTGACCCATGATCAGGAGGAGGCGCTTGCCATGTCCGATCTCGTCTGTGTGATGTATGGCGGCGTCATCCAGCAGGCCGCAGCGCCCTGGGAGGTTTACAACAACCCCGCCAATCGTTTCGTCGCCTCCTTTGTGGGGGCAAACAATTTCCTGACGCTGGATCGTGCGGGTGGGCGGACCTCCATTTCCGGGCACGGCGTAGGGTTGCCGCAGGTCGACGCCATTGCGCCGCAACGAACGGTCGTTGCCGCCATCCGTCCCGAAGCCATTACCGTCGGTTCGCCTGCGACAGATGGTCAAGGCCGCATCGAACTGCCTGTCACCATAAGGCAGGTCAGCTTCACCGGCCGCGAGATGAATGTCGCCGCGGTGCTGTCGTCGGGAGAGGAAATCGAGGCGATCACCAAGCCGTCGCCTGACATCATCGCCCTTCAGCCCGGCCAGAAAACGGTTTTCTCCTGGTCTGCCGGTGATACCAAGCTCTTCGGTGAAGGCGTTACCGGGGAGCGCCTGTCATGACGGATATGACCGCGACTTCAATGCCCGGAGGGTTTCGTTTGCGGCTGCCGGGTTTCTGGACAAGCGTGACGGTGCTTGCCGTTATCCTTTTGGCTGTCTTCCTGGTCCTGCCGATCTTTAGCGTATTCTTCATCAGTTTCTTCGACGCCAAGACGGGTGCTTTCGGTTTCGGCAACTATGTGCAGGTGCTGACGCGGCGTTTTTATACCGTGGCATTGTGGAATACGTTGGTCATCGGCGTGCTCGGCATGTTGGGGGCCTGCCTGCTCGGTATTCCGCTTGCCTTCTGCACCTCGCGTTACCGCATTAAGGGCCGTACATTCATTGCCACCTTCGCGGTGCTGGTTCTATGTGCACCGCCCTTCATCGGCGCCTATGCCTGGATCATGCTGTTCGGCGCCAACGGCGCAGTCACCAATCTCCTGTCTTTCGCCGGTATTTCCTTGCCGACCATTTACGGGATACCCGGCATCGTGATGGTCTTCAGCCTGAAGTTCTTTCCCTATATTTTCCTGATGACGGAAAATGCGCTGAACACCATCAACAAATCTTATGAGGATGCGGCGGAAAACCTCGGTTGCACGGCGTTCCAACGGTTCCGCAAGATCACCTTGCCGCTGGTCTTTCCGGCAGTCAGCACCGGCGCGATCATCTGCTTCGTCTTGTCCATCGCAGATTTCGGAACGCCGGCAATCCTCGGCAAGGGCATCAGGACGCTCTCGACCATCGCCTATGCGCAATATACCTCCGAAATGGCGGGCACGCCGACCATGGCAGTCACGATTTCCATGGTGATGATCGCTATTTCCATGGCCGCACTTCTGTTGCAGCGGCACATTCTCTCCAAACGCCGTTACGCCAGTTCTTTGACGAACCGGCCGGTTAAACAGCCCATGCGCCCGTTGAAATCGTTCATCGTGCATGGCTTCTGCTATCTGGTCGTCTTTGTCGCCATGCTACCGTCCCTTACGGTCATCTACACATCGTTCCTTGCGACGAACGGCCCTGTCTTCACAGGCGGTTTCGGGTTGGACAGCTATGCCCGCATTCTTCGCGATTCACCGCAGGCGATTGCCAACAGCTTCACCTTTGCGATTGCAGCCGTGGTGTTGATCGCCATCGTTTCCGGCCTGCTCTCATTCATCGTGGTCAGGCGGGACAATGCAGTATCGGGCTCGCTCGATCTTCTGCTGATGGTACCCTATCTGATACCCGGCGTCGTCATGGCAATCGGCTACGTCACGACGTTCCGTTATCCGCCTTTTGACATCACTGGCACGGCGCTCATCATCATCCTGTTGGTGTTTATCCGCCGCCTGCCTTACGGCGTCCGCTCCACGACCTCGATCCTGCGGCAGATCAAACCCTCCATCGAGGAGGCTGCGGTCAATCTCGGCGCTTCTCCGGCAAAGACGTTCATATCGGTGACGGTGCCGCTGATGTTGCCAGGTCTCATCATCGGTTCCTTGATGAGCTTCATCACCGCCATAAACGAATTGTCCTCGACGCTGATCCTCTACACGGCGCGGACGATTACGATGCCCGTGCTGATCTATATTCAGGTGATTGACGGCGAGTTCGGCACGGCCGCGGCTCTTTCCACCTTGCTTCTCGTCAGCACCGGACTTTGCGTCTTCGTCGTCTTCCGGCTTTCGGAGGACAAGGAAGCCTCTTTCGTCTGAAGCCATCAAACAACATTCAAAACTGCAGCAGCGGCGACCCATGTGTCGCCGCCAGCCTCCCTCTGCAAGGACACCGGAAAGATGAATATCGCGAGCTTTTCGCAATCGAAATACAAGAACGCCGCAAAGCCGGGGGACGATGTGGCGCTTCTCATTCCCGGACGGGTTCTGGCCGTTTTCGACGGCGCGACCGACCCGACCGGAGCAAATTACGGCGGGCTGACTTCCGGCCGCATTGCGGCTCTCGCCGCCGCCAATGCCGTGGCTGAGATGAGCCTTGACGGCAGGCTGGAAACGCTTGCCGCGCCCGCGCTTTTTCAGAATATCAGCGATATCCTGAAAAAGGAGGCGCAGCGCATCAATGCCGGCCATCCGCCATCGACCACCCTGGCGATCGTGGCGGATATGGGCGACAGCTTCCGCCTGCTGCTTGCCGGCGATTCCGGCGTCAGGATCAACGGCACCCGTCTGTTTCAGCACACGAAGCTGATCGATACGGTAAGTACTTCGGCGCGTATATTCGTATTCAAACAGCTTCTCGCCGTCATCGGTGACGGTGATGCGGCTGAAGCAAGAACGCGTGCGACGATCTTCTCCGGCCTGCGTTCGGCGGTCGCAAACGGTATCATGACGGCGCGGGATGCGGAAAATGCCGTCACTGCCGCAGCCGGGATGAGCGGTCTTGAGAACGACGTTGAAACGGTCGAGGAATTCCTGATGGGCGGCATCCGTGTCCAGCCGCAATTCGCAAACCAGCATGGGCATGTGCTGGGTTACGCCTCGGTGAATGGCGGAACGGTCATGCAGGAGGGGACGGTTGACCTCCGCATTGCCAAAGACGGGCTCTCGAGCGTTGAAATATTCTCCGACGGCTATTTGTCCTTGCCGGCTGGGACGGATGTTGCGGCCTGGGAAGCGGAATTCGCGCGTGTCGAGGCGGCGGATTTTCACAAGCTGGGCGAGTATCCGTCCGTCAAAGGTTCGACAACGGCGGAGTTCAGTGATGACAGGACCGTCATTTGCCTCAACCTGGCTCAAGGGTAGTCCAGTTTACGAACCTCATGTGAGCCGGCCGACATCGCATATCGATGTCGGCATCATTCGCGATTGGTCAGCTTGAGATGTTTGCTGACGGAGACGGCCATGCCGCGCCGGCTGGCGCCAAGTTTCGCATAGATGGTCTTCAGGTGGAATTTCACGGCCGCTTCCGAAAGGCCGAGATCGTGAGCCATTTCCTTGTTGCTGCGGCCTTTGGAGAGAAGTTTCAAAACGGTGGTGGTTAATGTCGATGCCGTTCAGGGAGCAGGAAATGTCAACGAGTTCTGTTCCGATCCGCAATTCGTCGGAAAATTCCGGAAACTGGACGCCGTCTGTAGGAGCAAGTTTCACACATACACCGTCGGCAATTTGTTTCTCCCGAAACCCATGCCCGAAAAAACCGATAGGGTGCGCTCGGTTTTGAAAACGTGCCGGTCAGGTGGCTGCCGGGGGGCTTCCTCCGGCATTGGAACGGAACGCCGTCGCCGCGCCATGGTCAAAGCACTCGATCAGAATTTCGGTCAGCACCCGGATTTTTCTTGCAGGATGCTGGCCGGGCGGTCTGACGACAAATATTCCCGCCGGCGGCGGCGGATAGCGTTTCATGACGCGGACCAGCTCGCCGGAGTCCAGATGATCCTTGATGAGATCGTCGGGCAACACGGCTATCCCCAGACCGGCGGTTGCGGCGACGGCGAGGGCGGCCCCGTTGTCGGCCTTGAAACGTCCCTGTGGACGAATGCTTGTCACCCCGTCTCCATCCATCACCTGCCAGGTCTCCGTTCCTTGCATGAGAGCCTGATGGGTTAGGAGTTCTTCCGGTGTCTCGGGAGAGCCATGGACCCTGATATAGTCCGGGCTGGCGACGAAACTTCCGTAGAGCGGGCCGACGCGTCTGGCGACAAGGTTGGAATCCTGAAGGTGGCCCACCCGGATCGCACAATCATACCCTTCTGCGATCAGATCCACGAAACGATCAGTGTAACAGGTCTGAACCTGGAGTTGGGGATAGCGGCGCGCCATTTGCGCAATCACCCGTGCGAAATGCGTCGGGCCGAAAGAAAGCGGCGCAGCAATCCGCAGACGCCCGCGGAGCTCGCCAGCCGGAAGAATTGTCTCCCTCGCCACATCGATTTCAGCTGAAATCCTTGCCGCATAGTCCCGGAAGGTTGCGCCTGCTTCTGTCAGGGAAGCGCCGCGTGTGGATCGGGCCAGAAGCTGGACACCAAGCTCGGCTTCAAGCCTTAAGAGCCGCCGGCTGACCATCGACTTGGAGATGCCGAGCCGCAGCGCGGCCGAAGTGACGCCTCCCGCATCTGCAACTTCGACGAATGTCCGAAGATCTTCGATATCCACTCAGCGTTCCTCATTCTGCGACACAGCTCAACGCTGACAATGACTACCGCATCATAAACAGGAATGACAAGTTTCGCCCCGCGGCAACGCCCGAAGGGGTGCATGTCTTTGCGCAAGCGCTTCAATAAAACGCCAACATAGGATGAACCCATGACCTTTCGTAACGGCCTCGATTCACTTCTCCGCCCTGAAGATTCCGTCCTCGTTCTGATCGATCATCAGCCCTATCAGCTCGCAAATCTCAACAGCCACGATCCGCAGGCTGTGGTCAACCTCACGACCGCACTGGCGAAGCTGGCAAAAGCCTTCAATGTTCCGACGGTTCTCACCAGCGTAATCGCGGCGCGCGGCGGACTGCTCTTCAAGCAGATTACCGACGTGTTTCCGGACCAGGAAGTCATCGATCGCACCTGGGTGAACACCTGGCAGGATGAGAATGTGGTGAACGTCGTCAAGGCGACCGGCCGCAAGCAACTGATCATTGCGGGTCTATGGACCGAGGTCTGCGTTGCAATGCCCGTCATCCAAGCAGCCGGCGAAGGCTGGGACGTAACCGTGATCACCGATGCGTCTGGCGGGATTTCCAAGGAGTCTCACGAGGTCGCCATTCAGCGCATGATCGCAGCCGGCGCGAACCCGATGACGGTAATGGCGCTCGCCGGCGAATGGCAGCGCGATTGGGCGCGCACCGAGCATGTCGAGGAACTGACCGAAATTCTCATCCAGCACTTCGGCGGCAGCGGCATCGCCTATCTCTGGGAACAGCAGCTTCTCAACACGCCGGCGCCGGCCATAAAGGGCGGCCAATAGAGCCGGAGAGGGATGGTGCGGGCGTCTATTGGCTCCCGCATTCCGTCGCCTCAAGCTTATTCTCTGACCCTGCAAACGAAGTCGGCGCAGCCCCATGGTAAAGGGAGGCCCCCGGCTTTGATCGCTTGCCTATGGGCGCGCGCATAGGCAAGCGAGTTGACGGCGCTCGGTCTGGCGGAACTGTGCGGCGTCGATGTTGCGGCCCTGCGAGGCGATGCCGAGATATTCGCGCCCGACGGATCGGTCGATGCCGAAGACCATGCCCGCTTCGTACGCGCCATAGACACTGCGCGGAGCTGGCAACGATCCAAAACCTGCGCAAGTGCGGCTCTGTCGGTTGTGCCGACGGCGGGCATCTGATGTCTCCAATTTAAACAACAGGCGACAAAGGCGCCAGAATTTGATAAATTACAAAACAGCCGGTTGCGGTTTTACGCCTCGATAGAAGTCACCGAGCGTTCCTGTACCGCCAGCCGGATCATGGCGCAGGAGGAGAAGTGCTATGACGGCATTCCATGTCATGTCCGGTGCAAGTGGTGAATTTGCCCGCCCGGAAGTCCGCAAGATTGGCATCCCGGATATCGTGGATGCGTTGAAGCTGGGACTTGAGGACTTTAAAGAAAAGCCGTCCCACTATGTTTTTCTCTGTCTTATGTATCCGATCGCCGGTGTTTTTCTGGTGATGTGGAGTTCCGGCGCCAATTTGCTGCCGGTTATTTATCCGCTGATGTCGGGTTTTGCACTGATTGGTCCGATCGCGGCCATCGGGCTTTATGAAATCAGTCGGCGGCGCGAAAAGGGGCTGGATAGCTCCTGGCGGCATGCACTGGAGGTTCGTCACTCTCCGGCCCTGCCGTCTATCATCGCGGTCGCCGTCATGCTGTTGGTGCTTTTCGTCGTCTGGCTGATTGTTGCGCAGAGCATCTACACTGCGACTTTCGATGCGACCGGTCCGGTTTCGCTCTCTACCTTTCTGTCGGACGTATTGACGACCTCGCAAGGTCTCTCCCTCATCATCTGGGGGAATCTCGCGGGTTTCGTTTTCGCGGTCGTCGTGCTGGCGACAACGGTGGTGGCGTTTCCGCTGCTGCTCGACCGGGATGTCGGCGCAGTCGCGGCGGTGGATGCGAGCATCCGCGCCACGCTTGCCAACCCGGTTCCCGTGGCGCTTTGGGGATTGATCGTCGCGGCCTTGCTCGTTGTCGGCACGATCCCGGTTTTTATCGGCCTCGCGGTCGTCATGCCCATCCTCGGCCACTCGACCTGGCACCTCTATCGGAAACTGATCGTGTCCGATTATCCGAGCCGTACGCCTTGAATTGATAGAGGAAATATATCCGTAGATCATCCTTCCTGCCGTTGCGGCCCCGCTGAGGGGAGCCGCGGCGGTTGGAATGGCCACGCAGAGTGCGGGGACGCCATGTGGTATCGTTTTCTTCAGATCCGTCTGCTTTTCGCGATTGCCTTCCCGATTGAAGCAGGCGCACAGGAAGGAGCCGCTACCATAATTGCTCGCCCGACTCATTTATGAGATAATGCTAATATATTTTGCGATGGGTTTTGGAAGCAGTCGTGGCCGGGTCACGGGAGGAGACGATGGCTGTCGTTGTGGTTCTCGTTCTGCTGGTAGTGGGATCGATCGTGTTCCACCTGCTGAGCCCGTGGTGGTGGACGCCGATAGCGTCGAACTGGAGCTATATCGACAATACGATCATCATCACTTTCTGGATCACCGGCTTCGTTTTCTCCGCCATCGTGCTGTTCGTCGCCTATTGCGTGTTCCGCTTCAGGCACCGCGCCGGAAATCGGGCGGCATATGAGCCTGAAAACAAGCGCCTGGAATGGTGGCTGGCGGGCGGGACCGGGGTTGGGGTGGCGGCGATGCTTTTGCCGGGCCTCTTCGTATGGAACCAGTTCGTAACCGTCCCTGACGGTGCGAGCGAGGTGGAGGTCGTCGGTCAGCAATGGCAATGGAGTTTCCGGCTGCCGGGAGCGGACGGACGGCTCGGGCGGGCGGATACGCGCGCTATTGGACCCAACAATCCGCTCGGCCTGAACAGGAACGATCCCGCCGGAATGGACGATGTCATCGTTGAAGGCGGCGAGTTGCATCTGCCCGCCGGCAGGCCGGTGAAAATGCTGCTGCGCGCGGTCGATGTCGTGCATGATTTTTACGTGCCGGAGTTCCGGGCAAAGATGGACATGATCCCCGGTTCGGTCACCTATTACTGGTTCACGCCGACCCGGACGGGGACATTCGAGGTTCTCTGCGCGGAACTGTGCGGTGTGGGCCATCCGCAGATGCGCGGCACCGTCGTCGTTGATACCGACACCGATTATCAAGCCTGGCTGGAGCAGCAGCCGACTTTCTCGAAATTGCTGGCCTCGGCGGAAACGTCGGCGGCCAGATGAGCGTCGTGCATATTGAGAGGGGAAGACCGCATCGGGGGAACAGGGAGGATGGAACATGGTCGAGATTGGATCTGGCGCCGGGCAGGTCATTCAGCCCGCTGAAGTCGAGGACGTCGAGCTTTATCACCCGAAAAGCTGGTGGACGAAATATGTTTTCAGCCAGGACGCCAAGATCATCGCCATTCAATATTTCCTGACAGCCATCGCAATCGGCATGCTGGCGCTGGTGCTTTCCTGGCTGATGCGCCTGCAGCTCGGTTTTCCCGGCTATTTCTCCTTCATCGACGCGGAACATTATTATCAGTTCATCACCATGCATGGCATGATCATGGTGATTTACCTGCTCACCGCGCTGTTTCTTGGCGGTTTCGGCAACTATCTGATCCCGCTGATGCTCGGCGCGCGCGACATGGTGTTTCCCTATGCCAATATGCTGAGCTACTGGCTCTACCTCTCCGCCGTCCTTGTGCTGGTGGCCGGTTTCTTCGCACCCGGCGGGCCGACGGGCGCCGGCTGGACGCTCTATCCGCCGCAGGCGCTTCTTTCTGGAACGCCGGGCGGGCGCGACTGGGGCATCATCCTGATGCTGTCATCGCTGATCCTGTTCATCATCGGCTTTACTTTGGGCGGGCTGAATTACGTCGTCACCGTGTTGCAGGGACGCACGCGGGGCATGACGCTGATGCGCATGCCATTGACGATATGGGGCATATTCACGGCGACCGCCATGGCGCTGCTCGCTTTCCCGGCGCTCTTCGTCGCCGCCGTCATGATGCTGTTCGACCGGCTGCTCGGCACGAGCTTCTTCATGCCGGCCATCGTGGAGATGGGCGAACAATTGAAGCAGGAGGGCGGCAGTCCCATCCTGTTCCAGCACCTGTTCTGGTTCTTCGGCCATCCGGAAGTCTATATCGTCGCACTTCCCGCCTTCGGCATCGTCTCGGATCTGATCAGCACCCATGCGCGCAAGAATATCTTCGGCTACCGCATGATGGTCTGGGCGATCGTCATCATCGCGGCGCTGAGCTTCGTCGTCTGGGCGCATCATATGTATGTCAGCGGCATGAACCCGAATTTCGGGTTCTTTTTTGCAACCACGACGCTGATCATCGCGGTGCCGACGGCGATCAAGGTCTATAATTGGGTGCTGACGCTCTGGCGCGGCGATATTCATCTCACCCTGCCGATGCTATTTGCGCTCGCCTTCATCGTCACCTTCATCAATGGCGGATTGACCGGCCTATTCCTTGGCAATGTCGTCGTCGATGTGCCGCTTTCGGATACGATGTTCGTGGTCGCCCATTTCCATATGGTGATGGGGGTCGCGCCGATCATGGTGATCTTCGGTGCGATTCACCACTGGTATCCGAAAGTCACGGGCCGGATGCTGAACGAGGCGATGGGGCACGTCCATTTCTGGATCACCTTCCTTGGTGCCTATGCCATCTTCTTCCCGATGCATTATCTCGGGCTGATGGGCGTGCCGCGCCGCTATTACGAGCTGGGCGAAACCGCCTTCATTCCAGATTCGGCGCACACGTTGAACATATGCATCACCGTGGCCGCGCTCATTGTCGGTGCGGCGCAATTGCTGTTCGTGTTCAATCTCGAGTGGAGCCTGCGGTGGGGCAAGAAGGCCGTCGGCAATCCGTGGCGGGCCACGACACTGGAATGGCAGACGCCGCAGACGCCGCCGGTTCATGGCAACTGGGGCAAGGAACTGCCGGTCGTTTATCGCTGGCCGTATGATTACAGCGTGCCTGGCGCGGCTGAGGACTTCCTGCCGCAAAACCAGCCGGCTTCGGCGGGGTCGTCCGAGAGGGCCTTGTCATGAGCGCCATCCTTGTCTTCATGGCCGGTATCGCCGGCATCATCGGCTGGTGGATGGCGCGGCAGCGGCTGGCCTCGAAGCCCTGGTTGGAAGTTGGTCTGGCAGGCGATGCGCCGGAGATGCAGGGATCGTCGGTGACAATTGCGAAGCTCGGACTTGGGATATTTCTGGCGGTGGTCGGTGCATTGTTCACCTTGCTCATCAGCGCCTATCTCGGCCGCATGGGCGGCGCCGACTGGTGGGGTATTCCGCTCCCCGGACTGTTATGGGTGAACACCGCGGCGCTCGCCGCCAGCAGTCTGGCGCTGCAATGGGCGAAAACCGAAACCCGTCCGGATCATCGCGACAGGCTGAATGCGGCTCTTGTGACAGCCTTTGCGACGGCTGTTTTCTTTGTGGCCGGTCAATTCCTGGCGTGGAGGCAACTTATCTCCGCAGGCTATGTTCTGGCGGATAACCCATCGAACAGCTTCTTCTACATGATTACCGGCCTGCATGGCCTGCATATATTGGGCGGGCTCCTCGTACTTGGGCGCACCGCAATCCGTGCCCGGAGAGAGCCCTTGTCGGCAAGAATGCGCCTGAGTGTGGAGCTGTGCGCGATCTACTGGCATTTCATGCTGGTCGTCTGGCTCATCCTTTTTGCGCTTTTCGCCGGCTGGGCGAATAGTTTTGCCGATCTCTGCCGTCAATTGGTCACCTGAGGAGTGTCGATCATGGCCGCATCCAGGGAGGAAAGACCGATTAGTGATCCGCATCTGCGGCCGGCTGGACTGCGCGGCGTCGCCGCCGATCTGTCATCGGACCAGCGGGCGTTCAAGAACGTCTCCTGGGGCAAGGCAATGATGTGGATATTCATTCTGAGCGATATCTTCATTTTCGGCTGTTTCCTGCTGGCCTATATGGCGGCGCGCATGTCGGCCACCGCGGCCTGGCCCAATCCGAGCGAGGTTTTCGCGCTCACGATTGCCGGCAGGCACATTCCGCTGATCCTGATTGCCATCATGACCTTTGTTCTTATCAGCAGCAGCGGCACGATGGCCATGGCCGTCAACTTCGCATATCGCCGCGACCGTCGCAAAACCGCCGCGCTGATGGTGGCGACGGCAGCGCTTGGCGCGACATTCGTGGGAATGCAGGCATTCGAATGGAGCAAGCTGATCGCTGAGGGTGTTCGTCCCTGGGGAAACCCGTGGGGTGCAGCGCAGTTCGGTTCGGTTTTCTTCATGATCACGGGCTTTCATGGCACCCATGTTTCCATCGGCGTCCTGTTTCTTCTCATCGTCGCGCGCAAGGTGTGGCGGGGAGATTTCGATGAGGAAAGGCGGGGGTTCTTCACCAGCCGCAAGGGGCAATACGAGATCGTCGAGATAACGGGGCTTTATTGGCACTTCGTGGATCTGGTGTGGGTCTTTATCTTCGCATTCTTTTATCTGTGGTGAGTGAGGATGGCATCATGGCGCAGCAACAGTCACAACAGGGACAGCAGCATCCGATAAGACTTTACATGGTGGTCTGGGGGCTGCTTTTCGTTCTCAGCGCCTTCTCCTATATGATCGATTATCTCGGTATCCAGAGCTATCCGAGATGGTCTCTCATCATCCTGTTCATGATCCTGAAGGCGGGGTTGATCATGGCGATTTTCATGCACATGGCCTGGGAACGGCTGGTCCTGATCTACGCAATCCTGTTACCGCCGGTTCTCGTGCTCGTCTTTGCAGCCCTGATGGCCTCGGAATCCAGCTATACGGCTCTTACCCGGCTGACCTTCATGGGGGCGGGTTCCTAGAACCGACGCAAGATTTTCAGGATTGTGGAAGCAGCACGCCGACGGCGAATTCCTCGTCGGTCGCGACGTGGCCGACCTGAGTCTTGCGGTATTCGCTGGGGGTGAAACCGCGCTCGGCTCTGAGCGTGCGGGAAAGGTGCGGCGCATCGCAAAAACCGGTGGCGAGCGCAATCTGGGTGATGCTGTCACGCGTCGTGCGCAGGAGCGACAAAGCGCGATCAAGCCGCAGTTCGAGATAGACCTTTGAAGGCGTTGCGCCCAGGTCGGTGAGGAAACGCCGTTCGAGGCTGCGGCGGCCAAGGCCGAGATCACTCGCCAGTTCCTGCACGGTTCTCGGAACCTCGATATTCTGCTGCATCCGCAGGATCGCTTTTTTGATGAGGGGATCGTTGGCCTTGCGCGCGCTCTGCTGGCCGGGTTGAGGTTTTTCGCCGCTCAGCGCACTGTCGATCATCATGATGTTGAGGCTCTTGATGGCGGCGGACTGGCCGACATGGCGCTCGACAAGGAACGCCGCCAGATGCGCTGCTCCATGGCCGCCGGAACAGGTCAGCCGGTCGCGGTCGATGACGAAGATCTGGTCGGAAATCATCTGGACGGTATCGAAACGGTCGAGAAAGTCCTGGCGGTGGAACCAGCTCACGCAGCAGCGATAGCCATCGAGCAGGCCGGCCTCATGCAGGATGAAAACGCCGGTGCAGAGCCCGACGATGGGAACGCCGGCCGCTGCCCGCTCTTTCAGGAAGCGCAGCGCTTCATGCGGCAGGGCGCTGTGATCGCTGATCAAACCGCCGACAACGACGATATAGTCGTAATGCGCAGCGTCCATCAGCCGCGTGTCCGGCTGCACCTTCACGCCGCAGCTCGACTGCACGCTGCTCAAACTTGCCGAGAGCACCGACCATTCGCACAGGATAGGCCGTGAACGGTCCGCCTCATCGGCCGCAAGGCGCAGCACATCGACGAAATTCGCGAAGGCCGACAGCGTGAAGCGGTCGGCAAGCAGGAAGGCGACGCTGAGGCGTTTTCTGGCGCGGTGTGAGGTCATGACGCAAATATTCATGCAAACAGACGCGATTGTCCAGCCGGGGCGCGGCAAATGCTCCTAGCTTTTGCGACACGAGATTTTCCAACCATCGGGTCCCGCTCATGACGCGTTTTAATGCCTTCAATCTTTTGCGGAATGCTCTGACCGGCCACAAGGACTGGGACGAGCAATGGCCCGACAGTCAGCCGAAAGCCGAATATGACGTGGTCATCGTCGGTGCCGGCGGCCATGGTCTGGGCGCTGCCTATTATCTGGCCAGCCAGCACGGCATCACCAATGTCGCCGTCATCGACAAGGGCTGGCTCGGCGGCGGCAATACCGGCCGCAACACCACGATCATCCGCTCGAACTATCTCTATGACGAGAGCGCCCGTCTTTACGATCACGCCGTCGATCTGTGGGAGAACCTGAGCCAGGAATTGAACTACAACGTCATGTATTCAAGGCGCGGCGTGTTGATGCTGGCGCATAATGTGCACGATGTGCAGAGCTTCAAGCGCCACATCCATTCCAACCGTTTGAACGGCGTCGACAATCGCTGGCTCAGCCCGGAAGAGTGCAAGGATTATTGCCCGCCGCTCAGCATTGCGCCGAATGCGCGTTACCCCGTCATGGGCGGCGCGCTTCAGGAACGGGCCGGCACGGCGCGACACGATGCGGTCGCCTGGGGTTATGCGCGCGGCGCCGCAGCCCGTGGTGTCGATATCATCCAGAACTGTCCGGTCACCGCCATTCGCCGTAACGCCGATGGCTCCGTCGCGGGCGTCGAGACGGCGAGGGGCTTCATCAAGGCGAAGAAGGTTGCGGTCTCGGCCGCCGGTCACACCTCGGTCGTCATGGACACGGCCGGCGTGCGTCTGCCGCTTGAAAGCTATCCATTGCAGGCGCTGGTGTCGGAGCCGATCAAGCCGATTTTCCCCTGCGTGGTCATGTCGAACGCCGTCCACGCCTATATCAGCCAGTCCGACAAGGGCGAGCTGGTCATCGGCTCGGGCACGGACCAGTATACCTCCTATTCGCAGCGCGGCGGCCTGCCGCTGATCGAACATACGATCGCGGCCATCGTCGAAATCTTCCCGATCTTCAACCGCATGCGGATGCTGCGCAAATGGGGCGGCATTGTCGATGTGACGCCGGATCGCTCGGCCATTCTCGGCAAGACGCCGGTCGACGGGCTCTACGTCAATTGCGGCTGGGGAACCGGTGGCTTCAAAGCAACGCCGGGCGCCGCCCACACGTTCGCCTGGACCATCGCCAAAAACGAACCGCACCCGATCAACGCGCCGTTCACGCTGGAACGCTTCCGCTCCGGCCGCCTGATCGACGAGGCCGCCGCCGCCGCCGTGGCGCATTAATTTCCACGCATTTTCCGGACGTAAAACCGCTTCGCACTTTTACTGGAAATGCTCCGAGGATTTGAACCATGCTTTTGATCCGCTGTCCCTATTGCAACGAAACGCTGCCCGAAGCCGAATTCACCTATGCCGGCCAGGCCCATATCGTCCGCCCGGCCGACCCGTCGTCGCAAAGCGATGAACAATGGGAGGAATTCCTGTTCATCCGCGAAAACGTCAAAGGTCCGCATTTCGAGCGCTGGCGGCACCTGCACGGCTGCGGTCGCTTCTTCAACGCCGTGCGCGACACGGTGAGCGACCGGTTTCTCACGACCTATCGCGCGGGTGAGCCGCGCCCTGAACTGTCTACGCTGACACGCGCACCAGCAAGCTCAGAGGTGTCGAAATGAACTCCTATCGCGTTTCCGGCCGTGGCCGGGTGGATGCTGCCCGTTCCGTGAGCTTCACCTTCGACGGCAAGACCTATCGCGGCGTCAAGGGCGACACCGTCGCTTCCGCGCTTCTCGCCAATGGCGTGCATCTGATGGGCCGCTCGTTCAAATACCACCGCCCGCGCGGCCCGGTGGCGGCGGGTTCCGAGGAACCCAATGCGCTGATCGGCACCCGCCGTAGCGCCGGTCGGTTCGAGCCGAATACCCGCGCCACGGTGCAGGAGATCTGGAACGGGCTCGAAACCACCTCGCAGAACAAATTTCCGAGCCTGAAATTCGATATCGGCGCGGTCAATGACATGGCCTATATGCTGTTTTCGGCGGGCTTCTACTACAAGACCTTCATGTGGCCGAAGAGCTTCTGGGACAAGGTCTATGAGCCCTTCATCCGTGCAGCGGCCGGTCTCGGCGTTTCGCCGACGGAAGAAGATCCCGATACCTACGCCTCGCGCAACCTGCATTGCGATGTGTTGATTGTCGGCGCCGGTCCTGCCGGTCTTGCAGCGGCGCGTGCGGCGGCGGTCGATGGTCTCAAGGTCGTGCTGGTCGATGAAAATGCCGAAGCCGGCGGCACGCTTTTGTCCGAACCCCAGGCGAAGATCGACGGCAAGCCAGCGTGGACCTGGCTTGCGGATGAATTGACGGCCCTGAAGGATCGGGGCGTCAAGGTCATGACGCGCACGACGGCGATTGCCTATTACCACCAGAACATGATCGGCCTTTGCGAAAAGCTGACCGACCATCTCGAAACCGTGCCGAAGGATACGCCGCGCGAGCGCCTGTGGCGCGTTCGGGCGCGTCAGGTGGTGCTGGCGCAGGGCGCGCTGGAAAAGCCGCTGGTTTTCCACGGCAACGACCGGCCGGGCGTGATGCTGGCGGGTGCTGCCCAGACCTATCTCAACCGCTATGGCGTCAAGGTCGGCAACCGGCCGGTGGTCGTGACGAGCCATGACAGCGCCTGGTATGCGGCTTTCGATCTTCACGGCGCCGGCGCGCGCGTCCAGGCGATTGTCGATACCCGCGCCAAGGTGCGCGAGGAGCTGGTGAACGAGGCGCGTGCGCTCGGCATTCCCGTCAAGCTGTCGCATACGGTCACGGCGACGTCGGGGCGGCTGCGCGTCAAGTCGGTCCGCGTCAATCCGGTGAACGGTTCCACGGTTCGTGCGGGACAGGAGATCGCCTGCGACGCGGTGCTGATGTCGGGCGGCTGGACGCCGTCGCTGCATCTCTTCTCTCACACGCAGGGCAAGCTTGCCTGGGATGACGAGCGGACGACCTTCGTGCCCGCCATGACGAACGAGGACTGCGTGATCGCCGGCGCCGGGCGCGGCCTGTGGGGCATCGAGGCCGCGCTGAAGGACGGCGCAGAAAGGGGCCGCGACGTCGTCGCAGCGCTTGGCAAGACCGCTAACGTTTCCAGCCATGCGGTGGATCATGATCGTACCGGCAGCGGCGTTTCCCACACCGAACTGCCGAGCGACCGCGACGCCGGCAAGGCCAAGGCCTTCGTCGATTACCAGAATGACGTGACGGCCAAGGATTTGCGGCTTGCCGTGCGCGAGGGCATGCGCTCCATCGAGCATGTCAAGCGCTACACCACCAATGGCATGGCCACCGATCAGGGCAAGATGTCCAACATCAACGGCCTGAACATCGCGGCGGAAGCACTCGGCAAACCGCAGCCGCAGGTGGGACTGACCACCTTCCGCCCACCCTATACGCCGACGACCTTCGGGGCCTTTGCGGGTTATCACCGCGGCGCGCATTTCGAAGTGACGCGCAAGACGCAGATCGACGGCTGGGCTGAGGAGCATGGCGCGGTCTATGAACCGGTCGGGCAATGGCGTCGTGCCTGGTATTTCCCGAAGCCGGGTGAAGACATGGACGCGGCCGTCGGCCGCGAATGCCGGGCGGTGCGCCAGAGTGTGGGCATTTTCGACGCCTCGACGCTCGGCAAGATCGAAGTGGTCGGTCCTGACGCGGTCGAGTTCATGAACCGCATGTATACCAATCCCTGGACGAAGCTTGCCGCCGGCCGCTGCCGTTATGGCCTGCTGCTCGGCGATGACGGCTTTATCCGTGATGACGGCGTCATCGGCCGCATGACCGAGGACCGTTTCCACGTCACGACCACCACGGGCGGTGCCGCCCGGGTGCTGAACATGATGGAGGACTACCTCCAGACCGAATGGCCCGATCTTAATGTCTGGCTGACTTCGACCACCGAACAATGGTCCACCATTGCGCTGAACGGTCCGAACGCGGCCAAGCTGCTTGCGCCGCTGGTGGAAGGTGTCGAACTGACGGAAGACGCTTTCCCGCATATGTCCTGCGTGGAATGCACCGTGGCCGGCATGCCGGCGCGGCTGTTCCGCGTCAGCTTCACCGGCGAGATCGGCTTTGAGGTCAACGTGCCGGCGCCGCTTGGCCGCAAGCTGTGGGAAATCCTGTGGGAGGCCGGTCGGCAATATGGCATCACGCCTTATGGCACCGAGACCATGCATGTGCTGCGCGCTGAAAAGGGTTACATCATCGTCGGCCAGGACACCGACGGCACGGTGACGCCCTATGACGCCGCGATGGGATGGGCGGTCGGCAAATCAAAGCCCGATTTCGTCGGCAAGCGCGGCCTTGCCCGCCCCGATCTCGTCGCCAAGGACCGCCGCCACCTCGTCGGCCTTCTCACCGAAGACCGCTCCAAGCTGGAAGAGGGCGCGCAGATCGTCTTCGATGCGAAACAGCCGATACCGATGAAAATGGTGGGTCACGTCACCTCCTCCTATCACTCGGATGCGGTTGGCCAGCCGATTGCGCTGGCGCTGGTTGAGGGCGGCCATGATCGGATGGGTGAGACCGTCTACATTCCGATGCTGGACCGCACCATTGCCGCAAAAATCACCGGGATGGTCTTCGTCGATCCCGAAAATACCCGCCTGAAGATTTGACCTGGAGATGACAATGAATATGCGCGTTTCCTCCCCTGTTCCCGGCACGCTGGCCGAGAGCAAAGCTGCCCGGGTCAGCGTTCTGGCCGCGCAGGCGCGGCTGTCGCTGCGCGCGCGCGGCGATCTCGCCCCGCTCAACGCCGCCCTTGGCCTGACCTTGCCCGACCGGATCGGCCTCCGCGCCGCTTCGGGCGACATTGAGGTCCTGCGCCTTGGCCCCGACGAATGGACCGTGCTTGCACCTGTCAGTGCGGTTGACGGGCTGATTGCCGCCTGCGCAGGCGTTTACGCCAGCCATCCGCATAGTCTCGTCGATATTTCCGGACGGGAAGTGACGCTGCTGATCGAAGGTGCGCAGGCCGCCGAGTTGCTGACGCTGGGCTGCGCCCGCGACATCGACACCATTGCGGTGGGCGAGGGACGCCGGACGATTTTTGACGGCGTCAGCGTGGTGCTCTGGCGCGATGCGGAAAACCGTTTCCGTATGGATATCTGGAACAGTTTCGTATCGCATCTTGGCCATCTGCTTGAAACAGGCTGCAAGGAACTTGCGGCGGACATCGCCTGATCTGGAGGAGAAAAAATGCTCAACCGACTGTCACATAATACCGTTTCGGACACGGTGATCGCCGACGCCATCGCCGAGGAACTCGATCGCCAGAAGACGCAGATCGAGCTGATCGCTTCGGAAAACATCGTCTCCGCCGATGTTCTGGCGGCGCAAGGCTCGGTGTTGACCAACAAATACGCCGAGGGTTACCCCGGCAAGCGTTATTACGGCGGCTGCGAATTCGTCGACAAGGTCGAACAGGTCGCCATCGACCGGTTGAAGCAACTCTTCGGCGCGGAATTCGCCAATGTGCAGCCGCATTCCGGCGCGCAGGCCAATCAGGCGGTGTTCCTGGCTCTGCTGCAGCCGGGCGACCGGATCATGGGCATGTCGCTCGCTCATGGCGGTCACCTGACGCACGGTTCGCCGGTGACGATGTCTGGAAAGTGGTTCGACGTTGTTTCTTACGAGGTCGATGCTGATACACATTTGATCGATATGGAGAAGGTGCGGGCAAAGGCGCTGGAGACCAAGCCGAAGCTGATCGTGGCGGGCGCATCGGCCTATCCGCGCCAGATCGATTTTGCCGGCTTCCGCAACATAGCCGACGAAGTCGGCGCCTACCTTATGGTCGATATGGCCCATTATGCCGGTCTGATCGCCGGCGGCAAATATCCGAACCCCGTGCCGCACGCCCATGTCGTCACCTCCACCACCCACAAGACGTTGCGCGGCCCACGCGGCGGCGTGATCCTCACCAACGATGCCGATCTCGCCAAGAAGCTGAATTCGGCGGTCTTCCCCGGCAATCAGGGTGGCCCGCTGATGCATGTCATCGCCGCCAAGGCTGTGGCTTTCGGCGAGGCACTGCGCCCGGAATTTTCCGATTACGCCGGCCAGGTCATCGCCAACGCACAGGCGCTGGCGAAGGTACTGACCGATGGTGGGCTGGGGATCGTCTCTGGCGGAACCGACAGCCATATGGTGCTGGTCGATCTGCGCCCGAAGGGCGTCACCGGAAAGGCTGCCGAAATCGCGCTGGAGCGGGCGGGTCTCACCTGCAACAAGAACGCCATTCCCAACGATCCGGAGAAGCCCTTTGTCACCTCCGGTATCCGGCTCGGCAGCTCCGCCGGCACCACACGCGGCTTTGGTGTCGCCGAATTCGAACAGATCGGTGCTCTGATCCTGCGTGTCATCGATGCCCTGTCCAAAAATGCCGAGGGTGACGCCGCAATCGAGGCCGAGGTGCGGGCAGAGGTTACTGCACTTTGCGAGGCCTTTCCGATCTACGGTTCGTAAGCCGCCTCGCCGGGCTTCGGCAAGTCTCAATCGCCGTCCTGACCATGGCCGGCGGTTCATCGGCAATCGGCGGGAAAGCGCAGGCGATCCGTCCGTGCGGCAAAGACCCAGGGAGCAGAATTTGACAACCTATATCATGACAGTCTCGTGCCCGGCGCGCCGTGGCATCGTCGCCGCCGTATCCGGTTACCTCGCCCGGTCCGGCTGCAACATCAATGACAGTTCGCAATTCACCGACCAGGAGACGGACCGCTTCTTCATGCGGTTGAGTTTCGTTTCCGAACAGGGATCGGGACGCGATGGGCTGCTCGACGGCTTCGGTCCCATCGCGGCCGATTTCGATATGGATTATGACATTCACGACCTCTCGCGAAAGACGAAAGTCGTGATCATGGTCTCGCGTTTCGGCCATTGCCTCAACGATCTGCTCTATCGCTCCCGCATCGGTGCGCTGCCGGTCGAGATCGTCGCGGTGATTTCCAATCATCTGGATTACCAGAAGCAGGTGGTGAACGAGGATATTCCCTTTCACCACATTCGTGTCACGCCGGAAACGAAGCCCGAGGCGGAAGCCGCGATCTTGCAGGTGGTGCGGGATACCGGAGCGGAGCTTGTGGTGCTGGCGCGTTACATGCAGGTCCTGTCGGACCGGCTGTGTCAGGAAATGTCAGGTCGTATCATCAATATCCACCATTCCTTCCTGCCGTCTTTCAAGGGTGCCAACCCTTACAAGCAGGCCTATGAGCGCGGCGTGAGGCTGATTGGCGCGACCGCCCACTACGTCACCGCCGATCTCGATGAAGGGCCGATCATCGAGCAGGATACGATCCGCGTGACCCATGCCCAGAGCGCGATGGATTATGTCAGTCTTGGCCGGGATGTAGAAAGCCAGGTTCTTGCGCGGGCCATCCACGCCCATATTCATCACCGGGTCTTTCTGAACGGAAACCGAACTGTCGTCTTTCCCGCGTCCCCCGGAGAACATGTGTCCGAGCGCATGGGCTGAGCGCAGAGCCCCAGCCCATGCAATTGAGGTTTATCCCGAGCGGCTTCTCGCCCGGGATGACCTCGATCCTTTGTTCTTACTCCGCAGGTTGCTGCATTGCGGCCGCAGGGCCGGATCGTTCGCGATTTCCGGAAAGGGCGCGCTGGCCGAGCCCAATGATGACGACGGTCGAAAGGCTGGCGGCGACGGACACCCAGAAACCGTTATCCGGGCCGAAATTATCGATCACCCAGCCGGAGACGAAGGCGCCGAGCGCCATGCCGATACCGATGCCGGTCATCACCCAGGTTACACCTTCCGTCAGCATCGATTCCGGTACGCGGCGCTCGATCAGGCCGAATGAGGTGATGAAGATCGGCGAGATTGCAACGCCGCTGAGGAAAACGGCAAAAGCGAGAAGCGCAACGGAGGTGTTGGCGACAAGCAGCGGCAGGGCGGTGAGCGCAAGCACGCTGACGGCAATCAGCAATTGTCGTTGCAGGGGCATTTTGGGATTGAGTGCGCCAAGGATGAGGCCGACCACGAAGGAGCCGATTGCGTAAACGCCGATGACGAGGCTGGCGGCTTCCGGTTGACCAAGCGCCTTGGTGATTGCGACGGCGCTCACCTCGGCCGTGGCGAAAGTCGAGCCGACGAAGATCAGGGCAAGCGTGATGATCTGGACCGGCCGCAGGAAGATAGCCGAACGCTGCCGGCGGCCGCTTTCAACCGGCCGCACCTTGGGCTCGGTCGAGCGTTGCAGAAGGAAAGCAAAGGTGCCAAACGCCAGGAAGGTGGTGCTGATCATCATGCCCGCTTCCGGAAAGAGCGAAACCGCAAGTCCAACGGAAAGCGAGGCGCCGGAGATGTAGACGAGTTCATCTGCGGCGGATTCAAAGGCGAAGGCGGTGTTCAGTTCAGGTCGGTCGCGGAAGATTTCCGTCCAGCGGGCGCGCATCATGGCGGGAATGCTTGGCATGGCGGCGGCGAGGAAGGCGGAAAGGAACAGCGTCCAGGCAGGCCATTTCTGATTTGTCGCGATAATCAGTACCGCAAAGGCGATGACCGAGACGATGGTGGCGGGGATGAGGACCTTACTCTGCCCTTTGCGGTCCACCAGTCTGGAGATTTGCGGGGAGAGGGCGGCATTGGTCAATGCAAAGGTTGCCGAGACGGCGCCGGCCAGCCAATATTCGCCATGGGTCTGGGAAAGCATGGCGACGATGCCGATCGGGGCCATGGCAATGGGGAGGCGGGCGAAGAAGCCGGCGGCGGAAAAGCCTTTTGCGCCTGGAGCCCGGAAAATTTCTCTGTATGGATTAGACATCGGGATGCACCTTGTTCGAAGGGTGTCCACCACATACATACGTGGCGTATGTTAATGAAATAATTGCATACGGCGCGTATGTCAACTAATATACGTGACGTATGAGAAAAATGGAGAAGAAATGCGCAAACCTCGCAGTGAAATGATTGCCGAGACGCGGGCGAAGCTTCTGGCTACGGGCCGCAAGGCCTTTGGCAGCATCGGTTATGCTGAAGCGTCTATGGACGACTTCACCGCCGAAGCCGGTCTCACCCGTGGCGCGCTCTACCATCATTTCGGCGATAAAAAAGGCCTGCTTTCGGCCGTTGTGGCCGAAATCGACGCGGAAATGACTGCAAGGCTTTGTGATATTTCTTCGAGGGCCGATTCCCGGTGGGAGGGTTTTGTCGAGGAGAATCTCGGTTATGTGCGCATGGCTCTCGAACCGGAAATCCAGCGGATCATGTTTCGCGACGGACCGGCGGTGCTGGGTGATCCATCGCGCTGGCCAAATGCCAATGGCTGTATTTCCGCTGTCGCCCGAAGTCTGGAGGCGCTCCGGGAGGAAGGCACCATCGGTGACATCGATCCGGAGGCATGCGCCCGCTTCATCAATGCAGCAAGCAGCAGCGCCGCCCAATGGATCGCCAATTCCGACGATCCCGAAGCCACCTCGAAGCGGGCGGTTGAGAGTTTCCGGGCCTTTCTGGAAGGACTACGGATCAGGAAAGGTTGATCGATCCGGGCTATCGTTTGGTCTCGCGGGTGTCGATTGCTCCAGCGAATCGGAGGCTTGTTGAACGCGTCCGACGGCCTGTTCCGGCGGCGGATGATGAGAAACTCGAGACATCTCGATACAGTTTTTCCGACGCAAAGAAAAACCGTCCGATCCAGCCGATTTCTGTTTACTTTTGCCGAAATTGCACGCCATCACGCTTGCTGAATTCGCTGCCAGGCGTATCGCAAAACCACGGAGGATGAGATGAAGGCACTGGTGCTGGAAGAAAAGGGCAAGCTCTCGCTCAGGGATTTTGATATTCCCGGTGGAGCGGGTTCAGGTGAGCTCGGACCGAAGGATGTGCGCATCCGCACCCATACGGTTGGCATCTGCGGCTCGGACGTCCATTATTATACCCATGGCAAGATCGGTCATTTCGTCGTCAACGAGCCCATGGTCCTCGGCCACGAGGCTTCCGGCACGGTGATCGAAACCGGTTCCGATGTCACCCATCTGAAGGCGGGTGATCGCGTCTGCATGGAGCCCGGCATTCCCGATCCCACATCACGCGCCTCCAAGCTCGGCATCTACAATGTCGATCCGGCTGTCCGCTTCTGGGCGACGCCGCCGATCCATGGTTGCCTGACGCCGGAAGTCGTTCACCCCGCAGCCTTCACCTACAAGCTGCCGGACAATGTGTCCTTCGCCGAAGGCGCGATGGTCGAACCTTTCGCAATCGGCATGCAGGCGGCCCTCAGGGCACGCATTCAGCCCGGTGATATCGCCGTTGTCACGGGCGCCGGCCCGATCGGCATGATGGTTGCCCTGGCAGCATTGGCCGGCGGTTGTGCCAAGGTCATCGTTGCCGATCTCGCTCAGCCGAAGCTCGATATCATCGCCGCTTATGACGGCATCGAGACGGTCAATATCCGCGAACGCAACCTTGCCGAAGCGGTTTCGGCCGCCACGGATGGCTGGGGTTGTGATATCGTCTTCGAATGCTCGGGTGCTGCACCCGCCGTGCTTGGCATGGCGAAGCTGGCGCGGCCGGGCGGTGCCATCGTGCTTGTTGGCATGCCCGTCGATCCGGTTCCGGTCGATATTGTCGGCCTTCAGGCCAAGGAGCTGCGGGTGGAAACGGTCTTCCGTTACGCTAATGTCTACGACCGTGCCGTTGCGCTCATCGCCTCCGGCAAGGTTGACCTGAAGCCGTTGATTTCCGCGACCATTCCCTTCGAAGACAGTATCGCCGGTTTCGACCGCGCGGTGGAAGCGCGGGAAACGGATGTGAAATTGCAGATCGTCATGCCGCAATAACGGCTGAAGCCTGCCGCTGATGATTGAGCGGCAGGGACGTTGCGGAAAAGTATGAGTGTGGCCTGCCGGCATCCGGCAGGCCACACGTCAAAATTTCACCTGAAATCGTCTTCGGCTGCGCATTGTCTGGGCGCATCACGCCAAATTGAGCGGAAAATTCGCCACGCCCGCCGCGTTTATAGTCAGCCCTTTCAGACGACTCTTCAATTCTCGACAAAAAAGAGTCAAAAAAGTATCGGCAATTTCTTCGGCGTGATGTGGATGCAGAGATGCCGCACGCCATATGCTCTCATCAACGCCTTGGACGAGCCATAAAGAGGAATGGCCCGCTCCGTGAATACGGCGGACGTAAGGATGGGAGGAACTATGATGCAGCCCGATCTGGAACTGGTGCACATCCGCAAGGGCGAATCTTTCGCTGCCTGGCGGCATGGCTATCCGTTCCGTACCGTGCGCTGGCACTATCATCCCGAATACGAAATTCATCTGGTCGTCGCGACGTCAGGCACCTTTTATATTGGTGACTTCGTCGGCCGCTTCGGCCCCGGTCAGCTCATCATGACCGGCCCCAATCTCCCCCAGAACTGGATCAGCGAGATCGAGCCGGACGAAATCGTGCCGACACGCTCTCTCGTGATCCAGTTTCCGGAGAGTTTTATCGAAGATGCCTGCGCCTCCATGTCGGAAATGGAGGTCGTGCGCGGCCTCCTTGATCGCAGCCGTCGCGGTATCCTGTTTGACGACGAGACGAGCGACCGCGTTCGTCCGCTCATCCTTAGGCTTATCGAGGCGCAGGGCCTGACCCGTCTGGCGCTCTTCTGGGAAATTCTCGATCTCCTGGTCAACGCGCCGTCTTCAGAAGTGCTGGCGAGCCTGAGTTACGAGCTCGATCTGACCGGTATAGGCGATAGCGGCATCAACCGTGCACTCTCGCATCTGCGCGAACATCTGACGGAACAGGTTGAGGAAATCGATCTCGCCGACATGGTGGGCCAGAGCCCGAGCGCCTTTTCCCGCGCCTTCAAGCGCCATACGGGAACGACGCTGGTGCGCTATCGCAATCAGTTGCGCATTGATCTTGCCTGCCAGATGCTGCTGGCGGATCAGGACGTGAAAGTGGCGGAGGTCTGCTACGATGTGGGCTTTTCCAACCTTTCCAATTTCAACCGGCATTTCCTGAAATTGAAGGGAATGTCGCCGTCGAGGTTCCGAACCATTTTTGCGGCCCAGAAGGCAGCTGTGATGGCGGAGTAAACCAGCGACACATCGCCGATTTCCAAGAATTCGGGCAGAGGTCTGTCCGGAAACGGGCACCTGTTGCCCCAACTTTCCAAACGGGAGGAAGAGTGAGATGAAAATGAAATCCAAGTTTCTGATGGCGACAGCCGCAATTGCAATGATGGCCGCTCCGGCGCTGGCGCAGGAAAAGCTGAAGATCGGCATGACCTTCCAGGAACTGAACAATCCCTATTTCGTATCGATGCAGGAAGCCTTGAAGGAAGCTGCCGCCAGTATCGGCGCTGACGTCGTGGTCACCGACGCCGGCCACGATGTGGCAAAGCAGATTTCCGACGTTGAAGACATGCTTCAGCAGAAGATCGACATTCTGCTTCTGAACCCAACCGACAGCGCCGGCATCGAAGCCGCCGTACACGCCGCGAAAGCTGCGGGCGTGATCGTTGTTGCTGTCGACGCCAACGCCAACGGCCCGGTCGATACCTTCGTCGGTTCCAAGAACCGTGATGCTGGCTATCAGTCGTGCAAATATCTCGGTACGTCGTTGAACGGCAAGGGTGAGGTTGCCATCCTCGACGGTATCCCGGTCGTTCCGATCCTGCAGCGCGTCGAAGGCTGCAAGGCTGCACTCGCGGAATTCCCCGAGATCAAGCTCGTCGACACGCAGAACGGCCGTCAGGACCGCTCCGTTGCTCTCGGCGTCGTCGAAAACATGATCCAGTCGCGCCCGAACCTCGCCGGCATCTTCTCGGTGAATGACGGCGGTGCCATGGGAGCGTTGGCTGCTATCCAGGGTTCCGGCAAGGACATCAAGCTGACCTCGGTCGACGGCGCCCCGGAAGCGGTGAAGGCAATTGCAGACGGTGGTCCGTTCATCGAAACCACCGCGCAGTTCCCGCGTGACCAGGTCCGTGTCGGCCTTGCCATGGCGCTCGCCCAGAAGTGGGGTGCTCGCGTTGTGCCGAAGGAAGTACCGATCGACGTCATGGTCGTCGACAGCAAGAACGCCGGCGAGTTCAGCTGGTAAGAACGCCTCCCGCGTCCCGTCCCCGCTTCATGCGGGGGCGGGGCAGTCCCGACCATTGAGGAGGGTGAAATGCTGGAACTGAATGGAATAAGAAAAAGCTTTGGCAAGATCGAAGTCCTGCGTGGCGTCGACCTTGAGGCGCGCGCCGGCGAGGTGCATGCGCTTCTGGGCGAAAACGGCGCAGGCAAGTCGACGCTGATGAAAATCCTGTGCGGCATTCTGCAGCCCTCGGAAGGGACGATCCGCATTGATGGCAAGGATCGCCGCTTCGCCAACTATGACGAGGCGATTGCCGCCGGTGTCGGCATCGTTTTTCAGGAATTCAGCCTGATCCCCTATCTCAACGCCGTGGAAAACATGTTTCTTGCCCGCGAAATCCGCGGGCCGCTGCGCCTTTTGAACAAGGGCGCGATGCGCAAGCGCGCCGCGGAAATCATGAGCCGGCTGGCGGTTGATGTTCCGCTTGACGTGCCGGTGCATCGCCTTTCGGTTGCCCAGCAACAATTTGTCGAGATCGCCAAGGCACTGTCGCTCGATGCCCGCATTCTCGTGCTCGACGAGCCGACCGCCACACTGACGCCTTCCGAGACGGAGCATCTATTCACGGTCATGCGCGAGCTGCGGCGTCAGGGTGTGGCAATCATCTTCATTTCGCACCACCTCGAGGAAATATTCGAGATCTGCGACCGCATTACCGTTCTGCGCGACGGCGAATTGATCGGTTCCTGCCTGACCTCGGAAGTCGACAATGACCGCCTGGTGGAGATGATGGTCGGTCGGCGCATCGAAGCCAGCTTTCCGCCCAAGCCGCAACTTGATCCCGCCGCCGCAAAGGTGATCGAAGTCGAAGAGCTGCAATTGAAGAAGGGCGGTCCCGTCTCGCGCTTTGCTCTGCGCAAGGGTGAGATCCTCGGCTTTGCCGGGCTCGTTGGCTCGGGCCGCACGGAAACCGTTCTCGCCATGCTCGGGGCACATTCCGCCTCGCGCCGCAAGATCAAGGTCGACGGTGTGGACACGCGCTTTTCCGGCCCTGATGAGGCGCTGATGCGCGGCATCGGCCTGCTGCCAGAAAGCCGCAAGGAAGAGGGGCTGATTACCAGCTTCTCCATCCTCCAGAATATTTCGCTGAACAACTATCGCAAGTACCGCAAGGCTCACTGGTTCCTCGATCTCAAAAAGGAACTGGAGCATACGACAAAAGCGATGGCGCAGGTGCAGGTCAAGGCGCAGGGGCCGTACGCCCGCGTCGACACGCTGTCCGGCGGCAACCAGCAGAAGATCGTGATTGCCCGCTGGCTGAACCATGACATGCGCGTCTTGATCTTCGACGAGCCGACACGCGGCATCGATGTCGGCGCAAAGGCAGAAATCTATTCGCTGATGCGCGAATTTGCCGCCAGGGGCCATTCGATCATCATGATCTCCTCGGAGCTGCCGGAAGTGATCGGCATGTCCGACCGGGTCTGCGTCTTCCGTTCCGGCGGCATCGTCGCCACCGTCGAAGGCGCAGACATCAATTCAGAAACAATAATGACAAACGCCACCACCGGGAGAGTTGAACATGTCGCTTGATGCAAACACCGGCACCGCCGCGAAAACGGGCGGCTTCAGTCTTGGCGCCATGCTGCGTTCGCCGCTCGCCCTGCCGCTGGCGGGCCTGATTGTCGTCTCAATCCTCATGGGGCTCGCGAGCGACAATTTCTTCAGCGTCAACAACATCATGAACGTGCTGCGGCAGGTATCCGTCGTCGGCATTCTGGCCGTTGGCATGACATTCGTCATCCTCACCGGCGGCATCGACCTGTCGGTCGGTGCGGTCATGGCGCTGGTCGGCACGCTGTCGGCCGGCCTGATGGTGAATACCGGACTGTCTCCCGCGGTTGCTTTGCCGGCTGGCCTCTTTATCGGGCTTGGTATCGGCATCTTCAACGGGGCGCTGGTCGCCTGGGGCAGGATGCCGGCCATCATCGTCACGCTCGCCACCATGGGCATGGCCCGTGGCCTCGGCCTCATCTATTCCGGCGGTTACCCGGTCAGCGGCATTCCGAGCTGGATTTCCTGGTTCGGCGTCGGCCGCGTTGGCATCGTTCCGGTGCCCGTTATCATCATGGTGGTGATCTATGCGGTGGCGTGGGTGCTGTTGCAGCGCACGGCCTTCGGCCGCCACGTTTATGCGCTTGGTGGTAACGAACTGGCCGCCCGTCTTTCGGGTGTGAAGACCGGGCGCGTCAAGCTTGCCGTCTATGGCATCTCCGGTGTGACGGCCGCTTTTGCCGCCCTCATCCTCACCGGCCGCCTGATGAGCGGTCAGCCCAATGCCGGTGTCGGCTTCGAACTGGACGCCATCGCGGCCGTCGTTCTCGGCGGCACGGCGATTGCCGGCGGCAGGGGCCTCATCCTCGGCACGCTCATCGGCGCGGTGCTGCTCGGCATTCTCAATAACGGCCTCAACCTGATGGGCATCAACCCCTATCTGCAGGATGTCATCAAGGGCGGCATCATTCTGCTGGCCATCTATATCGGGCGCGAATGGCGCTGAGCCGGCCTGGAAACATCTTCATAAACGCAGGAGAATTAAATGTCTGAATCGCTGCAAGGCAAGATCGCGGTCATCACCGGCGCCGCATCCGGCATCGGGCTTGCCACCACCGAAGCGCTGTTGGAACAGGGCGCAACCGTGGTCATGGTCGACTGGAACGAGAAGGCCCTGAATGATCTGGTCGCCAAGCTCGGCGACCGCGCCATCCCGCAGGTCACCAATCTGCTCGATGCCGACAGCTGCAACGCGATGATCCCGGAGATTCTCAAGAAGGTCGATCATATCGACATTCTCTATTGCAACGCCGGCACCTATATCGGCGGCGATCTCACCGAAACGACGCCCGAAGCCATCGACAAGATGCTGAATCTCAACGTCAACGCGGTCATGAAGAATGTTCATGCCGTCGTGCCGCATATGTCGGAGCGCAAGACCGGCGATATCGTCGTCACCTGCTCGATCGCCGGTCATTTCCCGACCTACTGGGAGCCGGTCTATTCCGGCTCGAAATGGGCGATCACCAGCTTCGTGCAGGGCATGCGTCGCCAGATGATCCCGCACGGCGTGCGCGTGGCGCAGGTCTCTCCCGGCCCGGTCGTTTCCGCACTTCTCGCGGACTGGCCGGAGGAAAATCTTCGCAAGGCCAAGGAATCCGGCAGCCTTATCGATGCGAGCGAAGTGGCCGATGCCGTCGTTTATATGCTGACGCGCAAACGTACCGTCACCATCCGCGACATGCTGGTCTTGCCGACCAACTTCGACCGCGTTTAATAATCTCTGAAGCGGCGGAAGAACCGGAACGGTTCCGCCGCTTTAACCTGTTTAAGCGCCGGATGATCCGCTCCGAGGAGTATCGCAAATGGCTTCCTATCTTGTTGGCGTCGATGTCGGGACCGGCTCGGCGCGGGCCGGTGTCTTTGATGTCGCGGGCAAGCTTCTCGCCACCGCCAAGCGCCCGATCAGCATGCATCGCGAGGATGGCGGCATTGCCGAACAATCGAGCGCAGAGGTGTGGCAGGCGGTCTGCGACAGCGTCCGCGAAGCCGTTTCCCGCGCCGGTATCGATCCGGCCGAGGTCGCCGGCATCGGTTTCGACGCCACCTGTTCGCTTGTCGTGCGCGGACCGGAAGATGAGACCCTGCCGGTGGGCGCACCCGATCATCCCGAGCGCGATATCATCGTCTGGATGGATCACCGCGCCGTCGAACAGGCGGAGCGTATCAATGCCGGCGAACATGCTGTGCTGAAATATGTCGGCGGCCGTATTTCCCCGGAAATGCAGACGCCGAAACTGCTGTGGCTCAGCGAAAACAGGCCCGACATCTATGCCCGGGCCGAGCATTTTTTCGACCTCACGGACTTTCTGACATGGAAGGCGTCGGGCGCGCTTGATCGCTCCGCCTGCACGGTAACTTGCAAGTGGACTTATCTCGCCCACGAAAAGCGCTGGGATGCGGAGTATTTCACCCGTATCGGGCTTGGCGATCTCGCCGAGCAGGGCTTTCGCCGCATCGGTCAAAGCGTCGTCCATCCCGGCACGGCGCTGGGTAACGGTTTGACGGAAGACGCTGCAAAAGCCATGGGTCTGGTTGCGGGCACAGCCGTTGCCGCGGGTCTGATCGACGCCCATGCCGGCGGCGTCGGCACGGTGGCTGCGGGCGGCGATGCGTCGCGATGCCTCGGTTATGTTTTCGGCACCTCGTCCTGCACCATGACGACCACCACCGAGCCCGCCTTTGTGCCGGGTGTCTGGGGGCCCTATTATTCGGCCATGGTTCCTGGCGCATGGCTGAATGAAGGCGGCCAGTCCGCTGCCGGCGCTGCCATCGATTATCTCGTGCAGCTGCACCCGGCCTATGCAGAGGCGAAGGCGCTTGCCGACAAGGAAGGCAAAGCCTTGCCGGTATGGCTCGCTGACCGGGCGCTCAATCTTGCCGCATCCGCTTCCGCTGCTGCAAAGATCACCGAGGATTTTCACGTGGTGCCGGAATTTCTCGGTAACCGCGCGCCGTTTGCCGATCCCCATGCACGCGCCGTCATCGCCGGTTACGGCACCGAGACCGGCGTGGATTCCCTCGTGGCGCTTTATGTGGCGGGTCTTCTCGGCCTCGGTTACGGGCTTCGCCAGATCATCGAAACGCAGGCCCGCAACGGCGCGCCGGTGGAAACCATCAGCGTCAGCGGCGGGGCAGGCGCTCATCCGCTTGCCCGGCAGTTGCTGGCCGATGCGACGGGGCTTCCCGTTGAACTGACCGAATGCGAAGAGCCGGTGCTTCTCGGCTCGGCCATGCTGGGCGCCGTTGCCGCTGGAACCTATCCCGACCTCATTGCCGCCATGCCGGCGATGTCGCGGATTGTAAGCTGCGCAAGGCCCGATCCTGATTTTCAAATGGTTCATCAGGTGCGTTACGACGCGTTCCTGGCGCTCCAGAGCGCTGCCCGCGCCATTCGCGCCTCCAGTCATTCCTGAGCGGCTCCAAGAACTCACATCATCCGGCCGTCATGGCCGCAAGAAATAAAGAGGATTCCATGCAGTTTTCCGGAAAATCCGTCATCATCACCGGCGCAGGAAAAGGCATCGGCCGTGCCTGCGCGCAACTGATGGCCGCCCGCGGTGCGGACGTGGTGGCGATCAGCCGCACGCAGTCCGATCTCGACAGCCTGAAAAGCGAAATCGGCGGACGTTCGATCCGCGTTGATCTTGCCGATGTCGCCGCCACCCGCGCTGCGATGGCGGAGGCTGGCCCCTGCGATTTCCTCATCAACAGCGCCGGCATCAACGTGCTGGAAAGCGTGCTCAACATGAGCGACGCGGGTTATGAAGCCGTGCTGGGGATTAACTTGCGTGCGGCCCTCGTCACCTGCCAGGAATTTGCCCGCGCCCGCATCGCAAATGGCGGCGGCGGCGCCATCGTCAACATCACCTCAATCGCCGGTCATCGCGGTTTTCAGGATCACCTGTGTTATGCGGCCTCTAAGGCAGGTCTAGAGGGCGCAACGCGCGTTCTCGCCAAGGAGCTCGGCCCCCACGGTATTCGCGTCAACGCCGTCGCCCCAACAATTACGCTGACTGAACTCGCAGCGGAAGCCTGGAACGACCCCGCAAAGAGCCAGCCGATGATGGTTCGTCATCCGCTCAACCGCTTTGCGGAAGCAGAAGAGGTGGCGCAGAGCATCGCGCTGTTGCTTTCCGATGACAGCAAGATGATTTCCGGCGCCGTATTGCCTGTTGACGGCGGTTTCCTCGCTGTTTGATGTGCGCGGGGAAGTCTGACGCGCAAACGCCTGCCCGACAATAAAAGAACGCCCGACAAACCGCCGGGCGCTCCTCTTAATGAATGACAATGCTATTAATGACGATGTTCTGGCATGTCCTTCAGCTGGTCCTTGGTCCATGACGTGACCGCGTGGACATCGCCGTCCTCATCCCGCATGAAATCAAGATCGCTAAGCGGTACTGCGACGGGCTTTGCGCCGATACCAAGAAAGCCGCCGACATCGATGATGGCGGTGCTGCCTGCCCCGACGCCGTGAACATGATCGACCTTGCCGACCTTGTGATCGTCTGCACCATAAACGGTGGCGCCTTCAAGAACGGACGGCGTCAATTCGGTTTCAACCAGGCGGACGTGATTGGTGTGATCCATTGTTCTTGCTCCTGTCGTGGTTTGCAGAAAACAAACTCCTCCAACGCAAAACCGTTCCATCGAATGGCGCTGGCCGGCGTCAGCCGGTGAGGTCTGGTGATTTCTCATCGGTACATTGTTGGGGTTTGCGGCAGGCGGTTTCGAAAAGGTTGCGGAATGGTCACACCTTTTCTCTGGAAGACAAGTTTTCGCTAAATTGCAACCGCTAAAGTTGTTGCGATGACGTGGCTGGATGTTATCTCTGCGTCAGGTTGAATCATCAAGGGGATGAGGGATGAAAAAGTTGGGGGCGGTTTTGCTGGTGGCTCTTTTGAGCGCATGTGCAAAGCCATCTGACGGACCGACCGCAGGCAATATCCGATCTGCGACTTTTCCTCGAACCAACGAAAAAATCCCAGTCATCGAGCTCGCGAATGCGTCGGCGGCTACGGTTTCCGCCGGAAGCCTGCAGAATGCTTCCGGCCCCGGCCTCACAGCGCTTCGCAACACCGGCTACAACGCCCAGAGATTGCGTCGCGGCGACGTGATCGACATCACCGTGCTGGATACCGGCGAAGACGGGCTTTTCTCCCCGACGCAAAGCAAGACGCTCAATCTCGGACGCTTTACGGTGGACCAGAGCGGATCGGTGAATATCCCCTTCGTAGGCAAACAAAGGGTGGTGGATTCGACACCCGAGGGGCTGCAATCGCAGGTCGTCGCCGGGCTCAAGGGATCAGCCGTGAACCCGCAGGCCGTCGTCACTGTCGTCGACAAGCCGACGAGCGCCGTCATGCTGAGCGGTGCGGTGAAAAACCCCGGAAAAATAATGCTTACCGCCCGTCAGGAGCGGGTGCTCGATGCGCTCAATCAGGCTGGCGGCCCGACCGTCGCTCCGGGCGCTGCCACGGTTACCGTCGTTCGCGGCTCGCACAGGGCGAGCGCGCCGCTTGACCGCGTCATGCGGGAAGACCGCCAGAATATCCGCCTGTCGCCGGACGATCAGATCATGATCGATGGCGATGCGGCGAGCTACACCGCGCTCGGCGCTTTCAAGAGCGCCGGCGAATTCCAGTTCGAAGCCGGAAAACTCACGCTGGCGCAGGCTGTCGGCCGCGCCGGCGGGTTGCTTGATGACCGTGCGGACGCACGCAATGTCTATGTTTTCCGCAACGAGATCATTCAGGTGCCGTCGGCAACCGCATCGGGCGCGAAAGGCCCGGTTGCGACGGCCACGACCGTGCGGCCGGTGATTTATCACGTCAATATGCGCGATGCTTCCAGCATTGCCCTCATGCAGCTCTTCCAGATGCAGAAGGGCGATGTGCTCTATGCCAGCAACGCGCCGCTGGTGGATTCGGCCAAGCTCCTGACCGTGTTCCAGAAGAGCGTGCCGACGGCCGCAGCACCGCTTCCCGGCGGCGGCAACTGACCAATTAAGCGCTACAAAAGCTGTAGCGCTTCCATCGCCGATTGCGGACGCGACGCGGGTTCGCCCTGACAACAGGCGTCCGCAAAATCCGTCAGCCTTTGCGTTGTTCGCACCTCGCCCGTCGCGATAAGCCGCCGGGCAAGCCGCCCCACGGAGAATATATCCTGATCCGGCTTTGCGGTTGCGTCCCGCATCCGTTCCGGTGCTGCAAATTCGTGCGAGGCGGCAAAGCGCATGCCCCGGTCCGCGTGTTTTTGGCCGATTTCCAGAGCAATGCCGAAATCGCCAAGCCTGCCCCTTTCGAAATCGCCATCCTCCAGCAGAATATTGGCTGGCGTGACATCGCAGTGGACGTACCCCCGTGCATGCATGGCGCTCAGCCCTTCCAGGAGGCGGCGAAGGATTGCGATCGCCTGCGGCGCGGTAACCGGCGGCTGCGATGCAAGCGATGCCAATGATTGCGGAAACCATGGCTGCAACAGGCCCGGCCGGCCATCGGCCAGTCTCAGCAGCGCCGATGTTTCCACCAGAAACGGATGGCGCAATGTCAGGCCGAGCTGCGCCTCCTCGCGTAATCTTTGCAGCAGCGCCGCGTCGTTTCTCAACGCCGGCGGCGTGGTTTTCAGGGCATGAAGGGAGCCGAGATCACGGTGCCGCACCTGCAGCAGCAGCGTGTTTTCGCTTTCGTAGGCAATCCGTTCAAGGGCAAAACTGTCGGCGATCCAGCCGGGTTTCGCATCGGAAAAATACGAGATTTTCCGGTCCAGCGCATTTCTGACCTGATCGATCAGGTCTTTCTGTTCTTCGGCAGGCCTTTCCCGCATGCCGTCATGGCGAATGCTTTGCCATAGATCGGAAAAGCGCTCGGAAACCTGCGGATAGGCAGGTCCGTCGCCCGTTTGTTTACCCTTACTCAAGCCGGTTTCCAATCACGATGGCGCTGACATTCTCGCGTGCGTCCTCGATCAACGCTTCCTGGATCAGGGCGCTGGCGCAATCCTTGATCGCAGTGTCGCCGACAATCTCGGCAATGGCTCGCTCCTTCAGGATTTGTACCAGCGGATAGCTGCACAGGAGCAGCCTGTCCTGCGCCCCCCAGTCTTCCCCGACGATATCCGGGCGGAATTGCTGGGAAAGGCCGACACATTGCGCGAGCTGCCTTTTCATGCCGACAACGACGTGATCGCGCGAAAGCTGATGCATGGTTCCGTTTTTCAGGAGATAGGCGCGCGCATCGCCGGACCACAGGACGCTCAGTCTGCGGCCGATAATGGAGGCAATGATGACGCTCGCCATCGGCCTGCCGTCGGCGCCCAGGGCTTGTCGGGAAAGAAGCAGGCTGTTGACGGTGCCGAGCTTTCCCCTGATCTGCTGCGCCATCACCCTGGGGCTTTCGGCATCGGGTGTCTCGGCAAGAGTATTTGTGGCCAGACGTGCTGCTTCCACGGCGCTGTGCGTATCGCCCTGTCCATCCGCTATGGCGAAGAGGGCAGGGGTCTGGGAAACGAAGAGCGAATCCGCGTTCAGGGAAAGCCGTGTTCCCGGGTGCGTGGCATAGCTGTAGATCACCGATGACGGCTGTTCGGTTGGCGGTGCGGGCGCGGACGTCATCACGGGCGGAGTTTTGGGTTTCGCACTTTCCTGCGCCTGTACGGATGTCGAGCGGTCCTCCTCGCTCTTGCCTGCCATGTCGCTGAAGAGGCGCAGGAAATCGGAAGCTTTCGGTTTGCCGTCGAATTTGAGACCGCGGGCACGGCGGCTGACGGGATCGATGCGCCACCAGAGGCTCGTCGGTACGCGGCCACGCACCATGTCCGCCGCATCATCATCGTCTTCCCGTGGTTTCGGCAGGCGCAGTTTCTTGACGGAGGTATTAAACCGGGACATGTCGAAATCGCCCGTCATGGATGTTTCGGCCAGCGCCTCGGCGGCCATGAACCAGGTATCGTCTAGATAGAGCGTTCTCGGGTGTTTCCGGAAGCTATTGAGCTGCGCGATGATGGCAAGCGGATATTTGCGCCCCACCCGGTCTGCACTGGGTACCAGCACGCCGGCATAGGCGCAGTTTCCCCATATGCCGTTTTCGATGATAAAGCGTATGGGCGGCGATGACGTAAATATTTCGGGCCATCGGCTCGAGAAAGTGTCCGCGCAGGCGTGCAGGCCGGATCGCATCCAGTCGTCAAATGTCCCGATCAGCTCCCGTTCAAGCCCATCGGAGATGAAGTCGCCATGGCTGGGGACCTTGCCGAAGAAGCCGATACGGTCGCTTTCCGCCGCGGTTTCGGCGGGCCTCGATGCCTGATTGGCCATCAGTCGTTATTGACCGCGTTGCTTTTCATCGTTGTTTTCATCATAGATCCCCTCCTTAAAAAACGGTGCGCTGCCCCGCCGCTAAAATTGCGCGGGGCAGGCAAAGCCGGCGATGGCGTCCAGCCTGAACGGGTTGAGAACTGAGCCGAACTGAATATCGAATTCGGCAGCCTGCCCGCCATTTGCAAATCGCACCCGCAGCAGATCGCCCGACTGGTTTTCGATGTCGGCGCCGTCGAACAGCCGGAATGGCGACCAGTCGCCGTTTTCGGTTTTCGCCTGCTGCCAGCCGCCCGGCTGGAAAGCGATGCGCGACAGGCTCGCCGTGTTTTCGCGCGAGGGCCAGGTGATCGATTTCGCCTGAATGGGGCCGTGATAATAAACCACCCGCTCGCCTTCGATTTCCAGCATCACCGCGCTGGAGGCATTGGTGAGCGAAACGGGTTTGACATTGATAGACACCGCCGGCGTCTCGCTGCCGTTCGGGAAAAAGGCGCGCGAAATCTTGTCGGCATTTTCGAACTGGGCAACGGCGCTGCTTGGAATGCCCGCGGCGCCGAAGGTGCCTTTCCAGCTCCAGGGGTTGGTCGTCTTGTCGACAAAGGCTTCCATTCGCTGTTTGAAGAAGGACTGGAAAACACCGGTCGGCCCAAAGAGACGGGTGAAATCCGCGATGGCGACATCGCGGGAAGATGACCTGTCGAAAGGATAACGCCCGGTCACGATGGAAGAGCAAAGGGATGCCGCATCGGCCGCCCAGAGTTCGGCAATGCGGCTGCGGGCGGATTTGACCGCAAGCGAGCCGACATCAGCCGCCACACCCGCCACCCACACATCGAGGGGCGCCGGCAATTCACGGGCCTGCTGCAACAGATCCTGATTGGCCTTGGTGAGTTGACTATCCACGTCGAACACCTTGGCGACTTCATCGGAGGTGGTTGCCGAACGGGCAAGCTGCTCGTTCAACATCTTGAAATGCGCGAGCAACTGTTCCGATGGCGAACCTCCGGCCTTGCCGCCATTGGCCTGCTCGCCCGTTGTGGCAGCGCCCTTCGCCGCCAGCATGTCCCGCAGTCTCGCATAGGGATCGGCTGCGTTCACCGTGGCGGCCAGAACGGCCGATGTTGCGTCGTCTTCAGCGGCGGAGGCGAGGGCGGCGGGGTCTGCTCCGGGGCGCAGATCGGTCGCCTCCGCGATCGATCTGGCAGCCTCCATCACGATATTGCGTTCATTGGCAAGCGCGCGGGTTGTTTCCACCGCGTCGCCAAGGGTCTGGGACGGCTTGACCCGAAGGTCGGCCAGCGTATCGGCCCATTTTTTCTCGAAACGGTCGAAATAGATTTGCAGCGCGGCCTGCGCCACCTGCTCGACGGTTGCGCCACGGAGTGCATCATCGGAACCGCGCACCCATCCTTCGGAAAGTGCGATGCGCGCCGCATGGGCGATCTGCGGAATGACGACGCTGCGATATCCCTCCGCCGTGAAAAGACCTTCGATGCCTTCCGCCATCGGCGCTTTGCTGCGCCGCTCGAAGGCGCGCTCTCCCAGCGGGCCGAAGGCCGTGGCGGGTGTCCATTCCATCAATTCCCGCGCCTGCGGAAGACCGGCGAGAATATCATAGGCGCGCGTGCCGACAGCCTGGTTGCGAATGGTTTCACGGGCAGTTGCGATGAGCCGTGCGTCGAGCTCAATCGGGGCGAGTACGCCGTCCGCCAGCGCTTTTGCATGCTGGTCGAGCGCTTCTCTCGCCGCCGCCCTTCCATCGCCGGGATAGAGGGAGGCAAACATCTGGTGCGTCTGCACGGTCAGGAAATCGGGGTCCAGCGGACCCATGCCGCCCAGCATTCCGTAGAGCTTCAGCGAATTGAAGGTGCGCGTGACATCCTTTTCATCCTCGAGCTGTTTCTGCAGCTGCACGATCATGCGCGGCAGGAGCAGGGCATTGAGCGCGCGCTGATAGGCGTCACGCTGCCGTCCCACGATCTTGCCTTCCTGATCGAGCCCGAAACTGACGTTCCACACTCTCTCGCGGGCAAAGCCGGAATTGACATCGCGCAGATTGTCGAGCGCGGGAAGGATGCGGAGAAAATCGGCGTCTGAAACATCGCGCACGGGAATGCCCTGAACAAGCTGTTCATAAGCGCCAAGTTTGCGATCTGCTTCGGCAAGCGCCTGTGTATTGGCGAAATAGGTGAAAATCCAGCCGGTGAAGACGATGGCGACTGCTGCGGCCGAAACACCATAGGCGATGCGTCGCACCAGCAATTGCCGTCCGGAAAGGCGCTTGTCGCGCATCACCAGCGCGGCTTCGGGGAAGATGACATCCTTGAAAAGCCGCGACAGGAAGTAGCTTCGGCGGGTTCGGGGCGCTGCGGGAGACCTTTCCGTTTCCGGCTGCGTTCCCGAAGCGAGATAAACGCCACGCAAAAGCGGCGCTTCGATCAGCGGGGACCGTGCGCAAAGTTCGGTCAGAGCCTCATGGAGCCGGTCTTTCAGCCGCGCGAGTTCGGCGGGGAAGCGGAAGATGCGGCCGCGCGTCTCGGCATTCTGCTCCTGCTGCAGGCGCTCGATCAGCATCGCATCAACCCGCTGTTGCAGCAGTTCGAACTCTTCCGTCAGGCGTTGCGGTAGATCCTCGGCGGTATAGCTCTCATCCAGCTTGAAGGTCGTGCCCCACACCTGCTGGCGGTCGGTCTTGTTGAAACCGTCGAAGAATTCGACGAAACCATGCAGCAGATCGGCCTTGGTCAGCACGATATAGACCGGAACGCGGGCGTGCAGATATTCATCCAGTTCCGAAAGCCGCTGGCGAATGGAGCGCAGTTCCTGCCGTTGTTCCTCGGCGTCGCGGGTGAGAAGATCGGGGATGGACAATGTCACCAGCGCGCCGTTGATCGGCTGCGAGCGGCGATAGCGTCTCAGAAGGCCGAGGAATCCTTCCCAGCCGGCTTTGGATGAGCCATCGAGGTCATCCTGTGTGGTGTAACGGCCGGCGGTATCGATCAATATCGCCTCGTCGGCGAACCACCAGTTGCAGTTACGCGTGCCGCCGATGCCCTTCACTGCGTTTTCGCCGAGCGCATCGCCAAGCGGAAATTGCAGACCGGAATTGGTGAGCGCCGTCGTCTTGCCGGAGCCGGGTGCGCCGAAGATCACGTACCAGGGAAGGTCGTAAATATAACCGAAACGCTTTTTCGTGACCCGCCGCAGCAGCGCCAGCGCTTCCTTGAGACGCATCTGGATCTCGCCGACCTCGGCCTGGCGGTTGGCCAGGGCTTCGCGCTCGATACTGTCGACAAGGTCCTTGTCCTGCTTGCGCCCGCGATAAATGGTGACGGAGATATAAAGCAGCCAGATGGCGAGAACAATGCCGATGGCGATGAGCCGGGCCTGCGTCGTTCCCAAGGGCTTGAAATCACCCAGCGCGACCAGATAGCCGTAAAACCAGATGACGATGCAGAGCGCGATCACCCATAACAGCGACAGGAAACGGCGGCCGATGAGAGCGGCATAGCTCTCGACATAGGATCGGATCGTATAAAAATAGCTCAATGGATTCATGGCTGTGCCTCTTGCGACTGCTGTCCCGAACTGTTCTGGATGGTCGGCGAGAGAATGCCGGCGTCGCTCAGTTTTTCATCGGGATTGGTCAGGACCATGATTTCCGTTCTGCGGTTGATCTGGCGGCCTTCCTCCGTTTTGTTGTCGGCGATCGGGTCGCTGTCGGCACGGCCTTCCGTCAGGATCGCCTCCGGGCCGGTGAATTGTGAAAGAATGTCCCCGACGGCCTTGGCGCGGGCTTCGGAAAGGTGCCAGTTGGACGGAAATTCCACCGTCTTGATCGGCACCGTATCGGTATAGCCGATGACAACGGCGCGGAATTTCTCAGCCGCAAGCGCGCCGCCGATACGCTGGATGAGATCGCGGAACTGCGGGCTGACATCGGCGCTGCCGGTGGAAAACAGGCCCGAATTGTTGATGCGAATGCGCAGCCGCCCGTTTACATCCGCCAGCGTGACAAGCTTCTTTTCGACTTCCGGCTGAAGGAAGGCCATCAGCTTTTCAAGCCGGGAGGGTTGCCGTGGTTCCAACGGCTTCGGCGGTTCCACGACCTTGGGCGTTTCGACGAGCGCCGGCGGCTGGGGCGGGCTTGCGATCAGCACGCTCGGCGTCTCGTTCGGTGGGAGATGGGCGAGCCTCTCGAATGTGACATCTGATGCGTTGTTGAGCGACAGCGTGAAGAAGAGATAACCAAGCGCAAAGGCAAGCGCCATCAGGGACAGCAGGGTCCACAGCGCAGCCATCGTGCGCAATGGCGTATGACGGGCTTCCACGCCTTTCCAGTGCGGCGAAAGCTCCCGTTCGAAGGCGCCGTATTGGCCAATCAGCGTCTTGTAGAGGCTGTCGCGGATGCGCGAAAGCTCCAGCGCGCCCTTTGGCGAAACGCGGGTGCGCCCTTCGAAAGCCAGCGACAGGCAGAGATAGATCAGCAGCAGCAGATCCTTGCTGGCGCCGGGCGACTGGTGGAAATGGTCGAGAATGTCGAAAACCCGGTCGCCGCCGGTGACATCGTTGTGGAAGGTGGTGACAAGGCCGGAGCGCGCCCAGCCTGCCCGCACGCCCCAGGGTTTGCTCAGAACGACATCATCCACCGTGGCGCAGACGACATAGTGCGCCGCTCTTGCCCGCTCGGGGCTGATGCGGGCGGAAGCGAGATCGCGCTCGTAGCGGGTGATCGCCTCAATGCAGGCGCGGCGAAGCTGATCGGGATCCGGCTCCGCATCGCTGAAGCGCAGCAGATGCGCGAGGTTGAGTAGGGGAGCGGCCGATTGCACGAGCGTCGGTACATCGCCGCCGCCGAAATGGAAACCGGAGAGCAGCTGATCGATCGGCATGGCGGCCGCGCTTGCCTTCGGTTGCCCGGCCGACGCGTCGGTCTCGACAATGTCTTCGAGGATCGCCGCCATGTTGCGGGCGTTCTGGTTGCGTCGGCGGCTTTCCTCGGTGATTTCGACCACTGTTGGCAAATCCTGCCAGGAGGAGGGGTTTTCCTTGCTCATTCGCGTAACGCCCACATTTCCATCTCAAGTCCGGGGAACTCGCCTGCCAGATGCAGGGCAATCGCGCCGGAGGTCTCAAGCTGCTTCCAGAGGGGCGATTGCGTGTCGATCTCGAAATAGACGGTGCCGGACCGATAGGGCAATTGCCGCGGCAGGACCGGCAGGGAGCGCACTGGAATGCCGGGCAGAGCCACATTGACCAGTTCAGAAATCCGCTCCACCGGCCCGACCTTGATCTGTGCCGGCAGACGGCGGCGAATGTCTTCGGCGGCCATATCCGCGCGCACTGCGAGCACGAAGCCGGCATCGCGCAGCAGCGTGCGATCGTGGATGGTGCCGACGCGGACGCCGTGGCGGCGCTCCACCAGTTCGATCGCCACGGCTGCCTGTTCCAGGACCGCTGACAGCGATGTGCGCAGATCGTCGAAAACCGCCCCGAAGGTGGCTTTCAAGTCCTCGTGCCGATAGGGCGGGAAATCCGTCGCCCGCTTTTTGTCCGTGGTGAAGGTTGCAAGCTCGCCGGCAAGCTGGATGCAGTCTTCGTAAAAACGGATGGGGTGAAAGCGCGTGGCGTTGGCGCAGCGATGCGCCAGCAGCGGATCGGCCCGATTGAGGATTTGCAGCAGGAAATAATCGCCCACTTCCGCCGTTCCCCTTATCGTCGGATCGCCGATGCGTTCGGCAATTGCCTGGGCACGGTGGCGCACGATCCCCAGAAGCTCCGTCAGCAATTCGTTGAGGCGGGGTGCCGCCGCGCAGCTCAGGCTCGGAGGAATGAAATCCGGGTCCAGAATGACCGCGCGATCAGAACGGACCTCGATGACCCTTGCAAGACCGATGAGATCGTAACCGGAGAGATCGTCGCCGGTTTTGAGGAATTTCAGGCTAAGACGGCCAACATCGATGGGCGCCACGAAATCCGTCTCGATATTGGTGTCGGAGACCTCATAGCTGGAGGCGGTGAAGCGCACATTGTTCGCATCGTTGCGTCCGCTGGCGGACATATCCGCCTTGCCCGGCTGCCGGGCCGGCAGGGCGAGATAGATAACGGCGTTCTTGACGCTTTCGTCGAGATCGAGCGGCGGCGGCAGGTCGGCATCTTCAGGCGCTTCGAAGGGCGTTCCATCGGGAAGAACGCCGCGCAGGTTCGACAGGGCGAATTGACCTATCGACAACGCGCTGCGGTCAACGCCGATTTCGGCGATGCCCCACGGATAAGGCGAGAGGTTGCGTGTGGCGTTGCGCACCAAGCGTTCGGTCCAGCGGTCGGATTGCTGAAAATGCTGAACGCGAAGAAACATGCCCTCGCTCCAGGCAACACGGTTCTCATGTCTCATCGTGGTTGTTTACCCCCTTTACATCGGCCTTAATCGCGTCAGGTTCCAGCGTGGGCGCGGCCTCACCGCGCGCTGCCCGCTGCAGGAACTGCCTGACCGGCAATGGACGGCCGTTTTCCTCAAATTGCTTTTTGTAAGTGGACCAGTAGTCGGTCTTCATGATCAGCCCCTGCCAGTCGCGGCGCTCGATTTTGGCACGAAGATCGTTGCCGGCATCGACAGAGGCTTCGAGAAGCCTCGGCTCGAGTTTTTGCGTGCAGCCATGGATCAGCGTTTCAAGCGAGGCGGCGAGCCGCCGCTGCTGGCGGATGAGCGTTTCCATCCGTTCGCTCAGGGAGGCTGACGAACCGTGGCCGGCGCTCTCGCCTTCAACGTCGAGAATGGCCAGACAGTCGGCGCTTTCCTGCTCCAGCACGGTCAGAAGATCGCCGATCTCCTGCGCAGTCGAAGCGCCCGCAGCCGATGCATCCTCTGGTGTCAGGTCTTCACCCGTTTCCGGGAAAACGCTGTCGAAATCCTCGTTACCTGAGGCCGAAACCGGACGAGAGATCATCACCGGCGTGTTCAGGGCGTCGGTATGTTCGTGCTCGCTGCTTGCAACCGGCTCCTCGTCCCAGTTATCCGGCAGAACGGTGCCTGTTCTACGCGCCGCGGGCGGCTCGCTCCAGCCGATCTCGACATTTCGCGAAATGGATTTCGCCTTCCGCTTCGTGCCCTCGCGCCATGTTTCGGACCAGTCGTCGGCGGAGGCGGTGTTGCCCAACACGCCGCCGGCCGAGCGGCCATTCGGGGCGATGTCGGCAAGTATCGCCGAAATGGTCAGCGGCTCGTCACTCATGCGCAGGGAAGCATCGGGATCGGAAAAATCCAGCTCGGCATCGCCGCTGATGGCAACGTGAAAAACCTGCCCGCCAATGTTGATTTGCGAACCGTCGCGGAGACGCGCGCTTTCGCCTTCCAGAAGCAGGCGGCCATCGACCAGCGTGCCGTTCGCGCTCTGGTCCAGTATCGTGAAACCTTCGCCATCGCGGCTGAGCGTGCAGTGCAGCTTGGAAACGCGCCGCTCATTGTCGTCGATCTGCCAGTCGCAATCGCGAGACCGGCCGATGACGCGGCGGCCGCGCTCGAAGCTCCACTGACTGGCTCTTGCGGCTCCGATATTTCGTGTGTCCTTGAGTGCAAGCTTCATGTTCATGCCCTCACGCGGAAATCGCCGAGCCTTCCCGCTCGGTCACCACAGCATCGGCGCTGTCTTTTTGGGCAGGCGCCACACGAGCCCAGCTGTTCCAGCCGAGGCGGGCGGGGGCATCGGGCTGGCCGAGGCGGCAAAAGGGAATGTCCTCCTTTTTCAGGATCACCTGCACATCGAAATGCAAGGCGCTTCCGACGAACAGGCGTGTCAGCGAAAATATCTCCGTAAGCCGCTTCGATCCGGGCGTCAGGGCCAGATAATCCGCATAGGCGACGGGACCGATCACGATCCGGAAGCCGCCGCTCATATCTTCGACAGCGCTTCCTGCCGTCGTGTTCTGTCCGAGCCTCAGCCCGGATGCCTGCCCGAGCTGACTTTGTTCGTGAAGCGGCAAAGCCACCCATCGCCGACGAAACTGCTCGACATTCACCGGAAGTCCCGTGAACTCGCAAAGCATGGAGGTCAGGGCCGAAACATTGCGGTTGCGGCCGGCCAGAAGGCCGCTGAAACGCAGGAGCGCATCTTCGCTCACGCCTGCCTTTTCCACCAGACCGGCTGTGCGGAACCCGGTGAGTGCAAGCAGGGTTTTGCGAAAACCGTTCTCCCGCTGCTCGGCCGACCAGCGCAATCCCCTTGCGAGGCGGTATTTTTCGGTCGCGGATACAAACAGTTCGCTGAACCTTACCGCGAACAGATTGAAGAAGCTTGCCAGCGCGCCGGAGCGACTGCGCTCTTCCCGCTGCAGCAATTCGCCATAGACCGGCGGCAGCGAACCGAGCGGCCCGACAATGGGCGCGAAGGCGGATTTCAGTTCGGCCTGGCCGCGTTTGCGGTTGAAACCGCTGATCGCCAGCGGGGTCGGCTGTGTTCCGCCATGAGCGCCGACGACAATCCCATCATCCGCCGAAACCAGCTGGGCGACGCGAAACGCGGTGGCGGGCTCAAAACGGCCGGGATCGTCGCTGAGAAGCGCGGCCTGCCGGTCTTTCATGGTTGGCGTCTGCTGTTCCATCCCGGTCTCCTAGAGCAGCGGCCGGTCGGCCGCGCGGGCCGGCCAGCGGGCAATCGGTTTGGAGTGGCCGCGCATCGTCGCGGTCAGCCGCGTGAAACTGTTGATCGAGGTGTAGAGCCCGAAGAAATGATTGAGGACATTGGCAAACACAAATGCGGCAGGCCGCGCGATCAGCGCGGGGTCGAACTCCACGGTGATATCCGTTCCCGGCACCATGGCCGATCCGATCCGGGCATGGGAATTCTGCGCCTCGACATTGCTGATCGCCTCCACGAGCTGCCGGGTCTCCGGGCTGTCCCTGAAGGAATAGAGCGACAGAATGTCCTTCAGTGCCGCGCCGCCGCTGTCGGTGAGGGAGAGATGGTTGAGGAGGAGATGCGAAATCAGCCGCCATTCACGCGCCGAGCGCTCGTTGACGCGGATCGCCGCGGTCGGCGGCATTAGCGCATGGATGGATTTTATAGCCTCGTTACCGGTCGAAAGCTGCAGGAAGGGGTGGCCGCCGCCAAAGGGAAGCTGGCTTGGCAGCTCGCGATTGATGCACAGCGTATCGATGCTCGCCACCATGTCGAGCGGTCCAAGCGGTCCGCGCTTCTGATCGACGAAGGCGATGTCCGTATCGGAAGAACCATCGTCGTCGAAACGGCGCTGTATCTGCCAGAAAACGTTTGCACCGTTGTTGCGCTGGGTGCGGCCGAAAAACGGGGAGGTCTTTTCCGTCTGTCCGGAACGGCTTGTCAGTTGAACGTTTTCGACGGCATAGATTTCGCGGGTCCGCTGCCGCCGTGCATCTGGCAGCAGCCGGTATTCCGTGCGCGTGCCATCGAGGCTGAGCGGTTCGCAGCTTTGTTTGAACAGGTTGATGACCGGCGAGGCGTTCAGCACGAAATCCCGGACCGATACCATGCGTTCAAGCTGTGCGTCCGCTGCATCCAGATAGATGTAAAGTTCGCAGTCGCCGCCGCTCCATTTGTCCAGCCCGTCGATGTCGAGAAAGAGAAATTTCTGTGGCAGCGCGAAGAACTCGGTGAGAAGCCGGTATCCGTCAAAACTGTTGGCCGGATAGGGCAACATGGCCTGATCACGGGAATAGCCCGATGGCGTGAGATTGCCGGCGGGCAGGAAAACGGCTTCCTTGTCCTCGGCGTGCCGCGCAAGCGCCATGCCCACGCAATGATTGGTCAAAAGCTCGTAAACCGCCGTGGCCTGCTGCCATGCGGCGGACAGAAAAACCTGAAGCTTCGTCAGGCCCATTTCCGGGAAAGTGCCGCCGCGCGGCGCCGTGCTGCGCAGCGAAAGCCGCAGGCAGCTGGCGGCGCCGGTAAACGAGGCCGAAAAAGGCGCGTCGATCGGCTGGCCGGACAGCGTTGCGGCTGCGATTTGCAGCGGCGCGATTTCCACTGCCTGCGTGGTGCGAAAACGGCAGCTTTCACCACCTACCGGCTCGGCAAGGATTTCGCTGTGTCGGGGAAGTGTCTGCACGGTTGCGAGCGCCGTGCTTGGGGTGAATTGAACCACGCTCATGGACGGGATCGGCGCAAGATAATGCGGGTAAAGCGTTTCCAAGAGGCTGTCCGACAGTTCCGGAAACTCGTCGTCCAACTTCTGGCGCACACGGGCGGCGGAATAGGCGAAGCTCTGGATCAGCCGTTCGACATGGGGATCGTCGGCGACATCGCCCGTCATGCGCAGCCTGCCGGCAATCTTCGGAAACGCCGCCGCGAAACGCGATGCGCGTTTTCGCAGCGCGAAGAGTTCGTCATTGTATTTTTCGAGAAAGCCGTCAGCCATTCGTCGCCTCCACCAGAAAAAGCTGCGTTGACGGATCGATCCGGGATTCGAAGCTGATCGGCGGCATGCCTTCCTGAAGGCGGAAACTTGCCTGTATGCGCATGCGAAGCGCCCGGTCGCCATCCGTGCGGTTTTTCAGGATCGTCACATGCACATCGGCAAGACGGGTTTCGAACAGGGAAATCCGTCGCTCGATGCTGCGTGCGAGCCGCGCCTTGGAGGCATCCGTCACCAGATTGGCCGAAAGAATGCCGTCCACGCCATAGCTCACCAGCGCATCGGTAAGCTCTTTCAGCGCTGCCGGCGGGCCGGCGGGGTTGCGGCGGGTATTGAGCAATGCCTCGAGATCGCGGCGGATCACCTCGCGCATCTCGCGTGCCTGATCCTTCAGGCTGACGAGCATATCCGTTTCCGCATCCGGCGCGTCATCGAGCAGCCGGTCCAGAACGGAGCGTGACAGCGTTCTCTGCCGCGCGCGATATTGCTCGAGCGGATCAACCACGGGCGATCTGCCTTTCATCGTCGGAGGCGGCGGAAAGGGAGCCGAGCTCGTGGAACGGCACCACATCGTCGCCAATTAGCAGGCAGCGCTGGCCTTGCCCGGTTGCCAGAGGCCGGTCATCCTCGCTCCATCGGGTTTCCCGGCCGAGGAGGAGGCCGACATCGTCCTTTGCACCGTGATAGATCGCCGGGAGCAGCACGGATGCGACCGCGCCGTCGCGCAATGTCAGCTCAGCCCCGCGGAAAGCGAGGTCGCGCGGGCGGCTCATCGGGTCGATGATGAGGCTTTCTATCCGATCGTAATCGATCCACAGGTAGCGACCGCCATTGGTCAGCACTTCCAGCGCATGCGGAATCCGGTCGTCCAGATCGCGAATATCGCCGGCGCTCTTGCCGTTGCGGCTGATTGGTACGTTGCCGCGTTTTTCATCGAGTTCAGCCAGTGCGGTTCTGGCGGCATCCGCATCGCCGCTGCGTGCAGCGATATTCGCCCGGATGGCCAGTTGGTCGAGTTCGGACGGGCCGCCGGGAAAATCTGGCACCGCGCCGGTTTCGAACCACGCATTGCGCGCGGCCATGGCGCGCAGCTGGTGGCGAAAGAGGGAAAACCCGACGCTGTCCTGCGGCGAAAATGTTGCGGCGAGATTGCACTGTGCATCGGCCTTTTCATAGTCGCCGGCAAGGACCAGCAGGTCGATGTAGAAATGACGGCCATCCTTGTCGGTCGGCTTTGATTTCACATGGTCCCGCGCGAGCCCAATTGCGTCTTGCAGCCGGTTGTCGTCCAGGAGGTGGGAAATATCGTCGCGCAGTGTCATGCGGATATCCTTTGCGGCTCGGCTGAAGACCGGGATGCGGCGGCGGGCGGCATCATGGTTTCGGCAATGAGGTGGAAGCTCGTGGAGACGTCATCGAGCTGGAAATGCGGCTGAAGGCGGACGGTGCAAGAGAATGTTCCGGGCTTGCCGGGAACCTCGAAAACTTTGATCCCGGCGGAGCGCAGCGGGTAGCGCGTGCGCAGCGCCGCTTCCGCATCGTCATTGCCAAGCGTGTATGAGGAAAGCCAGCCTTCCAGCTTGCGCTCTATCGTCGAGGCATCGCTCAGCTGGCCGATATCGTCGCGCATGATGACCTTGAGGTAATGCGAGAACCGGGAGGCGCACAGCACATATTGCAGCATGGCCGCGAGGCGGGCGTTCTGTCTTGCGGCTTCGCTGGAATAATGCCCGGGGGCATGCAGGGACTGGTTGGCGTTGAAGATCGCCATGCCGGAGAGATAGGTGGTGGAGACGGGCACGATGCCGAGATCGGAAAATTGCTGCTCCTGCCCGGTCGTCAGCTGCACTTCGACGGGCGGCTGCGCGGATAGGCCATTGCTCTCGATGCCGAGATCGAGCGGTGGCAATTGCCGGGAAGAGAGCATGCCGCCATCCACGGCATCCTGCGTCACACCGCGCAGATCCGCAAACCAGCCGGAATCGACGAAATTGCGCACGACCACCGTTGCAAAGGCGAAAGCGGCGTTGCCCCAAAGCAGGGTCTCGCCGCTTTCCGCCACATGCTCGCGGAATGGAAATCCGTCATCGCGCCCCCGCGCGTAGGGCCTGTATGGCGAGCGCATCAAAACGCGCGGCGCAACAAGGCCGACAAAGCGGGAATCGTCGCGTGCGCGAAGCGCATGCCAGCGAAGCCGCGATTTGTCCTGCTTCAGCGAGGAAAAGTCGTGAACTCGGCTGAGTTCGGAAAAATTCTGCAGGCCGACGGCGGAAGGTGCTGCCGCTGCGACGAAGGGGCAGAAGGCGGCCGCAGCCACCATGCCGATCTGTGACAGCGTGGTGATGGAATCGGCGCCCTGAAGATCATCGGGGGAAAAGGCGTAGTCGCCGATCAACAGGCCGACCGGCTCGCCGCCCGGCATGCCGAATTCGCGATTATAGACGACTTCGAAAAGATGGCTCTGGTCGAAGTCGGTGGCCCGTTCCGTGTTGCGGGCAAGATCGCGCCAGCTGGCGTTCAGCAGCTTCACCTTAACGTCGGCGCCGCGGCCAGCCTCACGAACGACCATGGCAAGCCCGCGCCATCTCGCTTCCATCGCCTGAAAATCAGGGTGATGGAGAATGGCGTTAACCTGACCGGTCAGCGCATCGTCGATGAGGGCGATGAGCTGATCGGCAAAAATGCGGGCGTCCGGAAAGGACTGATGCGCCATGAGCGGGCTCCGGGTGACGAACGGGGCCGGGGTGGCGGACCACCCCGGTCCAGGTTCAGTTCTTGGACGGAATACGCGCGACCATGCGCAGCGAGGTCGTCAGTTCTTCCATCTGCAACCAGGGCCGCATCCATGCGACCGCATTGTAGGCGCCGGGTTTGCCCGGCACTTCCTGCACGGTCACCTTGGCGTCGCGCAGCGGATATTTCGCCCGGCTTTCTTCACCCGCTTCGTCATTGGCGTTGACGTAGTTGGCGATCCAGCGGTTGAGCCAGACTTCGCAATCGGACGCTTCCATGAAGGAGCCGATCTTGTCGCGGCCCATCACTTTGAGATAATGCGCGAAGCGCGACGTGGCCATGATGTAGGGCAGGCGGGCCGAAACGGCGGCGTTGGCCGTGGCTTCCGGCTTGTCGTAAAGCTTGGGCTTGTGCGCGGTCTGGGCACCGAAGAACACTGCATAGTCTGTGTTCTTGTAGTGGCAGAGCGGCAGGAAGCCGAGCTTGCCCAGTTCGGCGTCGCGACGGTCGGTAATGCCCACTTCCGTCGGGCATTTCAGATCAAGATCGCCGTCATCGCTGGAGAAGACGTGCATGGGCAGATTTTCCACCCGGCCGCCATTTTCCGCACCGCGGATCGCCGTGCACCATCCGCTCTTTGCAAAAGCGTCGGTTAACTTCGTTCCCATGACATAGGCGGCGTTCATCCAGCAATATTCGTCATGCTGAAGGTCGCCATTCACCGCACCTTTGGTCTCGTCATAGGCGAAATCGTCGATAGGGTTGGTCTTCGGGCCATAGGGCATGCGCGCCAGCACACGCGGAAGAGCGAGCGTCACGAAGCGGGAATCGTCGCTTTCGCGGAAGCTGCGCCACTTGGCGTATTCCACCGTATCGAAAATCTTCTCCAGATCGCGCGGGCGTGCAAGATCGCGATAATCCTCGAAGCCGAACATGTGCGGGCTGGCCGCCGAGATGAACGGCGCAAAAGCCGCCGCCGCAATCGACGAGACACCCTGCAGCAACTGCACGTCGTCGAAGGAATTGTCGAATTCGTAGTCACCGATGATGGCGCCGAGCGGCTCGCCGCCGGGGGTGCCGAATTCGTCTTCATAGATCGCCTTGAAGAGGCGGGACTGGTCGAATTCAACGGCCTTTTCCAAATCGCGCGCCAGTTCCCGCTTGCCGGCGTTCATGACGCGGATCTTCAGGTTGACGCTCGTCTCGGAATTCTTGACGAGATAGTTGAGCCCGCGCCAGGTGCCTTCCAGCTTGGCGAATTCCGGCGCCTGCATGATCGCGGCGAGCTGTTCGGAAATGGTCCGGTCCAGCTCGGCAATCGCATGGTTGAGGGTGACGGTGAGGTTGCGGTCATATTTGACCGTTCCCTTCAGCGCCTGGTCTGTCAGCGTGCGCAGGAGGTTCTGCGCGCGGTCCGGTTCGGTCTGGCGGGTTGCGGCAACCACCTTGGACAGCAGTCCCTGATCTTCGGCGGTCGTTGCCTGGGCTTCGCTTTTCAGCAGGCTTTCAGCGCTCATGTTTCAGTCCTTCCACATGCGGCTTTTAAATGCCGCTTGAACAGTTGAAGCCCCGGAGCGGGGCCGTTCGGGGAGGTTTTCCTCCGCACAGGCGATTATTCGCTCGCGCCGTTCTTTTCCTTGAGTTCGGAAACCAGCGTTGCGAGGTCGGTCTTGTTCTGCAGAATATCTTCCAGCAGCCGTTCCAGATCTTCCGAGCGGTCGGCCTTGGACAACAGGTCGCGCAGTTCGTTGCGGGCGTCCAGAAGCGCCTTGAGGGCGGGAACTTGCTGCACGACGGCGCCGGGTTCGAAATCGTCCATGCTTTCGAACTTCAGGTTGACCTGCATGTCCGTGCCGTCTTTTTGCAGCGTGTTGGCAACGGCAATGTTGAGGCCAGGCGTCATGCGGCGCATCACCTCGTCGAAATTGTCGCGGTCGATCTGAACAAATTTGCGCTCGCCGAACGGCTTCAGCGGCTGGGTTGGATTGCCCGAGAAATCGCCGAGAACGCCGACAACGAAGGGCAGTTCCTTGACCACCATCGCGCCTTCGGTTTCGACTTCGTATTTGATGTGGACGCGGGGCTTGCGAACCCGTTCCAGCTTTTCGTGTACACTTGCCATTTCAACCTCCTTGATGCCCCTTGGCATGGCTGACTGTTACGGGACGGCGTCTCCGTCCCTTGCCTCGTTATTTTCCGTTGTTGTCTCCGCCGGGCTTGATCCCGGCGGCCGTCAGAACGGCATTGCGGGCCTGTGCCTCGGGCAGAAGCTCCGCCAGCAGTTCGGAAAAATCCATGCGCCCCCTGCGAACCAGCGTTTCGATGGAAAGAGAGATCGGCGAATGCGGTTCGGTCCGGCGAAAGTAACGCGCAACCGAAAGAAGAGTTTCAAACGCTTCATCGCGTGAAGATATGCCTTCCGGAGAAGTTGCGGATGTCCGCACGGCGGGCTGGCCGCTTTCATCCGCACTGGTAGCCGCAGCCGTAGCCGTAGCCCGTTCGAGCGGTGCCGTTTCCTCGTCGCGCCCACCCAGCGTGCGAATTGCCGCAGCCGCTTCGATAAGCGTGTTGCGTATATTGGAGCTCGGCGGGGCGGCCTGGCCGCAACGTTCGGAAAGAACGGCCGTGATGGCATCAAATGAGGAGAGGCAGGCGTTTACCTCGGCCAGATGGGAAGACATGGCGGCAACGCCTGCTTCTGATGCGAGCCGATACAGTTCTTCGCGCCGTTTGCTCTCGTTCGGTCGCTGCGCCAGCTGGAAATCCCAGAGGCTGTGCTCTCCAAATTTCCTACCGGGGATCAGCGGCGCAAGCCGAAGCGGCTGCACAAGCGTCCCCTCGGCGCCGATGCCGTTCAATCCCGCAAAAGGTGCAAATTTTTCCTCATCATTATCATCGCTGATGGAGCGCAATGAGTCCCAATGGTTGTAGAAAAGATCGCCACAAAGCTCATAGATTTCCCGCAGTCCAGGAAAGCCGCGCAGCCTCAGGCTTGCTTCGGCAAGCCACGCCAATATTTCTATGTCCTTGCTTTCGGAATATATAATCTGCAATCCAAGATTGCTGACGCTGTCCCAGCTACTGGAGATCTTTAAGTTATCCTGTGGGGACGTGGCGCGCTCTTCTGTGCGTGCCTGATTTCTTTCATCCTTAATTCTGTAGTATATTTCACGCGTTCTTGAATCGATCCGGATATTTTCTCCGCAATCGCCGAAAAATTCTGTATCTCTTTTAACATGCGGCGCGTTCAAGAGCAGTTTATCCCCAGAAAATAGTAATTGATTTTTTGTAGTTACTTCCCTTACGTAAGGCTATTCCTCAGACAGACTTATTCAAAATGTGTCTAAATTGTGGCGCCTACCACCTAATCTAACCCGATAAAAAATAAACTTCGGGGTGGACAACCCGGTTTCATCATCATAGTTATTCCACGTCACGTTGTGGAATGAACCCGGGCAGGAGGCTCATTGCATGTCGCATATCGATCTCAATCGCCTCGTTGAAGCGCTTGAGCCTGACCTGCGTGTCTCGCTTGAAGCTGCGGCTTCTGTTGCGGTGCGTATGGGGCACAGGTACGTGGATATCCCGCATTGGCTGCTAGCGGTTGTAGATGCCGGCATCTATGCGAAAACATTCGAAGAATTAAAAATTCCACTTCCGGTATTACAGACGGAAATCGACCGCAGCCTGGAAGAGGCTGTTATCGGCGATGGAGAGGCATTGTCGCTCTCCCAGAACATTCTGACGGTGGGCCGTGAGGCATGGGTTCTCGCGTCGCTGGAGGCCGGGCGCGACCGCGTGACGCTTTGCGATCTGCTTCTGGCGATGGACGAGGAAACCTCGCTCCGCTCTTTTGTCCGCTCGGCATTTCCGTCGCTGAAGGCGATGGATCGCGCGGCTCTCGAACGCCTTCGCAGTTCGGTTGAAGACAGCAGCGGAAGAGAGGTTTCTCCCGCGACGGCGGGCGCCGCGCCGGCCGCCGGCCAGAACGATTTTCTGCGTCTTTACACCCAGGACATGACCGCCGACGCCCGGAACGGCAAGGTCGATCCGGTGATCGGGCGCGATGATGAATTGCGCCAACTCGTTGATATCCTTACGCGCCGTCGTCAGAACAATCCCATTCTGGTGGGTGAAGCCGGGGTTGGCAAAACGGCGGTCGCCGAAGCGCTGGCGCTCGAAATCGCTTCCGGAAATGTGCCGGAAAAATTGCGCAACGTTCGCCTGCTGAACCTCGATATTTCCCTGCTGCAGGCCGGTGCCGGCGTGAAGGGTGAGTTCGAGCGCCGTCTTCATGGCGTGATCGATGCGGTAAAACGCTCGGCCGAGCCGGTCATCCTGTTCATCGACGAGGCGCACGGGCTTGTCGGCGCCGGTGGTGCGGCCGGACAGGGCGATGCGGCCAATATTCTCAAGCCTGCTCTCGCGCGCGGCGAAGTCCGCACCGTCGCGGCTACGACCTGGAGCGAATACAAGAAATATTTCGAAAAGGATGCGGCGCTGACGCGTCGTTTCCAGCCCGTGCATGTGCGCGAGCCGGATGAAACGACCGCGATCCGCATGTTGCGCGGTGTCGCCGATAGCTTCATCAGCCATCATAACGTTATCGTTCGTGACGAGGCGATTGTGGCGGCAGTGCAATTGTCGGCGCGTTACATGCCGGCGCGGCAATTGCCGGACAAGGCCGTCAGCCTTCTCGATACGGCAGCGGCGGCCGTTTCGTTGGCGCGGCAGACCCTGCCGGAACGGCTGCGCGCGATGGAAAGCGAGCGGCGTCTTCTGACCGATGAGTTCAACTGGCTCCTGCGTGAACCGCAGGATGACGAGATCCAAGGCCGTATCCAGTCGATACGCGACGAAGTCGAGAAGCTTGAGAGCGGGATCGACGATCTGCGTGGCCGTTACGATGCGGAAATGGCTGAACTCAGCGAAGAGCAGCCCGTTGAAACCGGCGCGTCGAATGTGTCGCGCCTGCGGCCTGCGGCTGAGACCAAACCGGCAAATGCCGAAAGACTAGTGCCGACGATGGTCGATCGTGAAGCGATTGCATCCGTCGTATCGCGCTGGACCGGAATTCCGCTCGGTAAACTTCTGGCCGACCAGATCGAAAGCGCGCGCACATTGGATGCGCGCATGCGCCAGCGAGTCGTGGGGCAGGATGCTGCAATCGGCCGCATCGCCGATGCCATGCGCACCGCCCGTGCCGGATTGTCCGATCCACGCCGCCCGCCTGCCGTGTTCTTCCTCGTCGGCATGTCCGGAACGGGCAAGACCGAGACGGCGCTGTCACTCGCCGATCTGCTCTATGGCGGCAACAGCCATCTGACGACGATCAACATGTCGGAGTTCAAGGAGGAGCACAAGGTTTCGCTGCTTCTCGGTTCGCCGCCCGGTTATGTCGGTTTCGGCGAAGGCGGCGTGTTGACGGAAGCGGTTCGCCGCCGGCCGTTCGGCGTTCTCCTTCTCGATGAGATCGATAAGGCTCATCCCGGCGTCCAGGATATTTTCTATCAGGTGTTCGACAAGGGCGTGCTGCGCGACGGCGAAGGTCGCGACGTCGATTTCAAGAACACCACGATCTTCATGACGGCCAATACCGGTTCGGAACTGCTGGCCGCGCTTTCCGCCGATCCGGATACGATGCCGGAAGGCGAGGCGCTGGAAGCGCTGCTGATGCCGGAGCTGACCAGACAGTTCAAGCCCGCATTCCTCGGGCGCACGATCATCCTGCCTTTCATGCCGCTCGGTGCGGAAGAACTCGCAAGGATTGTGGATATGCAGATCGGCAAGATCAGGGAACGCGTGCTCGCAATATACGGCGCCGACCTGACCCTTTCCGATGCCGCGCGCGACGCGTTGGTGGCGCGTGCCGGTGCAAGTGAAATCGGCGCACGCGCCATCGAAATCATGATCGGCAGGGATCTCCTGCCGCCTCTTTCCAGCTTTTTCCTCGAGAAGGTCATCGCGGGAGAGCGTGTCGGGACGATCATTGTCGATTTTGGTGAAAACGGGTTCGGCATTCGTGCCGAAGAGGCTGGGGAAGCAGATGAATTCGCCGTAACCGAAGAGGTTGGGGTGGATAAAGTTGCCGCGTCGGATGGGGCTACCCGACGCATGCGGCATTAAACGAAGGGTAACTCGGCCTCGGAGCAAGAGGTCATTTCAGCTACAGGAGCTTACAGCATGCCAATTTATCTGCAGATTGACGGTATCCAGGGCGACGCCACGCATGAGGAGCACCGCAAGTGGATGGATATTGAAGCCATTCACTGGAACGTGGCCCGCAACATGAACACCTCTGCTGGTTCTGCTGCAAACCGCGAAGCATCCGAGCCGACGATCTCGGAAGTCATTCTGACCAAGGTTAGCGATTCTTCTTCCACCAAGCTTTTCCAGGAAGCCTGCGCCGGCCGCACTGGCAAGCTCGCAACCATCCATCTGGTGACCACGGGCAATCCCGGCAACACCTATATCGAGTATCTGCTGACGAACACACTCATCGCCAGCTACTCGGTGGATTCCAGCGGTGACCGTCCGGTGGAAACGATCAAGCTCAACTTCACCAAGATGGAAGTGAAGTACACGCCGTTCGACGACAACAACTCGCCGCAGTCTCCGATGATCGCCTCTTACGATCTGGCGACGACGAAGGCCGCCTGATGACAAAGGTCCGGTGCCTTAGCGGGCACCGGACCATATATCCGGGCTTGCGGACCAACAGCTCGTAACGCTGACGGTGCCGCATTTTTCGTTATGTCGTCCAGAGGGAGGCGTGTTGAATGCCTAATTTTTCCGTTTCTACAGACAGTTTCACCGTCCGTCCCGTTCGGCAGGACGAAGTCCTGGCACCTCAGAGGATGGGTCGAGGACCCGATCTTTCGTATATGAGCCTTCCCGACGGCCCGAGGCAATTCAATCAGCGCGCTGCTGTCGGTGGAGCGGCGGCAGCCGTGTTCAGCCAGGCTGCCGCCGCTCTCAACGAGGGCGCAATTTCCGTCTGGTTGCGGAAGTGGCTGCGAGCAAATGAAACCAAGATTGGCCAGGCTTTGCTGCAGCACCGGCACAGTGCGTTCGCTTTGCAGGTGAATTATGCCGTCGCTAATTCGTTCGGCAATCAGATGTTCTTATCGAGAGACATATATCTTCTCGGAACCGCACCCACGGCGAAAGAGATCGGGACCGTTCTTACCCCGGATGTGATGTTTGGCCCAAAGATGGATGTGACGACCAACTATGCAACGAAACTCCAATACGCTTATCTGGTTGGGGAGCGACGCTGACGGAAGTTCGAGCATGGAGGCCCTTGGCTCTCTTTCTGGCACGAACGAATTCAGGTGATGAGTGACGGCGCCGAGCGCCCTCGCTTCACGATCAGCAATAGTTGAAGGCGATAGCCCATGCATGCCGCTTCTCATTCTGTACATTGTGGAGATAGACAATGAGCGACCAGCCCTCGCCGTCTGATTTCATTCAGGCGAGCCGCGTTCTGAAGGTCACGTCCCCGTTGGGTGAAGATCTGCTTTTGCCGGAACGCCTGAAGGTCGAGGAAGGCGTGTCGCAGCTCTTCGACATTCGCCTGACGGTGCGCGCCAAGAAGGAAGCGGTCAAGCCTGAGGAACTGATCGGACGGCTGGTCGATGTTTCAGTCGAGGTGCAACAGGGCGATGGCGAAGAGGGCAGCGGCGTGCGCCGCCCCTTCAACGGCCTGGTTACCGAGTTGCATGAGGGTCCGCCTATCACTCGGGGCCTTCGCTCCTATGCCATGACCATCCGCCCGCAAATGTGGCTTCTGTCACGCCGGTCCGATTGCCGCATCTGGATGGACAAGACGGCGGTCGAGATCGTCGAGACGCTGTTTTCCGAACACGGTATTCCCGCACCCGATACGTCAGGCATCATCTCGCCGCCGCCTGCACAGCACTACAGCGTACAGTTTAACGAGACGGACCTCGACTATCTTTTGCGCCGTTTCGAAGAGGACGGCCTGTTTTACTGGTTCAGCCACGAGGACGGTTCCCACAAGCTGCATGTGGCGGATAGCGCCAGCGGCTGGCTCGGGCCGTCACCGGCCGCGCAGGGGGAGGGGACGGTGCGTCTGGCGCAGGGTTCGTCGGACCGCAACCACATCAACGACTGGGCGCGGCGTTTTTCCTATGTCTCGGGCCAGCGGGCGGGTGCGGACTGGAATTTCGAGACGCCGGGCATGGTGCCGGGCACGATGACGCCGTCTCTGGTGCAGATGCCGGATGCGACGAAGCGCGAGCTCTACGAATACCCGGCCCGCATCAGGACAGTCGAAGAAGCGGAGCGGGCGCAGAAACTGCGTACCCAGGCGATCGAAGCCGATCATGACCGGGTGTTCGGTTCATCGACCACGCGTATTCTGGAAGCGGGCCGCCGCTTCACGCCTTACGAGGTTGCCCATCCAGAGCATGCCTATGAAGAGCATGTCATCATCAGGGCAAGCCACAGCATCGTCGATCTCTCCTATGAGACAAACAGCAACGAGCCGGAATATCGCAACCACTTCGAGGCAATTCCGGCGCGCGTTCCCTTGACGCCGCACCGATCGACAAAACGCCCGCGCATCGAAGGCACGCAGGTGGCGATTGTCGCCGGACCTGAAGGCGAGGAAATCCATCCTGACCAATATGGCCGCATCAAGCTGTGGTTCCCTTGGGATCGCAAGGCGAAGAAGGATGGCACGGATACGTGCTGGGTGCGGGTGAGCCAGGCATGGGGCGGTGGTACATGGGGTGCGCAGGTCATTCCGCGCATCGGCATGGAGGTGATGGTCGCCTTTGTCGATGGCGACCCGGACAAACCGCTGGTCATCGGCGTGGTCAACAATCCGGCCAATTCCGTGCCCTACGATCTGCCCGCCAACAAGACGCGCATGGTGCTTCGCTCCAACAGTCACAAGGGCGACGGTTTCAACGAAATCACCTTCGAGGATGAGGCCGGCAAGGAGAACCAGTTCTTCCACGCACAGAAGGACCAGACGACGCGGGTTCTGAATGACCGGACCAAGCGCATCGACCGGCATGAGGTCGCCTCAGTCGGCGGCAACCGCGCGGTGGAAGTTTCCGGCAACCAGAAACACGAGATCGGCGGCTCGGTAAACACCGTCGTCGGCGGCACGGGGCCGATGGCGATGATGGCCATGGCCGGCGTGCAGGCGCTCTCCGGGCAGACGGCGGGGTTACTTTCGCAGGCCGCCCAGATCGCCGGCGGCGGTGGCCCCGGTGTCGCGGCCTTCGCCACCACGCTCGCCTCATCCGCACTCGGCTTCCTCGGTGCCGGCGGTCTTTCCTCGCGTGAGGGGGTCGTTTCCGGCCCGAGCCCGCGTGCGGATGCGGGTACGGCGCTCGCCGGTTCCGGCTCGGGCGTCGGTTCCGATGCTTCGGGATTGTTTCCGCTGCCGGGCATCATGAACACGATCGTCAGTTCGTTTCAGTCTACATCTGTCGGGGTGGCGAAAACCGAGCAGGTTGGGGTAAGCAAGGTCACGAATGTCGGCCAGACGTCGCTGGAAAATGTTGGGAAATTCAAAAAAACAATCGTCGGCGAGGAGTTTGTCATCGAGTGCGGCGCTTCGAAATTCATCATGAGAAAAGACGGCACCGTCATTATTCTCGGCACGAACTTTAACTTTACCGCATCCGGCCCGACACAGATCAATGGCGTGGTCGTTGACTTGAACAAACCCGGTGGCGGTTTTTCAGACGCCGCGCCGACATCGGCGGACTCATCAGCAAAAGGTTGATCTGAAATGTCCGTCGATAACAGGACGCCATTTCCCGCCCTTGCTTTCCGACAATACAACTTGCTCGGGGAGCTGATGGGAGTCGTGGTTGCAAGGGGTACTTTCAAGCTGACAAATGGAGGGCCTCTCCAACTCTCGGACAAGCAATCGCCCCTCGTCATGTCAGATATCTATGACGGTGACCCGCATCAATCACCTCAGATGGCATGCACCGATCTTGCGCCATTCAAGCCCGGAACCGACGTAACATTTATAGGCGCAACATTTTCACCGGGTGGAGAGCCTTCATCCTCGTGGACTTGCGGTTTACGGGTAGGCTCTATCGAGAAGCGTCTCCGCGTTCACGGTCCACGTTTCTGGCGGGCAAAAACGCGCAAGACTTGGCGTGGTTTGATGGATCGGGCGCATGAGGATGCCCTGGATGGATGGGAACTCACAGAAGGCCAACCGGTACCTCACGTCCCGTTGGACTGGCGGCTGGCATTTGGAGGACGGCTGGGCCATGAGGCTATAGAGGCAAATCCTGTCGGCATAGGCCTCGTAGACGAGTCGCGGTTCAGGGAACGGTCCGAATGGCCCGCTCCGCAGATTGAAGACGAAAACCTGCCAATTCGCGCGGTAAGCGACAGGCCGACGCCTGCAGGTCTTGCTCCGATTTCACCCTTCTGGCTGGATCGCGCCGATCTCGCAGGAACCTATGATGACGAATGGTTGGAGAAGCGGCATCCCCTGCTTCCGACGGATTTCAATTTCTCGTTTTGGCAGGCTGCACCGAAAGACCAGGTTGCCGAGCCTTGGTTGACGGGGAACGAAGCATTTGAACTTCACAGACTCTTGCCGCAGTTTGAAACTCTGGAAGGGTTTTTACCTGACATCTCGCTGCGGGTGGAGCTCGACCAGGGACGGGGCGTTCAGTGGTCCCCTCTTGTTCTCGACGGTGTCCACTTTGACATGAGGCCCGGAATTGGCCGAGTATTTCTCACGTGGCGGATAGGATTTCCTTGGCCCGAACGGCGCGGTGTTCCGATACTGTCAATCGCCGACAGGCACGCGGAGACGATGGCATGAGCGATGATGTCACCGTTCTGGAGCCAATTACTGTTTACGGCTCAGATCCTTCGCCGAACATCGCCTTGGCGAAAGAACTGAACCTGCCGCAGACCACCCTCTTCCACGAACCCGACCGCGCCGCAGGGTACGTAGATTACAAAAGCAGCCTTGATGCGGAGGAGCAGCGCGCATATTTCAATGACCCCGAAGAGGGAGACGAATATCATCCGCCGCCAACGACCGCGAATCCGAGCCCGCCGGAATTTATTCCAGATGATGCTTCAGCGTTGGCTGTATGCCTGTCCCCAGATGTTTGCAAATCGCCGGACAAACCGGTTCCTTACATGTGCTGGGGCAAAGGAGATGACAAGAACAACTATTCGCCCGATGTGCGATCAAACGGCCTCGTCATAAAGCGCCAGAATTCGCAGTTCCGTTGCTCGTATGGCGATGAGCCCGGCGTAGGCCTTGGTGTAAAGTCAGGAACCGTCGGCAATATCGTTGAACCTGTCACTTCGTCCACTATCGTAAGGGCGAACGGAATACCTGTTCAACGGCACACAGATCGCTGCACGCTCAACAACGGAAATTGCCCAGGCGAATACGTCAACGTCAAATCGACCGAGACAAGTGCGCCGCCAGACGCGAATGATGAGCAGGATAAGGCGTGGTATGAACAAGCGTTGGACTGGACCGGCCAAAAGCTTGATGAAGCTGGAAAGGCGATCAGCGAATTCGATGAAAACAATGGGAGGATTGTTACTCGAACGGTAGGTGGTCTGCAGGCGGTTGGCGGTGCTGCGGAGGCAGTTGCCGGCGCTGCCCTTGCCGGGGTTGGAGGCGCGGCAACCGGCACGGGTGTCGGTGCAGCACCGGGTATCCCGGCCATGATCGGCGGTGGCCTTCTTGTTGCTAACGGCTATGACAATTTCCAGGCTGGCCTGCGTCAGGCGTGGACGGGTGAAGCGACTTCAACCGCCATTGCAAGCGCCTCCGGCGATGTCGCTAGGCTTGCCGGTGCATCCGAACAGACTGCACAACAGGTCGAAAACACCGTCGGAATGGTCCAAGGTGTTGCGGGTGGTACCGGAGCTGTTGCTGCAGGCATGAAAGTCGCAGGCAGAACCGCCGCAACGGCTGAGGCTGGTGCTCTGGCGAGAAGTCAGACACAGACAGCTGGCCGAACGGCGGTGGAGACAGGTGAGCAAGGTGCAAGAAGTACTCGGCGCATAAGCCTTCGCAGGCAGTATCTGGGCAATACTCCTTCCAAAACCTCACGTACCGGCAACGAGGTTCGTGAACGGATGCGTGAAGAAGGCCTGTTGCGGACGAACCGTAGGGGGCAGGATGAATTTCTTGACGAAAACAATGTCTGGAGACCGGTCGATTCACCTCAAACGCATATGGGGCACCACCCGGTTGACGCTGTCGACTATTGGAATTCTACGGGACGCTTCCATGGCGCCCGATCACAAGAAGTGCGAGATTGGATGTTGAACTCTGACAATTATCGGTTTGAATGGGGGCCATCAAACTCGAGTCGAGGGGGGCAAACTCGCTCCCGTTACCTGCCGCCTGCCAACTGAGGAAAAAAATGACTAGAAAGCCTGAAATAGAAGCAAGCCTGAAGGCACAGATTGACAAATTGCTGGATTTATCTGGTCAGAAATTTCAGGCCGGAGATTTGGCGGGATCTGTCGAACTGGGGCTCCAGGCTTGGGCGTTGATACCTGAACCTAAAGAAAAATGGGACTATTACCCGCAGAGCCTATCAGCAGGCTTTGTCCAAGACTATGTCGATCTGGGAGATAAGGACAACGCCTCCAAATGGATCGAAGTCATGGCGAAAATGTATGACGATCCAAATCATGAGGACCACCTTGTTCTTATGACGGAAGGGGAAGCAATGTACAAACTCGGCGATAGAGAGCGAGCGTACTACGTATTTGGTAGACTATTCGAAATATATGGGCAGAAAGGATTCGCAGGGGATCAAAAACAGTACCTGGATTTCTACCTCAAACGGAAAGAAGGCCGTGAATAATAACGAGCAGGAACTCCCCGACGATATCTACCGTGAAGTAATTCGCCTCTCATCCATAGGTGACGAGTTCGATGAGCGCGGTTTGCCGGTGGAAGCGATAACTTCGTGGCGGCAAGCTCTCGCTCTTTTGCCAACTCCGAAGCGGATATGGGATGCATCGGTATGGTTGAACGCTTCTATTGGTGATGCATTCCTACAGGTTGGTGACTGGGAAAACGCTTGTCGTGCCTTTCGGGAGGCGGAAAATAGTGGGAACGGCTTCTCCAATGCATTTGTCCAATTCGGACTCGGAGTTTCCTTTTTCGAGCTAGGCGATGCTTTTGCGGCGAAAGAACATCTTTTGCGCGCATACATGCTGGAAGGCTACGATCTATTTGCGGATGCGGACCCTAAATATTTATCGCTCTTGATAAAAGAGAAGCTAATATAAATCCGTGTTAATTCTCGTTTTGTTCGTATTTTTTGCCCGGGACGATCGGTTGCATGTCTTTGACTATGAACATTGTGATTTCGGTCATCTCTCATAGTCTTGACCGGAGCCATGTGGCGGTTTGGAAGAGACCGTGAAATGGCTTCGCTGGTTTGATCTAGCGGAGCCTGTTTCTGCGTTTGCCAGCGGAAGTTCCGCTTCTAGTCGCCTGGCCCGAAAGAAACGCACCGACATCCTCTTCCCGAAGCGGCGGCGCATAGATGTAGCCCTGCACCAGCGTGGCGCCGAGGCCTTCGAGTGCGGTGAGCTCGGCTGGTGTTTCCACCCCTTCCACCACGCATTCCAGTTCCATGTCGCGGCTGAGGGTGAGAAGGGATTTCACGATTTTGTAGCTGGCCGGTTTTTCGTGCAGGTCCGTGACGAAGCTGCGGTCGATCTTGATCTTGGTCAGCGGCAATGCATGCAGTCGCGTCAGGCTGGAATAGCCGGTGCCGAAATCGTCCAGCGATATGCCGCAGCCGAGGCGGCGCAGCATTTCGACCGATTGCCTCACCTGTTCGAAATCATGGGCAAAAGCCGTCTCGGTAATTTCAAGGTCCAGCCGGCATGCATCGAAGTTGCTGTTTTCGATAATGCCGAGAAGGGAAAGTACGCCCTCATGGGAATTGAGGTCCTGGGCCGAAAGGTTGAACGACAGGCGCAGGGAGGGTTCCCATGTGGCGGCGGAGGCGAGCGCCATCTTGAGAAGCGGTCGTGTCAGCGAACCGACGATGCCGGCCCGTTCCGCGATGGGGAAAAACTGGCAAGGCGGCACATGCCCGAGAACCGGGCTGTGCCAGCGCGCCAGCGCTTCAAACCCTGCCGTTCTTCCGTCGCGTATATCGACGATCGGCTGAAACACGACCGAAAGCTCGCTTTCCATATCCCGTTGCTTGAGCAGGTGCTCGACGCGGGCTTCGATATTGATCTGCTTTTCGTGCTCCGCATCGAACAGAACGGCATCGCCTCGCCGGGTTTTCTTGGCGTGGTAAAGGGCATAATCCGCCCTGTCGAATAGCTGTTCAAGCGTTGAAGCGAGGTGCGGAAACACGGCAATTCCCATGGATGCGGAAACATGCACGGTGCCCTCCGGCATATGGTAAGGCGCCCTCAACTGCTCGGAGATCGCATTGGCATTTGTGACGAGTTGCGCGTCATCGGGTATGATCGGGGCGACGATGGCGAATTCGTCCCCGCCGAGCCGAAAGGCCCTGCTGGCTTTCAGATTGGCGGTGAGGCGTTTGCTGACATTGACCAGCAGCCTGTCTCCTACGGAGTGTCCGTAAAGATCGTTGACCGGCTTGAATCCGTCCAGATCGATGACACCCAGCGCCAGCCGGGTTCCGTTGGCCCTGGCTTTTTCGAGCTCGGCTTCAAGGTGGGCGAAAAAGGCACGGCGGTTGGGCAGTTCCGTCAGGCTGTCGATATTGGCAAGCAGCAGGTTTTCGTTGCTGAGCGCTTCCGTGCGCTGTTGTGAAATGACCATGCGCTCGAAATTGCGGTAGTTGGTCAGCAGAATGGACATCATGCCGATGCAGACCAGCAGCACGTTGATGGCAATGGCAACGAATGTCGGTTGCTGCGAGGCCAGAAAGAAGGCGATGAAGGCGCCATTGACGATGAGCGTCACCGTGAAGGCGGCCGAGCGCACATACATCAGACAGAAAATGCAGGAAATGACAGTAATCGCCATATAGAAGGCGACGTGTGATTGCATATAGGCATCCCCATAGGGCACCAGAAGGAAAGACCATAGCGTAAATGCCATGGCGATGCCGGCAGCGAGGCGGTTCGTGCGCCGAAGGGCTGCATGCGCCACCCGCGGTTCGGGATCCATGCCGCGCGTCCTCCACCAGAAGGCGATCCTGAGCGTGCAGCCGAGCGTGAACAGGGTGGGAACTCCAACGGTGAGCCAAAGCGGCGCCAATTGCATATGCGTTACTGCAAGCGCCCATGTGCTTGAAAGCAGGATGAAATACATCATCGGCATCTGTCGGCTGAAAGCGCGATACTGTGCTTTCAGCAGATCAGGATTGTCGGACCGGACGGACATGAAATCATGCAGTTTTTGCGTGGTGGTCAGTATTTTCATTCATGGCTCTTCAAGTACAGAACGACATTTGTAACATAATTCCTGTTACGTCATTGGAAATACACAGGGTTAACCGACAGACAATTGTATCAACCGCAAGATGCAGGCGCTTCGCTTCGCAACATTCCACTGTTTTCAGTATTTTATGTTTCCGGGTGGGGGATTTTTGATTGGAAATAAGTCCTTTGCTTCAAACTGCCTGTTTCTGCGAAGCTGTTCATTTGGCATGGGCGGCCCGCCCACTCCCAATGTTCATCAGCACCTTTTCAACGCCCCTTGAAAAGTTTGAACGCGCGTGCAATATGAACGCGTGTTCAAACTTTGAGAAATGGTTCTTGCGCATGGATTCGATCCACTATCCCGATACATTGGCAGCGCGTGCCGAATTGTGCCGCAGCGTTATTCTTTCCGCCGGGGAGCTGGTGCTGAAAGGTTTTCAGGGCGAGGCGACGCGCAGCTTTTCGATGAAGGGGCCGCAGGATTTTCTGACAGTGACGGATGCTGCCTCCGAAGCGCATATTCGCGGCGCGATCGCGGTCGCTTTCCCGGAAGACAGTTTTTTCGGGGAAGAGGGCGGCGGCGAGATCGGTGACCGCGTCTGGGTCGTGGATCCCATCGACGGCACCGCCAATTTTGCCCGTGGCATTCCGCATTTCTGCATCTCCGTCGCCTATGTCGAAAACGGGCAGACCGAAATCGGGGCGATCTACAATCCCGCCCTTGGCGAGCTTTATTTCGCCCGCCGCGGCGAGGGAGCGACGCGCAACGGGCAACCGATCCAGACTGCGGAAACGGAGCGCTTCGATGCTGCTTCCATCGAGATGGGGTGGTCCACCCGTATCGCGAATGCGACCTATCTCGATGTCGTTGGGAATCTGCTCGATATGGGCGCCAATGTCCGCCGCGCCGGCTCCGGTGCGCTGGCGCTTGCCTATGTGGCTGATGGCCGTTCCGATGGCTATCTCGAATTGCACATGAATTCATGGGATTGTCTTGCGGGGCTGCTACTCGTCAGCGAAGCTGGCGGCGATGTGTGCCCTTTTCTGGAGATCGGCAGTCTCAGGGAAGGCGGGCCGGTGCTGGCCGCAGCCGCCGGTGTTGCCAAAGGCGTCAGCCAGGCATCGAATGTAGCGCTGGCCGCCCGGCAGCTGTCGGATCGTCCGCGGGCGGCATCGGCGTGATTTAAGGCGGAGGCCCTTTTGCAGAGCGGGCCTCGTGCTTCATGCATGTGGAGGAATGAGATGGATGGACCCGTTTATGCCCGGCCCCTGCCGTGCTTCCGACTGGATCGACAGGGTCGAGGGCAGATGGTCGAGGGCAGAAAGACCGCTCAACCATGCTGACACGCACGCTTCCCTCCGTTGCCGTCATCGCTGACGCGCATTTCCATGACACGGCAGCCGATTTCGGATTTCCCGGCATCGAAATCGATGGTCAGCGCATCACCATGCGCAGCTGGTCGGATACGCGTGAATCCACCCGGGTTTTCAATGAAAGCGCCGATGCATTGCATGCGGCGCTGGAGGAGGTGCGGCAGCGCGGCATTCGCCATGTGGTGCTGCTTGGCGACTATACCGATGATGGCCAGCGGGTGACGACTGAAACGCTGAAGAACATCCTGCAACGCCACAGCGACGCCCACGGCACGGCCTTCTACGCATTGCCCGGAAACCACGACATTTTCGGACCGCGCGGCCGGCACCACACCAAGGAGTTTCTGACGGAGAACGGCAAATGCCTTTCCGTTTCAAGCGATGCGCGGCGGGCCGGTGAGCGCGTCGTCGTAAGCGACGGGATGTATTGCGAAGGCTATCCTGCAGGCCTTGGCCCGATGGCGGCTTTCGGTTATTTCCGCCAGCCGGATTATCTGCATTGGGAAACCCCTTTCGGTGTTTCCGATGCGCCGGAGGACCGGTTGTACGTGGTGCGCTCACCTGATGGGTGCAATGTCTACCGCCTGATGGATGCCTCCTATCTGGTCGAACCGGAACCGGGCCTGTGGCTGCTGATGATCGACGCCAATATTTTCGAGCCGCTCGATGGTGCGTTCGAAGCGGGCGAGGAGGCGGCTTTTATCGACAGCACCTCCGGTGGCTGGAATGCGCTTTTGCGCTGCAAGCCCTTCCTCATCGACTGGATCGCCGATGTGCGCCGCAGGGCGGAGCTGCACGGCAAGACATTGCTCGGCTTTTCCCACTATCCGGCGCTCGATCCTTTCGATGGTGCAAGCGGTGCGGAAGGCGCCCTGTTCGGTGAAACCAATGTCGTGCGCCGCACGCCGCGCAAGGCGGTGGAGGATGCGCTGTTACAGGCCGGGTTTGCCGTCCATTTCAGCGGGCACCTGCACGTGGAAGGCGTGACCCGGCGCGGGGAAGGCGAAAACTCGCTCACCAATATCGCCGTGCCGTCGCTCGTCGCCTTTCCGCCTGCCTTCAAGGTCGTCCACCCGTCGCGGCAGGAAATCCTTGTCGAGACGGTGGAAATGGCTGCCCTGCCGGTCAATGGTCGTATTTCCGATGGTTATGCACAGGAGACAGAACTGGCGGGTGAGGCGAACGACCCGGCTTTTGCCGCCGGCAATTACGGTGAATTTCTGCTGGGCCACAAGCGGGCGCTGATCAGGCACCGTTATTTCCCCAGGGAATGGCCGTCCGAGGTCGTCACGGCAATCGCCGATAAAAGCGTTCGGGAGGTTCTCGATCTGCTGAGAGGGAAAGGCCTTTTTTCTTCTGATGCTACTGTCCTGTCCTTGGACCTGCCGATGTCCGAGCTGATTGCCGACTGGTATTGCCTGCGCCAGGGCGCAGGCCTGGCGCTGCCGCACATCGCGCCGCAACGGCTTTCCCTTTACCGAACGCTGGCGGAGCGCTTCGGCCGGGAGCCGGATCGTCACGATGGTTCGGTCGAAAGCTTTCTCGAAATCTTCTTCGGAGCCCTCGGCCTGTTTCTCGAGCGTGCCGAAGGCAGTCCGCGCGATCTGAAGCTTGGGCTTGTACCGCAGCGTGAACGCGTTGCGGTTTGATCTGAAGATTTTTGACCGGAAAGACATTTGGTCTACCGCGCGGTGATGCGCTCGACCATGGAAACGGGCACGACCTGAAGCCGGGTTTCCGGCTCATCGCTATCGAGCGCGGTCAAAACCTTCTCTGTCAATGCGTCGAAAGACTGGGCAACAGTCGTCAGCTGGTAGCTTTTCCAGCCGGCCTGCGGAATATCGTCGAAACCGACAATCGAGATATCTTCCGGCACCCGGCGGCCCATCTCCAGCCGGGCGGCGTCCATGAAACCAAGTGCCAGCAGATCAGTGACACAGAAGGCGCCATCGATGGTCCTGTCCGCGAGCAATTCTCGACCGGCCTGATAGCCACTGTCATAGCAGGTGGGACCGCCGCACCATGGAACCACCTGGATACCCTCCATGGTCATGCGCTCGGTGAAAGCGTTGACGCGGCGCAACTGTGCGGGCGTCCGGCTGCCGCTGGAGACAACCGCAACCTTTCTGCACCTGGCTGCCACAAGCCGCATGGCGGCCAGGTTGGCGCCGTGGGAATCGTCGCTCAGCACCATATTCGTATCGGTGCGGTCCAGATGCTGGTTGATGAGGATGAGACGCACGCCGTTGGCGATGCATTCGTCGATAATAGAGGCCGGAGGTTCACCGGAAAGAACGATGATAGCCTGCGCGCGGAATTCGAAGAGACGCTCGATGAGTGGTGCAATGTCCTTGCGCGCATCTGCGGCATTCAGAAGCAGGCATTGCAGGCCGCGACGCAGAAGGCCGATGCTGAGGAGATCGAGTTGCTTTGAAATGAAGGGAGAACCGAGGTTGGCGCCGACGACCCCGATGAGGTTGGAACGGTCATTGTTGAGGCCCTGCGCCAGCCGGTTGACGCGGTAGCCGAGTTCCTGTGCCGCTTTCAGTACCTTGCGCCGGACTGCCTTGGATACGCTGCCGCCGGGAGTGAAGGTGCGTGAAACGGCGGAGCGTGAGACACCCGCCTTTTTCGCCACTTCTTCGGCTGTCACGAACCCTCGCGCCATTCAATCCCCCGTTGCCAAACCACATGTCTGATAGCACAGGTCAGATTGCAGCGACTATTCCAATCGAAATATTTCAGCTTCTGTGGTCGCGGTCAGTTTTGCGGTTCCAGCGCGCTTGCCGCAGCCTCGGCACGCGCGGCTGCCTGTTTTGCTTCCCGTTCGGCGCGGGAGGCCGCTTCCGGGTTGCTCGAACCGTCATAACCTCCCATGGCGCGTTCCCCGATGGCAATGCGGACATCCTTGAGCTGGACGATGACAAGACCGGCGAGGATGGCCGCGCCGATAAGGAATGCTGTTTTCCCGTTTATGGTCATTCGACTCCACGCTTCGTGTTTGCCGGCGGAGGAAACAGCCGGCAAAACCGCCGCTCAGCGGGTCAGCAGGCCGACGCCTGTTTCCGCATCGAACAAATGCATATCGGACGGGTCGATGTCGAGGCCGATCGTTTCACCGGCCTTGACTGCGCTGCGTCCCTGCACCGCGATGACCAGTTCGGTGGAGGTTCCCGTCGTGAGGAAGGTCGCCGAACCGGTTGTTTCCACCGCGGAAACCGGCAGCGCCAATGTCGCTCCGGCTGCTGCGACCGGCCGGATATGTTCCGGCCTGATGCCGACAATCACATCTTTGCCGGGCGGCAGAGAGGCCGGATTCCCAATTGATTGCTGCGGCTCGCCTTCGCCGAAGCTGAGCTGAAGGGACGCGCCATCCGGGCTGACGGTCGCCGGAATGAAATTCATGGCCGGCGAACCGATGAAGCCCGCAACGAAACGATTGACCGGGCGGTCGTATAGTTCCAGTGGCGTACCCTGCTGCTCGATCACGCCATCGCGCATGACGACGACATGGTCGGCCATGGTCATCGCTTCGATCTGGTCATGGGTGACATAGACTGAGGTTGCATGCAGGCGATCGTGTAGCGCGCGGATTTCCTTGCGCATGTGGACGCGCAGCGCCGCATCGAGATTGGAAAGCGGCTCATCGAACAGGAAGGCCTGCGGGTTGCGGATGATCGCCCGGCTCATGGCCACGCGCTGGCGCTGGCCGCCGGAGAGTTCGCGCGGATAGCGCTTCATCAGCTTTGAAAGTCCTGTCGTGGCGGCAACTTCTTCCGCCGCCTTGCGGGCCTCGGCCTTGGCGACGCCGCGCATCCGCAGCGAATAGGTGAGGTTCTCCTCCACGGTCATATGCGGGTAGAGCGCATAGGACTGGAACACCATGGCCACATCGCGCTTGCGCGGCGGCACACCGTTCATCAGCGTGCCGGCAATGCGCATGTCGCCGGCCGATATGGTTTCCAGCCCGGCGAGCGAGCGCAGAAGTGTGGATTTGCCGCAGCCCGACGGGCCGACAAGCGCGACGAAAGTGCCCTTCTCGATGGAAAGGTTGATGTTCTTCAGCGCATGAAAGGCGCCGTAATATTTGTTGACGCCGGAAAGTTCTATCTGAAGAGTCATTTGAGCGCTCCTGAGGTCAGGCCGGATACGATGCGGCGCTGCAAGAGAATGAAAAGGGCAAGAATGGGCGTCACATACATGGTCGCATAGGCCATGATGTTGTTCCATTCGCTGGTGTTGGGGCCCATGAAGGAATTGAGGCCGACGCTCGCCGGCTGCAAATCGGCCGCCTGTATCATCGATTTCGAGTAGACGAACTCGCCGAAGGCCTGCATGAAGATGAGGATGGCGCTGACGAGAATGCCGTTTCTGGCAAGCGGCAGCACGATGTTGAAAAACGCGCCAACCCGGGAATTGCCATCCACAAGTGCCGCCTCTTCCAGCTCCTGCGGCACTGCCATGAAGGTGGCGCGCACAAGCACCACGAAGAAGGGCATGCTTTTCGCCGCAATGGCGAGGATGACCGACAAGCGCGGATAATCCAGAAGCCCAAATTGCGAGAAACCGACGAAGATCGGCGTGATCATCAAAGATGCCGGCAGAACCTGCAGCATAAGGATGAGGAACAGGCCGATATCCACCCAGACATTGCGATACCGCGCCAGGACATAGGCACAGCCGACACCGAGAATGGTGATCAGCAGCACCGCGCTGGAGGCGATCAGCACCGAATTCCACAGGTAGCGCCCCATATTGCGGCTGTTCCAGACATAGGCATAGGTCTGCCATTGCGGATCGCTGGGCCAGAAGGAGGGCGGATTGGCGAACATTTCCGAGCCGCTCTTGAGCGAGGTCAAATACATCCAGTAAAGCGGGAAGAGGTAGATGATGGCGAGTACGATGGCGATGGCCAGCATCAGGCGGTTGCGGGTCGTGATGCTCATCCGCGCACCTCATGCCGAGTGGAACGCACATAAACGATGGAAGCCAGCATGACGAACACGATCATGATGACGGAGATCGTGGCGCCCTTGCCGAAATCATATTGCCGGAAGGACAGATCCCAGGCCCAATATTGCGCCACGTTGGAGCTGTTATTCGGTCCGCCATCGGTAATGGCGGCGAAAAGATCGAATTGCTGCAGCGTGAAAATCAGCCCGAGCGAGACGATGGCGCCGATGGTGGAGCGCATCATCGGCAGGGTGATGGTGTAGAAGCGCTGCCAGGCGTTCGCGCCGTCCAGTTCCGCGGCCTCGTACAGGTCGCCGGGAATGGAGGCGAGGCCGACGGAAAGCAGGATCATGTTGAAGGAAGTGCCGAGCCAGATATTGGCGATGACGACGGCCCAGAGCGAAAAATTCGCATCGGAGCGCCAGAAGATATTGCCCGATATCAGGCCGCTTTCCCGTAGGAAGAAATTCAACACGCCGAAATCGCCCGAGAGGATCCAGTTCCAGATCGCGCCCACCACGAGGCCGGGCATGACCCAGGACACGAGAAAAAGGCCGCGCATCCAGGTTGCGCCGGGAAAATTGACCCAGAAGAACAGCGCCAGACCGAAGCCGATGGCGAATTGCCCGGCAATCGAGGCCACGACAAAGGTGACCGTGTTGAAAAGGATCGGCAATGTTTCCGGTTGCCGGAACAGGTCGATATAATTCTTGAAGCCGACGAAGGGGCGCACGAAGGTGCCCAGGCTGAACATGTCGACTTCCTGAAAGCTCATGACGATGTTGTAGATGAGCGGCAGCCCCGCCATGACGAACAGGAAGCCCAAAGGAAAGGCGACAAGGACGATATCGAAACCGCGACCGTCACTGACGCTGGAAAACAGTTTTTTCATGAAACATCCTCGCAAGCTCCAGTCGGGGCCGCCGCCGCTTGTCGCGGCAGGCAGCCCCACCGGGAGGAACCCCTTGGGTGGAGGCCGGAGAAAGCCGGCCGCCCGCCCGGATCAGCCTTCGACCAGCTTTATCTTTTCAGCGGCCTGGTCGAGCGCGGCTTTCGGCGTCATCTGACCCGAAAGCGCGCCCTGAATGGCATCCTGAATAGCCTTGGAAATCTTCGGCCATTCGGGCGAGGGGCCGCGCGGCTGCGCATATTTCAGCTGTTCCACAAAGGTCTTCAGCGCCTCATCCTTCAACGCATTGCCGGTCGGCGGAACGGGGATATCCGAGCGCGCCGGCAACTGGCCGAAGTTCTTGAACATGTCCTTGTCCTTTGAGGCGAAGAACTCGATTGCCTTGAAGGCTTCTTCCGGATGTTTCGTCTTGGAGAAGATCGCCCAGTTATAGTCGCCCATGGCCGAAGACCGCGGAGCGTCGGGCGTGGGCACCGGCAGCAAAGCGACACCCCAGTCGAACTTGGCGTCCTTCAGCATGCGGTCGATTTCCCAAGGGCCGGAAATGACCATGGCGGCGTTGCCGGCGTTGAAGGTGGCGGTGGAGTCCCACTGGCTGCGCGTCAGCGTATCGGGCGATGCCAGCTTTTCATCCAGCATCAGCTTCCACGTTTCCAGCGCTTTGACGGCGCCCTCGGTATTGATGTTCTTGTAGGTCGCGCCTGCCATCTGCGCCCAGGGCAGGAACTGGAAGGTGCCTTCCTCATTCGCCTTGGCGCTGAAGCTGATACCATAGATGTTCTTCGAGGGGTCGGTCAGCTTGCGGGCAGCATCCACCAGCTCATCCCAGGTCTGCGGCGGTTTTGCCGCGTCCAGCCCAGCGGCCTTGAACAGGTCCTTGTTGTAATAAAGCGCAATCGTGTTCGTGGCCTTGGGCACGCCGAAATATTTGCCGTCCCACATCACCGATTTCAGCGGTCCCGGAAAATAATTCTCCGTCTTGATGACATCCGACTTCGCAATCATGTCCGTCACGTCGAGAAAGGCCCCGCGTGCGGCGAACATGGCGTGGTTGGGGTTGTCGATGGCGATGATGTCGGGCGCGTTGCCGGTGGAATAGGCGCGCATGGATTCGCTCACCACATCATCGAACTGCAATTGCCGGTATTCGATCTTGATGCCGTTATTGAGCGCGTTGAACTCCTTGATGAGGTTCGGTGCCGGCTGGATATCGCGATCCAGCGACCACAGCGTCAACGTCACATCTTCTGCCTGCGCCGCAATAGCGCCGGCGGACACGCCCGCCAGCAAAAATGCGCCGGCCATCATGCATTTTGCGATACCCATAATCTCCTCCTCTTGGTTATCGTCTCTGCAATTTTCAAAAACCTTCTCCCAAAAGGCTTCCGTTATGTGGGGTCGACGACGAAATCGCCGCCGCGGCATTTTTTCAGATAATTCAGGCCATGCACCTGTCCCGTCATTTCCAGCGCGTCGCGATAGACGGGGTCATGCCAGCCTTCGATGTCGATGGAGCCGGACCAGCCGGCGAGGCGTAGTTCGGAAATAATGTCCGTCCAGTTGCTGTCGCCGAAACCCGGCGTGCGCATGAAGACGAATTTTTCCTTGCCGAAAATGCCGTGCTCGCGAATGACATCCCAGCGGATGGTCGCGTCCTTGCCGTGAACGTGGAAAATCTTGTCCGCCCATTTGCGGATCTGCGGCAGCGGATCGATGAGATAGACCATCTGGTGGCAGGGTTCCCATTCGATGCCGATATTGTCATCCGGCGTTTCGTTGAACATCATCTCCCAGGCATCGGGATTGTGCGCGATGTTCCAGTCACCGGTCTGCCAGTTGCCGTCCATGGCGCAGTTTTCAAAGGCGATCTTCACGCCCTCGTCGGCGGCGCGCTTGGCAAGCTCGCTCCAGATTTCTTTGTACCGCGGCAGGCTTTCCGGCAGCGGCCTGCCACGAAGCCTGCCGGTGAAACCTGCAACGCAGGTCGCGCCGAAATGGTGAGCATTGTCGATGCAGTCTTTCCAGCCTTGCAGTGTCTCAAGGTCAATGTCCGTCTCCTCCAGCGGATTGCCGAACATGCCGAGCGTACTGATGGTGATGTCGCGGTCGCCAATCGCGTCAAGGCAGCGCTTGCCGAGTTCGGCAAGGTCCTGACCGTTGGTGGTCTGCCAGAAGAACGGCTCGAAGCTTTCAAAGCCGAGATCGGCGATCTGGCCGATGCGTTCGGCCGCCTGTCCCTTGGTGGCGCTGACCATGGTGCCGATGCGGATGGATGTTGCCGGATTGCTCACGTCTTTCAGTCCTTATGCTGCAATGGAAACACGCTGGCCGAGGCGGGCGCTTTCAATCGCGCCGATCACCATGGCAAGGCTGTTGATGTTGTCGAAGGAGGCTGTTTCCGGCATCTCACCCGTGCGGATGGAATGAAGGAACGAGAGAATGACGCTGGCATGGCCACGCGTATCCTTCTCGGAAACGGCATCGGAAACGTTTACGGTTTTAAATCCACGCAAAAGTCCCTGCTCGTCACCGGCCACGGAGGCGGAGAAATTGTCTTCACCGTCCCAGAGGATCATGCCCTTCGAGCCGATCAGCCGCCAGCGCGCTTCCCAGCTGGTCCGCTCGCCTTCGGCGCACCAGGAACCACGATAGGTAAAGACGACATCATTTGAGAACTCGAAAATGGCATTGGCGCTCGCCCCATGGGCATACCATGAGCCGGCCGGGTTCTTTTCCACGCAAAAGACGGAGAGGGGTTTTTCATTGGCGACGAAACGGGCCGCATCGAAGGTGTGGATCGCCATGTCGAGAAGCAGGACGTTCTTCATTTCTTCACGGAAGCCGCCGAAATGGGGCCCAAGGAAAAAATCGCAATGGATGGCCGTCAGGTCACCGATGATACCGTCTTCAAGCGCGCGGCGCAGCCGGCGGATACCCGCAATAAACCGCCGGTTTTGCACCACGGCATGAATTCTGCCGGCATTTTTTGCCAGTTCCACCAGCGTGGCGGCTTCCTCCATCGAGGCGGCAAGCGGCTTTTCGCTCAGCACATGGCACCCCGCCTCGAGACCGGCTTCAACCACGGCAAAGCGTGCCTGCGGGATGACGATATCAAAAAGGATGTCGGCTTTCGTTTCAGCCAGAACGTGGCGAAGATCGGTGCCGATGACCGCATCCGTGAGGGCGAATTCTTCGGCAAGTGCGCGGGCTGTGTTCTCGTTCAGGTCGACCAGACCGGCGATCCTGATCGCGCCGGCGATTTCCGGCGTGGATTGAATGGCGCGTAACCAGCCTTTGGCCATTGCTCCGCATCCGCATAAAACGGCATTAAATGTCATCTCATCTCCCCGGGGCTCTTTTGCAAACTCCTCTTTGCGCAGAGCGTCGTAAACGTTTACGAGACTATGCCAATGGTGTTAGATATGTCAAGACCGTTAAGGGACGCGTTGACTGCGCGCCGGGCCTGGGAGGGGAATGAATGAAAGGAATTCGTCAGCTTGCCGATTATCTGGAGATATCGATAGGCACTGTTTCCCGTGCCCTGAACGGTAAGCCGGATGTGAACGAAGAAACGCGGCGGCGTGTTCTCGAAGCGGCGGAAAAGCTGGGTTATGTCGCCAACCAGTCCGGCCGCAGCCTCAGGCAGGGAACCACCAATGTCATCGGCCTCATGACCGGCAGCGACGCGCAGACCGTGGAGAACTCCGACAACTTCTTCCTGGGCGTGACGGACGGTCTGCAAAGCGTGTTTTCCGGGCATAATCTCGATCTCATCGTTCTGCCCTGCCCGGGGGAAGAGGATCCGGATGAATATCTAAAGCGCATGGTGGCGCGCCGCATGGTGGATGCGATGATCATTTCCGCGACGCGGCGGATAGACAAACGTGTGGATTTCCTGAAGCAGACCCGCCTGCCTTTCGTGGCGCTCGGTCGGACCGCTTCCAGCGACACCCACGCCTGGATCGACCTCGATTTCGAGGGCGTTGCGAAAAACGCGGTCGACCGCCTTGCCGCTGCCGGGCATCGTTCGATTGCGGTGGCGGTGCCCGACAGCGACATCAATCTCGGTTATGTTTTTCTGGAAGGATACAGGCGCGCGCTGGAAGACAATGGCATGGCTTACGATTCCTCACTGGTCATCCGCGCGAAATCCAGCGAACAGGGCGGTTATCACGCCGCCAGCGAATGGCTGCAGATGCGGCCCCGGCCAACGGCGATCGTGCTGATCTACGAACTGATGGCGGTCGGTCTTTATCGCCGGCTTGCGGAAGTGGGCCTGAAACCGGGGCGCGATCTCGCCGTCATCGGCTTCCGCGATGGCCCGCGCGGCCAGTTTCTGGAACCACGGCTGACCAGTTTCCGCATGTCCCTGCATGATCTCGGCGTGACGGTGGCTCAGACACTGTTATCGACCATGCCGGCCTACGCGCCGTTTTATCCCGATCAGGCCCGCCATTGCGTTTGGCCCATGCTTCTGGTGGCCGGCGAGAGCGATCCCGCCCCATAAGACAGCAGGGGGGCGTTAAAGTCTCAGGTCGTTAACGCTCACGACGCCGAAAGGATTGAATTTATATTCGTCTTCCTCACACTGTGTGTCGTCGGAGAGGGAGGCGCCACGGCCCTTCAAGGTGGCTTCAACGTCTTCACGCGCCATTTGCTCGGCGATATCGTCTATCAAGGCGGCTATCTTCAGCTGTTCGGCGTTGGTGGACGGCTGATCCCCATCTTTTTTGGTGAAGCGCACCTGCACATCGGGCAAGCCGATCAGGTGAAACCTAACGCTCGTCATGCCTTCGGCATCGTCTCCTATGGGGCGGCGTGCGAAAGCCAGACGACAGGTTTTGGCAAGCACCATCCCGTCATCGGCGGCCGCTTTGCCACGCGACTGCTCGTAGAGCTGCTTCCAGCGCCTTGCGCCATGGGCGACGCCCGCACTTTCACCCTTCACGGCGACAGCGCCGTGATCGAGCATGTGCTGTACGAATCTGAGGGCGTTTGCGGATGTCTCCACAGGTGTTTCGGCATCTGGACTGCCTTCATGAAGTATGGCTTATGAGCCTCAGAAGGCCATCGAAATGGTAGCGAAAAGACACAAGGTAGAAGAGATCGTCACGAAGCTTCGTCGGGTTGACGTGCTGAATACGCAGGGAAAATCGATGGCGGAGGCGATCCGGTCGATAGGGGTGACAGAAGTTACATATTACCGGTGGCGTTCCGAATACGGCGGCTTGAAGGGCGACCAGGTAAAGCGCCTGAAGGAGCTGGAAGCGGAGAATGCCCGGCTCCGGCGCGCCGTTTCCGACCTCACCTTGGACAAGATGGTTTTATTGGAGGCCGCCAAGGGAAACTTCTGAGCCCGCCCGTCACCGCGTTTGCGTGAACCATGTGATCGATGAACTGAGGTGTCCGAGAGACGGGCGTGCCGAGTCTTGGGTCAGCATCGTTCCACGCTGCGCAAGATCGCAAAGACTCCGGATGATGAAGCGGGGTTGACTACGGACATCACGGCGCTCGCCCTCCAGTATGGTCGCTATGGCTATCGCGGCATCACGGCGATGCTGCACCAGGCGGGCTGGATCGTGAACGTCGAGCGCATCTGGCGACGGGAGAGTGCGTCACAAGCAACCGAAACGCGGGCGACTGTGGTTGAACGACAGTTCGTGCATCCGGCTTCGGCCGGAATATCCCAACCATGTCTGGTCCTACGACTTCGTCGAGGATCGCACGCACAACGGCAGGAAAATCCGCATGCTCAACGTGATCGACGAGTTCACGCGAAAATGTATCGCCATCAGGGTCGAGAGAAAGCTGAAGGCCATCGATGTCATCGACGTGCTTTCCGATCTCTTCATCCTACACGGCGTTCCCACCCATATTCGTTCCGACAACGCCCGGAGTTCATCGCCAAGGGGCGCTACGGGAGTGGATCGCGCGGTGGGTGCCAAGACCGCCTACATCATGCCAGGTAGCCCGTGGGAAAACGGCTACTGTGAGAGCTTAACTCGAAGCTCCGTGATGAACTGCTCAACGGCGAGATCTTCTACACGCTCAAGGAGGCGAAAATCATCATCGGAAACTGGAGACAGCATTATAATACCGTGAGGCTACAATCATCGCTGGGCTATAAGCCACCGGAACCCGAAGCAACGGTCTGGTCTCGCCAAAATGGACCGGCGTCAACACCAACAGTGGCTAGCAGGCTGAGCATGCACTAACATTCCAAACGGATCACCTCGTGGGGGCAGGCCATTTCCCAAAAAGAAAATACCCGGCAACAAGATGGCGCTGGCTGGTACCAGCAAGCCGGAAGATCTGGACAATCTCATCGCCTAAGTCGAAAGCGTCGCTTCGAAGCCGGCTGAGTGAAAACAGTGCGGCTACGTGGTGGAAGCAAAGCTCCTGGCGAAGGTCAGGCGCCTGCGCGCTACACTTGCCTCACTTCGCCTTCCGCCAACTGGGCGAGGCCCGGCAGATTGCAGACCAGAAGCTTCTGCCGCCCGCCCTGCACCAGCCCCTTACTCTCCCAACTGCTGAGGATGCGGGAAACGGTGTGCAGTGTGGTGCCGGTCATCTCGGCGATATCCTGCCGCGAGATCGGGAAGTCGATACGGATGCCGTCTTCCTCCTTGCGGCCTGCCTGCTGCGAAAGGCGCAGCACGGCATGGGCCACCCGGCGCTCCACTTCCTGCGTCGACATTTCGCGGATGCGCGTATGGGCTTCCTCGAGCCGCTGGCCGATTGTCTGCATGGTGGAGACGGCAAGATGTGGGTTCTGTTCGACGAATTGCGGCCAGAGGTCCGTCTGCCATGACAGGATGACGCTTTCGGCAGCCGTCGTGGCGGTGCCGGGATAATCGGACCGTTGCAGTGCTCTTGCGAAACCGAAGAGATCACCGGGATGCACCACGCGCACGATGATCTGCTGGCCGTCATGCGTCACCTGCGTCACCTTCAGGCGGCCGTGTATGAGCAGGAAGAAATGCGTTGCCGACTGGCCCTGCTCGAAAATGGCTTCACCCGGCGGCACCAGCCGGGACGTGGCGTGGGTCAGCAGGCCGTCCAGCTCATCGTCGGCCATCTTGGCAAACAAGGCCAGCGACCGGATGACGCTTCGGTCAATCTTCACTTGCACCCTCTCCGGTGATCGGACGATCCCGCAGGTGAATGCATTGGCAATCGGGGACCGGCCTTTTCTGTATTGTCAGCATACAGCACTATCACCGGCGGCAGAAGATCAAATGATATGAATCAAGCACTTGTTTTAATTGATGATTGTCAAGAAAACAGGGCAGTGGCACGAAGCTTTTCGAGAAGCGGCGCGTACCAGCGTGTGTCTCTTACGAGCCTGAACCCGAGATTATCAGGCGGTACGCCAACGGCGCAGCCGCCGCTTTTCGGGTTTTTGACGAAGGCGCTCATCGCCGCCCGGTGTTTTCCCGAAGCGACCGGAATGCCGCAGGAAGCGACGCTATCGATCGCCTCACCATCCTTGCCGAGCGTCACGCGGTGGCTGCAACTCGAGGTCCATTCCCAGACATTGCCGCCGAAATCGGCAAGGCCATATTCGTTTTCGCCGAAGCTGCCATAGGATTGCGGAACGGGGTTGCCCGAGGCCTTGCGGCTGGTCTGTCGCTCGTAATCCGCCAGCCAGCGCAAAGCGGGGTTTTCACTGTCCGCAGCCACGCCGAGCGTCTCATCTGGGAAAAGCGACCCGGCGGCGAAGGCCAGTTCAGCGTCACTCGGCAGGCGCCAGACCTCGCCTGTCCGCTCGCTCAGCCACTTTGCATAGGCGCGGGCGTCGTCCTGGCTGATGCCGGTTGCCGGTATCGCGCCGCCGACCGGAGCGGCAAAGCCGGGTTCCGGCTGTTGACAGCCGCCGTCTGCGACGCAGCGCGCATAATCCGCGCTCGATACCTGATATTTCATGATCGTCAGATTTTGCCGCATCGTTACGTCAACCATCGGCCCATCGACAGCATAACCATTGCGGAAATATTCGCCCTCCGCCCGGTAGGTGAAATGTCCGGCGGGCACTGTAACGACCTGTGGCGCCGTCATGGCGGCGCGGTCATCAGCGCCGCTGCGGATGATCCCGGACTGGAAACCGATGGCCGTTGCCAGCAGTGTGGCAAGCGAGAGCGGGAGAAGAAGCGAGACGGCATTTGGGAAATGGCTGTTGCCGGGAATGCCCATGGGAACCTGCCTGCGTCGAGAAGACGCCAGAGTTCGGGCCTGCTTTCAGGCCGCATAGCAGAAGGGGGAGCGCGCCGCACCTGCTGGCGGCGCGCTCCGGTTTGCGTCAGATGCTCGATGGGGCAAGCACCGCCTGCATCAGGTTGTTGTTCCACTCACCCGTCACCTTGAAGTGGGCGGCCGCGCCCAGTTCGAAGGCTTCGATAAGGTTGTGGTTGACATAGGCGTAGATGCCGGGCTGCTCAAAGGTATAGAAGGCCGCGCCCGCTGTGCCGCCGGGGATGAACCAGGTTTCCTGGTCAAGATCCGGTGGGTTGCGGAACTTGCCCGTCGCCCAGACATAATCGCCGTGGCCACCAATGAGGTGCGGGCGGCTATCACGGTTCGCCTGCGAATGGACGATCAGCACCTTCTCGCCAACGGCGGCCTGAAGGGCGTGTTCCCCGGTCAGGGCGCCGACTGCGCCGTTGAAGACGATGTGGCTCGGCGTCAGCTTGCGCATCACCTCCAGCGTGTCGGCCATGGCGTCGCCGGCGCTTTCATATTTCTTGAAATTGCCGTTCTCGTCGCGCGGGATGTAGAAGTCCTGCTCGCCGACATAATAGACCTTGTCATAAACAAGTTTCTTGCCGTGGCCGTCCGTCAGGCCCTCTCGCGGCAATACCATGATCGCGCCATTCATGCCCGAGGTGACGTGCCAGGGCACCATGCCGGGAGGTGCGCAGTGATAGACAAAGACGCCAGCCTTGGTGGCCTTGAAGCGCAGGATCGCCTTTTCACCGGGGTTGACGATGGTGAGCCCGCCGCCGCCGAGCGCGCCGGTGGCCGAGTGGAAGTCGATATTGTGCTGCAGCTCATTGGTATCAGGGTTGATGAGGGTCAGTTCGACATAGTCGTCCTGATGCACCACCATCAGAGGCCCGGGAACCGAACCGTTGAAGGTCATGGCGTGGACCTCGGTGCCCTTGTCGTCGAGGATCATCTTCTGCTCTTTGATCGTGAGCGTGAACTCGACGATCTTCGGTCCATCTTCGGCTTTCTGCGTGTGGGCGTGCACGAAGGGCGGTTTGACGAGATCAACTTTTACGCGAGGCAGCGCTGCAATCTCCGCGCTCGTCAATGGCTTGGCTGTGGCCTTCTTTTCCTCTGCCGCGCTCGCTGCCGAGGGCATGATGACGGGAGCTATAGCCCCTGCAAATGCTGCGCCTGCGAGAATATTACGCCGTGTGATGTGGAAGGTTTCCGTCATCATTCTTCTCCTATCCCTCTTGGGGCAGAGCATGTTTCGCTCTGTCACAGCATTTGTAGCGGAGGGGCGGAAATACAATTTGAGATGGAGCAAACTTCGCTTTCGGCGCCCTGCGACATTTTGGCAGGCGGCTGAAGGCCGGCGTGGAAGCGTCGCGCCGCCTCTTTGCCTGTTCGCAAAGAAGCCGGACGGGCTTGGGTCTAGACATATGTCAAGACCAAGCAAGGAGTATTATAATGAGTGGCAGCGAAACCGTTCTCACCCAAGGGCGCAGCCGGCCAAAGGGCGGCATTCCAAGAGGGCTGGCGCGCACCGGCCCGGTTATCTTTTCTTACGGCTTCCGGCCGTTTTTCCTCGGTGGCGCCCTCTGGGCCATCGTGGCGATGGTGTTGTGGATCGCAGCCCTTTCCGGCTTCATCGACCTTGGCGGGGATTACGGCGCACCGAACTGGCATGCCCATGAGATGCTGTTCGGTTTCGCTTCGGCGGTGCTGGCCGGTTTTCTTTTGACGGCGGTGCCGAACTGGACGGGACGACTGCCGGTGTCGGGCAAACCTTTGGTGTGGCTGTTTGCGCTCTGGTGTGCCGGCCGGCTTTTCCTGCTTGTGTCGGAGACGGTGGGCGTGGTCACCGCCGCAGCCGTGGACGGGCTTTTCCTGCCGGCGCTTCTGGCGATCTGCGCGCGCGAGGTCATTGCCGGGCGCAAATGGAAAGATCTGAAGGTGCTGGGCGGGCTGCTGGCGCTTTCCGTCGCCAACATCGTGTTCCATGTGGCGGCGATCGAAGGCGACCTGAGCCAGATCGCGACCCGCCTTGCGGTCTCTGCCTATACCGTGCTCGTCATCATCGTCGGCGGCCGCATCGTGCCGAGTTTTACCCGCAACTGGCTGAACCGTTTCGGCCGCACGGATTTCCCCGTGCCCTATAACGGTTTCGACACCGCAGCCATCCTCACCGGAATCGCGGCGCTGGCCGTCTGGACAATAGAGCCCGAGAGCATCGTGGCCGTGCCAACGGCGCTTCTGGCGGCTTTCATGCACGCCGCGCGTCTTATCCGCTGGCGCGGCTGGACGACCTGGCCGGAGCAGGTGCTGGTGGTGCTGCATGTCGCCTATGCCTTCATTCCCGCCGGTTTCATCACCATAGCGCTGGCGGCGCTTGACGTGATGGATACGCGCTCGGTCCTGCACATACTCACCGTAGGCGTTATCGGCTGCATGATGCTTGCTGTCATGACGAGAGCGAGCCTTGGCCATACCGGGCGCAAGCTCGCGGCCAGCAGGGTCACCATCGCCGCTTACGTGGCGCTGATCGCCTGCGCACTGCTGAGACCGGCAGCCGAGTTCTTCCCCGGCGCGATGATGCATCTCTATGCTTGCTCGGCGCTCTTCTGGATCGTGGGTTTCGGTCTCTTCTGCGTTGAATATGGGCCGATCCTGACGCGTGAGCGCAAACCGCTGAAAGCGTAGTCGAGTCGTTGCTAAACCGCCAAAACGAACCGCCCCGGAAGCAATTTCCGGGGCGTTTCGTTATCGAGGGATTTTGTATCCGGCTTAATGCGCGCCGGCGCCAGCGCGGATGAAGATGCGAAAAGCCGTGCGCGCCTCGTCGAAATTGCCGGCCCATTGATGGCCCCGGGCCAGAAGGTCCGGGTAAAGGAAAGTCGGCTCCTGCGGTATCAGCACGAAGATCACGGCGCCAGGTGGAAGACGGTCAAGTGCGGCAAGCGTGCGGTTTGCCTGACCTTCGGCCGTTTCGTCGCTGAGATCGAGATAGATGACCGGGTCTGGCCATATCTGCGGCTCCTCGGCATTGCCCGCAGTCGCCGGTGAAACAGAAATCTGCTCCGCTTCAGTGGATTGCGGCGTAAACAGCACTTCCCAGTCACCGCCGCCGATTTCCCTCACCTGATGGTCGAAACCGCGCTCTGCCATCACCTTGAACAGCGGAACGGGCCGGAAGGTGGCGTATAATCGCAGCGCCTCACCCGGCGCAAGTCCGGCCAGGGCTTCCATGATTGCCGGAAAGGGCTCGCCGCCGCTCAGCAAAAGCGGCCGGACATCGAGTTCCCTGATTCTTTCCGTCATTGCATCACCTCATCTGTCGGCTGGCGGCGGCAAGGGCCGTCCGCCAGAGGTCTTTTCACCACATCGCCGGGGCAGGGGTCAATGTTCGGATCCGCAGCAGCATTCGCAGCCGGACATATCATCCTCGGAACCTTCGGCCTGTTCTTCAAGCCGGCCGATATCGAGGCGCCAGACTTCCGGACCCTGTTCGAGATATTCCCAGCCGAACTGGCCGGGGAAATTTGTGGCGAGCTGGTAAAGCAGCGGACGGGGATCGTGATCGCTGGTGATCTGCAGCGATTGACCCTCGGTCAACGCGCCGAGCGCACCGAAAATGCGCGGATGACGTTCGCGATGCGGAATGATGCGCACATCGATATTGGTTGCGGTTTGGGCTTCGGACATAGGCTGGTTCCACGGCCGCGGATGGAATGATGCCCGGCGGTGCGGCCGGCCGGCGGACTGGAAAAACCTATCCGCCGTGCCGTTGGGAGACATTGTCGCCGCGCAAACAAACCTGAGATTCGTCAGGTCCGTCTGCGCGACAATCAGCCGGCAAGGCTGCGATAGATTGCCGGCAGCGCCGATGGCAGCTTGGCGATCCTGTTGATGATGGCATAACCGTTCTGGCCGAACATGGCCGGAATATAGGATTGCGCCTTGCTGTCGACCGTTACGCCGAAGACGCTGACGCCCGAGCGCCGCGCCTCGGAGACCGCGCGGCGGCTGTCCTCGATGGCGAAGCGGCCCTCATAGTGGTCGACATCGTTCGGTTTCCCGTCCGTCAGCATCAGAAGCAGCTTGCGGCGCTCCGGCCTGTCATGCAGCTTGGCGCTGGCATGGCGGATGGCGGGGCCGATGCGGGTATAAAAACCGGGTTTCAGCGCCGCAATGCGACGTTCGACAGCGTGGCCCATTGGCTCCTCGAAATCCTTCACCGTTTCCACCTGCACCCAGGAACGGCGGCGGGAGGTGAAGGTCAGGATGGAGTGACTGTCACCACAGGCGGAAAGCCCGTGCGCAAGCACCAGCAGCGCTTCCTTCTCCACATCGAGAACCCGGCGATTGTCGAACCAGGCATCGGTCGACAAGGACACATCGACGAGGATCGTTACGGCGAGATCATGCGCCTGCGGGCGGCTGGCCATATGGATGCGGTCGCTGCCCTGTCCGCCGGCGGCGATATCACTTCTGGCGCGCACCACGGCGTCAAGATCGAGATCGTTGCCGTCAAGCTGGGCGCGCAGCATCTCGTGGCGCGGTCTCAGCACCTCGAATTGCCGCCAGACCCGGCGGATGAGGCTTTTAGTGTCCGGGTCGGGTTCCGGTGCCGTCTCCGCGTCTTTCGCCGGACCGGCGATGACCCGGCAATGATCGGCGAGATAGCTGCTGCTGCGATAATCCCATTCGGGATAGGTCAGTTCCGCCGTTAGCGCGGTATGGTTCAGTGCTTCGGGCGGCAGGTCCAGATCGAAGCGGAAGCGGGCGGAGGGCCGTCCCTTTCTTTCACCCAGCGTCATGTCATCCAGCTCGTCGGCTGCGCTGCCGTCGGCATCGTCGCTGTCGTCGCCGGGACGATCGACATTGACCATCTCCGCCATGGCGAGGATTTTTTCGAAACGGTTCAGGATGAAGGGGCTGCGTTCCGTCTGCCGGTTCTCCGCCTTTTCACGCACGGCGATATGACGGGCCGCTTCCGCCCCCTGTGGTGCTGCGCTCGCCGCCGGCTGGTCTTCGCCCTGCCGCGCCTCGGAAGTTTCGCGCAGCAGCGTGTCCGGCCATAGCGGCACCGGCAGCATCGGCAGGTAGCGCGGCGGCGCCTTGGCCGGAAAGCCGGCGGGTGGCGCATGGCCCTCGATCCCTGCCGCATCGGCGAGCATGGAAAGCACCCGTTGTTCCACCTGCTGTTCCGCCTGCGGCAGCGGCCGCTTCTGCCGCACCGCGAGCATGGCGGCGCAAAGCCGGCGATAACGGGCCTTCATTCCGGGGAAGGCATGGATGACGGCTTTTGCCAGTTCTGCGGCGCGGTCGAGCCGGGCGAGATCGTTGCGCAGCGGATCGGCAGCCATGACTGGTTCAAGCGGCATCATCGCCATGGTGGCGGCGAGCCAGAGATAAAGATCGCGGTTGAGGCGCCGGTCGGGAAACAGATCGAGCACCGGGGGCAGCATCAGCGTGGCATGATCGCGTCCGGGCTGGGCAAGCTTTTCTTCGCCGAGACCCATGCGCTGGCGAAGCCTCAGCCGGTGTGTGGAGGTGCGGGCGCGGGCCGGGGCGATCTGCACCGCATGTTCACCGCCAAAACCGCGGAAACATATGGCCAGCACGGCCTGCATATCCTCCAGCTTCACGGCATGATCCGGGAAGCGCAGCCATGTGCCGGTTTCGCCAATCAGCCTGTGCCAGGCGCGGCCGACGGTTTCTTCCAGTTCCAGAAAGTCCAGCATGGTTTATCCTCATGGCATCGAGCCGGAATGCGCGGGTAATACCGCGCATTCAGATATGGATATAAATGTGCCTTATCGGATGACCGCATCCGCGACTTCATGCAGCGCGGCCTTCACATCCGGCTCGTCGGTCAGCGGTTCGATCATCGCCGCGCGCACGGCCTGACGGGCGGGAAGGCCGGTATCGATGAGGCTGGCGCAATAAACGAGCAGGCGGGTGGAGACGCCCTCTTCCAGATCGTGGCCTTTCAGGCCGCGCAGCCGGTGGGCGAGATCGACGAGCGGCTCGACATCGCGGGCATCCAGCCCGCTTTCATGCGAAACGACGGCAATCTCCTGCTCCTTCGGCAGAAAATCGAATTCAATGGCGACGAAGCGCTGGCGGGTGCTGGGTTTCAGGCTCTTTAAAAGGTTCTGATAGCCGGGATTATAGGACACGACGAGCATGAAGCCGGAGGGCGCTTCCAGAACCTCGCCGGTGCGCTCCAGCGGCAGGATACGGCGGTCGTCGGTGAGCGGATGCAGCACGACAGCCACATCCTTGCGCGCCTCGACGATCTCGTCGAGGTAACATATGCCGCCCTGGCGCACGGATCGCGTCAGCGGGCCGTCCATCCACACGGTTTCGCCGCCTTTCAGCAGGTAACGGCCGGTCAGATCGGCGGCAGCTAGATCGTCGTGGCATGAAACGGTGGAAAGCGGCAGGCCGAGTTTCGCTGCCATATGGCTGACGAAACGGGTCTTGCCGCAACCTGTCGGACCTTTCAGCAGCAGCGGCAATTGCCGCACCCAGGCGCTTTCGAACAGCGTGCATTCATTGCCAAGCGGGGTGTAGAACGGCGCGTCCGGCAAAGGCTGCGGCGCGGGGCGGAAAATCGTATTCATGGTCATCTCCATGGTTGATGGTAAGCACCGGCTCTCCGGGGGAAAAGGAGAGCCGGTCCGTTTCTCATTCGGCGGGCTGCACGAGGCGGGCGACGTCGCCCTGTTTCTGCTTGCCCGGCACCAGAACTGCCCAGATGAACATGATTGCCGAAATGAGAACTGCGAAACCGGAGCCGAGGCGGATCCAGTAGAAGATCGCCAGCTGGTCCTGCACATCCATGAAGCTTTCGCCCATGACACGCTGAAGCTGGATCTGCACCACGCCGGCAAAGGTCAGCGCGAAGGTCATGACCGACATGGCCGTGCACATCACCCAGAAGCTCGTCATCGAAAGCCACTGATTATACGGCGCGCGTTTCTTCATTTCCGGTATGGCATAGGCCATCATGGCAAGGTTCAGCATCACATAGGCGCCGAAGAAGGCGAGGTGGCCGTGGGCGGCGGTGAGCTGCGTGCCGTGGCTGTAATAGTTCACCGAAGACAGCGTGTGCAGGAAACCCCAGACGCCGGCGCCGAAGAAGGCCATGACCGAGCAGCCGATCGACCACAGAAGCGCTGCGCGGTTCTCATGCTTGCGGCCGGCCTTCCAGGTCATGACGAAGGTGAAGATGACCATGGTGAAGAAGGGGGCCACTTCCAGCGTCGAGAACAGCGAACCGATCCACTGCCAGTAACCCGGCGCGCCGATCCAGTAATAATGGTGGCCGGTGCCGAGAATGCCCGAGAAGAGGGCAAGGCCGACGATGACATAGAGCCATTTTTCCACCACTTCGCGGTCGATGCCATTGAGCTTGATCATCAGGAAGGCGAGGATCGAGGCCATGATCAGTTCCCACACGCCTTCCACCCACAGATGGATGACGTACCACCAGTACATCTTGTCGAGCGCCAGGTTCATGGGGTTGTAGAAGGCGAAGAGGAAGAAGATCGCCAGACCCCAGAGACCGAAGAGCAGGATATTGATGACGGTGGTCTTGCGGCCCTTCAGCGCCGTCATGGTGATGTTGAACAGGAACATCAAAACGACAAGCACGATGCCGACCTTGATCGCAAAGGGCTGTTCGAGGAATTCGCGGCCTTCGTGGATGCGGAACATATAACCGACCACGGCAACGGCGGCGGCCACCAGGAAGATCCAGAACTGCGCGATGGCGAGTTTCGGGCTGTAAAGCTCCGTTTCCGTTTCTTCCGGCAGAAGATAGAAGGTCGAGCCCATGAAGCCCATCAACAGCCACACGACCAGTGCATTGGTATGGATCATGCGCACGATGTTGAAGGGCAGAAGCTCGGAAAGCGTATTGGGCAGAACGTAGATCGTGGCGGCGACGACGCCGAACAGGATCTGCGCCACGAACAGCCCGATTGCGCCGTAAAAATACAGCATGGCGACTTTTTGCGTCTGGTATTTCATCTCGTCATCTCCTTGCCGTCAGCCTCAACCCGCATCGTTCGGCGGCCAGTTCTGCGTCTTGATCCGGCTCGTCCATTCGAGGAAATCGACGAGATCATCGAGTTCCTGTTCGGTGAGATTGAACTGCGGCATCTGGCGGCGGCCTTCGATGCCGGTGGGCTGGGCGGCCATCCACGCTTTGATGGAATCGCGCGCCGCTTCCTTATCTTCCACGCCGCCATAGCGTTTCCAGACATTGCCGAGTTCGGGCGCGAAATAGGCGCCTTCGCCGAGCAGCGTGTGACAGTTGATGCAGGAATTTTCCTCCCACACATGCTTGCCGCGCGCGACGCTTTCCGTCAGCGTGCTTTCATCCGTCGAGGTGGTGCGCATGTAATAATGGCTATGGGCCGTCAGCCCGACGAATATGGCGAAGAAGAAGATGGAGCCGCCGTAAAAGACGTTTCGCGCTCCTGTTTTGGTCAGGCGTTCTGCCATGCCAATGGTCCTTTCCATCCGGAAGACCGCTTATGCGGACTGGCTTGATCGAACCCTCTTGCCGGAATTTGCCGGCAGGCTTCGGGTCTCGCCCCTTTCTAGCCGCTGGCCGCCGGCGTTCTTTGCCATTTGGCAAACAAGTGGAGAGGTGGTGTGGTCCGCCTTTTCAGAGCGACAAAATGCCCTGCAGGAACGCCCGCAACAGGGCTGCGGCGGCAAAGATGGCCGGCCATGCCAGAAGTGCTGTGCGCAGCAGGCCACGCTCTTCGCGAAAGCCCAGAAAATCGTCGATGACGCGTCTGGATTTCAGGAGCGCGAAAAGCAGCATCAGGCAGGCGGCGGCGACCGGCGGCAGAAGCGCCGCTTTCCACGATGTCACGACGGCCGTACCGGCAAGAACAAGAATGGCGAGCATGGCGAAGCTTCTTGCAAGCTGGCGGGAGGTGCGGTGGATCATGATGTCAAACCAGATAAATAACGGGAAAAATGACGATCCAGACGAGATCGATCACATGCCACAGCGTCGTCACCAGCGTGACGTTCTCGTTTTTGGGGAAGACTGCGACGAGAAACAGCAGCACGGCCACGAAGACGACATGCAGCAGGTGGAAGCCGGTGAGCAGAAAATAGAGCTCGAAGAAAGCGCCATAGGCGGGATCGGAGGCGAAGGCGATTTCGGTGGAATATTCATAGAGTTTTACACCGACGAAAGCGAAGCCCAGCAGGCCGGCAAGCACAAGTGCCCGTCTTTTGCCCGCCAGCGCGGTGTAGCGGCTTGCCGCGACGGCCGCCTGCCAGCCGCTTGCCAGTAAAATTAGTGTGTTGAGGCCGGCAAGTTGTGGCTGCAGATGTAGGCGCGCGGCGGCGAAGGCCTCGGGATTGAGGGTGAAGGCAATGATGAAGGCGCCGGTCAGCGCGCCGAAAGCGGCAAGTTCGCTCCAGACCAGAATCCACAAAAGCAGGTTTCTGCTTTCCTCTTCCGTATTGATCGCCATTGCCTTGTCCGTAATTGTAAAACAGCAAGCCACGCTTAGGCGCCCTCAAACCCCGCTTCTTTGCGGTCGGTCAAAGAAGGGAGCGTGCAAAGTCCTATTGTCATGACAAAGCGCAACTCTGGAAAATGGAGCTTCCCATGAACGACGCGCAGGTCGGGCTGATTGTCGCAACCCCTATTATCATTGGCTTTGCGGTGCTGTTGTACCGTATGGGTGTGTTGCAGCGCATGGGTGCGGTTTCCGCCGTGCTTGCCTCCGTGGCCATTGCTTCGGTGCTGTTCCTGAACCAGTGAGAAGGCAGTCGCATGCTTGAACTTGTCGCCGCTCTTTCGCTTTTCGTGGCGCTGCATTCCATTCCCTCCGTCCCTGCCGTGCGCGGCCGGCTGATCGCGGCCATCGGCAGGCCCGCCTATTTCGGGAGTTATTCCGTCGTCTCGCTTCTGACGCTGGGCTGGGTATTTTATGCCGCGCTGTCGGTCGAGTATATTCCGCTCTGGGACGTCGCGCCCTGGCAGGCGCATGTCACCTTTCTGGCAGCGCCGATTGGCCTGTTTTTCGTGCTGGCCGGCCTCCTCAGCGTCAATCCGCTTTCCATTTCCGTGCGGCAGGGAGATATACCGGGGGCAATCGTGCGCATCACGCGGCACCCGGTACTCGTCGGCCTTCTGTTCTGGTCGTTGGGGCATGTCGTGCCGAATGGCGACCTGCGTTCCGTCATCCTGTTCGGCGGCTTTGCGCTGTTTTCGCTTGGCGGGATGGCGATGACCGAAAAACGCGCGCGGAAAAGACTGGGTAATACATGGAGCGCGGCGGCTGCTAAAAATGCAATGATCCCTTTCGCAGCAATGCTTTCCGGCAAAACGCGCCTCGCCGTGGACGGGCCGATGCTGTTAGCCGCAGCGCTGACAGGGTTGACGGTGTGGTGGCTGCTGGCCGGCGGCCATGCCGCGCTCTTTGGCGCTGACCCGATGGCCTATCTTTGATGGCTCACGACGTATTCACCATATGCGGCTGCCATATCGGCGCCTGCGGCGCGGAAGCGATGCCTAGCTGGTCGATGGCGCGGGCGGCGAGCTGGTCGACAATATCGTCGACGCTTTGCGGCTTGTTATAAAAGGCCGGCACCGGCGGCATGACTATCGCACCTGCCTCCGTCACCGCGCACATATTGCGCAGATGGATGAGATGCAGCGGCGTCTCGCGCGTCATTAGCACAAGTTTCCGACGTTCTTTCAAATGCACATCGGCGGCGCGGGTAAGGAGATTGTCCGAAAGCCCGGTTGCAATGGCCGCAAGTGTGCGCATGGAGCAGGGGGCGACGATCATGCCTGTTGTCGGGAAGGAGCCGCTGGCAATCGCTGCGCCGATATCATCGACAGCATGATTGACGCTGGCGAGCGACAACATGCGCCCCATGGCTTCAGCACCTTCCTCATGCAGCACGGTGCGTCTGGCGGATTGCGACAGGACGAGATGGATTTCGACGCTTTTCATCCCGGCAAGGCGCTCGATAATACGCAACGCGATGCCGGCACCCGAGGCGCCGGTAACGCCGACCACGACGCGGCACGGGGTCAAGGCCGTTCTCCTAGGCCGAGATCGCGCCACATCAGGTCGACTTTCGCTATCACGTCAGGTGTCATGGAGAGCACGCGGCCCCATTCGCGCTCCGTTTCCGGCGGCAGCTTGCGGGTGGCGTCCAGACCCATCTTGCCACCAAGGCCGGCTTTCGGCGAGGCGAAGTCGAGATAATCGATGGGCGTATCGTTGATGATCGTTGCATCGCGCGAGGCGTCGAAGCGGGTCGAAAGCGCCCAGATGACATCCGCCCAGTTGCGCACATTGATGTCGGGATCGACCAGAATGATGAGCTTCACATAGCTGAACTGCGGCAGCATCGACCAGAGCCCCATCATCACCCGCTTTGCCTGACCGGGATAACGCTTGTCGATGGAGGCGACCATGATGCGGTAGGAACAGGCCTCCGGCGGCATCCACAGATCGACGATTTCCGTAAACTGCTTTTTCACGAGCGGCAGGAAAATCTCGAGCATGGCTTCGCCGAGAACAGAAGGCTCATCCGGCGGCCGGCCGGTATAGGTGGAAAGATAGATCGGATCGCGGCGCATGGTGATTGCCGAGAGTGTCATGACCGGAAAGGATTCGACCGAATTATAGTAGCCGGTATGGTCGCCATAGGGGCCTTCGAGTGCCGTTTCCGTTGCCGAAACGGTGCCTTCCAGCCCGATTTCGGCATTGGCCGGCACCGGCATCGGCACGGTCAAGGCGCTGGCAATGCGGCTTTTCGAGCCGCGCAGCAGGCCGGAGAAGCCAAGCTCGCTGATATGGTCGGGAAGCGGCATCACGGCGGAAAGAATGGTGGCGGGATCGGCACCGATGGCGACGGTAACGGGCATATCCAGCCCGCGCGCCTGCCACAGGCGGTGGTGATGCGCGCCGCCGCGATGCGCCAGCCAGCGCATGATCACCCTGTCCGGTCCCAACACCTGCATGCGATAGATGCCGACATTGATATCGTCGGGATCGTCAGGCGAACGGGTGATGACCAGCGGCCAGGTGATGAGCGGGGCCGGCTCGCCCGGCCAGCACCATTGCACCGGCAGGCGGGCAAGATCGACCGCATCACCCGTCAGCACCTTCTCCTGCACCGGCGCACGGGGAACGCTGCGTGTCCGCATGGAAAGTGCGGCTTTCAGCAAAGGCAGCTTACCCCACGCTTCGGCCATGGATTTCGGCGGCCTTGGCTCGCGCAATTCGGCGAGCGTTTGGCCAAGTGCGGGCAGGCCGCCGGTCTCAAGCCCCAGCCCCCATTCGATGCGCCGTCGCGTGCCGAACAGATTGGCAAGCAGCGGTATCGCCCGCACCTTGCCCTCATGGTCGACGGGTTGCTCGAACAGCAGCGCCGGCCCGCCACCGGCAAGCACGCGGCGGTGGATTTCGGTGATTTCGTGCACCAGCGATACCGGCTGGCGAATTCGTCGCAGCTGCCCATGTTCTTCCAGCAGCCGGATGAAACCGCGCAGATCGGCGGTGCGGATGGGTCTCGTTTCTGTTTCTTCGTCTCTCATGCCGCCTGTTTGAAGGCGGCAATGCGGCATGTCCTTGCGCTGCCGCAAATGCGGCTTCAGTGCGAACGAAGATAGTCGGCAAGAACCAGGGCGTGGTTGTGTTCGATATCGTGGGCGGCATAAAGCAGCGTGACCCGGCCCTTCGCCATCAGCTCCGTCATGTGCGCCACGGCATCGGGATTGGCGGCCAGCTCCTCATGATAATGCCGGGTGAATTCCTCAAAGCGGGACGGCATATGGGAGAAGTTCTTGCGCAATTCGTTGCTGGGCGCGATGTCCTTCATCCACAGGGAGAGCTTTGCATTTTCCTTGCTCATGCCGCGCGGCCACAGCCGGTCCACCAGAATGCGCGCGCCGTCATCGTCGCTGGTGGGTTCGTAAATCCGTTTGACCCTTAAATCGGACACGGGTGGCCTCCTTGGCTTGGCAAGTGAATGATTTATAGCGGCTTTTGTGAAGGCGCACCCGAAAATTTCCCTGTCTTTGCGTTCGCTCAAACCGCCACCCGCGCGCTGCGGTTAGGTTGCCGCCCGCAACTGAGCCGACAGGACCTTTCATGAGACCTTTTCCCACCGCCATCGCCCGCCCCATGAATTTCCTGCCCATTGCCGTGGTGCAGCGAGCGACGGCGGCGATGCTGGCGCAGATCATGAAGCGGCATCCGGATATGTTCGTCCGGCTCGGTGAACATCGTGGCAAGCGCTACGCCTTTCTGCCCGTCGATCTCCCCTTCGCCTTCATGGTCGAGCCGGCAGGTCCCGCCATCACCGCCAGCCGCAAGGCTCGCCTGCCCAAGACGGACGCGTCGGTGGAAGGGCCGCTTTTCATGCTGCTTGCGCTGATGGAGGGGCGGCAGGATGCCGATGCGCTGTTCTTCTCGCGCGATCTCAGCGTCACCGGCGATATGGAGGCGATGCTGGCGCTGCGCAATGCGCTCGATGACAGCGGCATCGATCTGCCGCGCGATCTCGGCGCATTTGCTGGGCCTTTCGCGCCAATGGTAACGGGCCTTGCGAACCGCCTGCGCGGCCATGTTCTATCCGAAACACGGGGAGGTGAGGCATGGAACTGATCTGTCCTGCAGGAACGCCCGCCGCCTTCCGCGAGGCCGTGGATGCCGGGGCGGATGCGGTCTATTGCGGGTTTCGCGATGAAACCAATGCCCGCAATTTCCCCGGCCTTAATTTTTCCCGCGAGGAACTTGCCGAGGCCATCGTTTACGCGAAAAAGCGCCGTGTCCAGACCTTCGTGGCGCTCAACACCTTCATGCGTGCTGGCAATGAGGATATCTGGTATCGCGGCGCGGCCGATGCGGTTAAGGCGGGGGCGGATGCGCTTATCCTTGCCGATTTCGGTCTGATGGCGCATGTGGCGGAACATCATCCGCAGCAGCGTATCCACGTCTCCGTGCAGGCCTCCGCCTCCAATGCAGATGCGGTGAATTTCCTCGTCGATGCCTTCGGCGCGAAACGTGTGGTGCTGCCGCGCACCCTGACTATCCCCGACATCGCCCGGCTGGCGCGGCAAATCCGCTGTGAGATCGAAATCTTCGTGTTCGGCGGTCTCTGCGTCATGGCGGAGGGACGCTGCTCGCTCTCGTCTTACGCCACAGGCAAGTCACCCAACATGAACGGCGTCTGTTCGCCGGCAAGCCACGTCCGCTACCGGCAGGACGGGCAGGCGCTGGTGTCGGAACTTGGCGATTACACCATCAACCGTTTTCCGGCCGGCGAGGCGGCGGGTTACCCTACGCTGTGCAAGGGCCGTTTCGAGATCGCCGATGACAGGTCCTATGCCTTTGAGGATCCGGTGTCGCTTGATGTGATGGACCAGATCGATGCCTTGCGCGAGGCGGGCGTCAGCGCACTGAAGATCGAGGGCCGCCAGCGCGGCAAGGCCTATGTGTTGGAAGTGGTTTCCACCCTGCACCGGGCACTTTCTGCCGGTGCTGAGGAGCGCGGCAGGTTGCTTTCCCGCCTACGGCTCTTGAGCGAAGGCCAGCGCACCACCGTCGGCGCTTATGAGAAACGCTGGAGATGACGGCGATGGCAAAACCCACAAAAACCACATTGGCGCTCGGCCCGGTCCTCTATCTTTGGCAGGGCGAGAAATGGCGTGATTTCTATTTCCGCATCGCCGATGAAGCGCCCGTCAGCCATGTTTATCTCGGTGAAACCGTCTGCTCCAAACGGTTTCATTTCACCGAGCCGCATCTGGCAGAGGTCATCGAGCGGCTGGAGAGTGCCGGAAAACAGGTGATCCTCTCGACGCTTTCGCTGGTGACACTGGAGCGGGAAAGCCGCCACCTGCGCGGCCTGATCGCCGACAGTCCCTATCCGGTCGAGGCGAACGATCTTTCCGCGCTCGGCATGCTGCACGGCACCCCGCATGTCGTCGGGCCAATGGTGAATGTCTATAATGCCGCGACCGCGCGGTTGCTGTCGTCTCGCGGCGCGAGCGCCATATGCCTGCCGCCGGAACTGCCGATGACTTCGGTGGAGCGCATCGTGGCGCAGACGCCCGATGTGGACTTCGAAATCTTCGCCTTCGGCCGCCTGCCCCTCGCCATTTCGGCGCGCTGCGCCCATGCCCGCGCCAAGGGCAATATCAAGGATAATTGCCAGTTCCTCTGCGGGGACGATCCGGATGGATTACCGGTACGCACGCTCGACCGGCAGTCGTTTCTGGCGCTGAATGGCGTGCAGACGGTGTCGCATACCTGCCAGTCGCTGCTTGGCGAATTGCGGGATCTGGCCTCTGCCGGCATCACCCGCTTCCGGCTGTCGCCGCAGGACTGCGACATGGTCGCGGTGGCGCAAATCCATGACGATGTTCTGGCCGGCAGGCGGGAGGCGGAGGACGGTCTTGCACGTCTCGGGCAAATCTATCCGGACGTGCCCTTTTCCAACGGTTTTCACCACGGGCAGGAAGGTGCGGCCTGGATCGCCCGTGCCCGCAACACGGCGCATGGGGTGAATGCATGACGACGAACGGGCAAAGTGAGCAAACGCTGTCCGCAGCGGCACCGGGCGGAGCGGATATCGCGGCGGCAATCCATCTGGTGCGCGACATTGTCTTGCAGAGCGCGCTTGATTGCAGCTGCCGCGACAGGGTGCACGAGGCGCTGCGCGAACTCGAGGATTTCGAGCGCCAGCGCAATATCGTCAAGCTTCTGGCCGCCGCCCGCGAGGAGCGGCGCAAGATCGCGCTCCTGACCGAGATGCTCTGCGATTTCGCCGAAGACGACACGGTGGATGAAGGTGTGGTTGAAACCGCAAGCCTCATGTTTCTCGATATCGCCGCCGCCGCTCAGGAGGGCTCGCGGCTCCTGCGTGACGCGCTCTCACTCAAGAAGGGTGAATAATCCCTGTTTTCGGCTCTGTTTGATCCTGCGCAAAGAGCGGGCGCTTGCAAAATGTCATTTCCGGGGTGGTGACGCGCCGGGACCGGAAAACGGTCTGAGCGGGCGTCACGCGCATCAGGGCGCTTCCGGCGCGAAAGGATCAGGACCATGGCCCATCTCACCCGCCGTCAGGCTCTTTCCGCCTTTTCCGGGCTCGCGGTCGCGACACTTGCCGCACCGCATGTTGCGAAGGCGGAAGCGCCGCTCACCTTTTATGGCCCTCCGGCCGCGCCCTCCGCCGTGCTGGCCCATGCGGTAAAGGGCGGGTTCCTGAAGGATGCCGCACCCGGAGCAGTCTTCAAAGCCTGGAAAACGCCGGATGAAATGCGCGCCGCCGTCGCCTCCGGCTCCATGGGAGCGGTGGTGATGCCGAGCTATGGCATCGCCAATCTCCATAATCGCGGTCTCGGCCTAGGGCTGTTGAACGTGCTGACCACGGGCCTGCTCTATATCGTTTCGAAAGACGTGACGCTGAACTCCCTGCAAAGCCTTTCCGGCAAGACCCTCGCTTTGCCGTTCAAGAACGACATGCCCGATTTCGTGCTGCGCCGCCTTGTTGCCGAAAACGGCCTGAAGCCCGGTGACATCAGGCTGGAATATGCCGCCTCGCCGCCGGAAGCCGTGCAATTGCTGCTGACGGGAAGGGTGGATGCCGCCCTGCTGAGCGAGCCGGCCGCGACCGCCGTGCTCATCAAGGCGAAGTCTTTTTTCATGACTGTCCATCGCACCATCGATATTCAGCGGGAATGGGCGAAGGTGGCCGGCAAGGCTGAAATTCCGCAGGCTGGCCTCGCCTTGACATCGCTGGTCCAGCAAAAACTCGGCAGGGCCGGCATCGCGGCTTTGCAGGACGCCATGGAGGCGGCGCTTGCCAGCGCCATGGCCAATCCGAAGGCGGCGGCCGCTGCGGCCGCCGATGCCTTGGGTTTCCCGCCGGAAATCATCGCCGCCTCCTTCCCGACAAGTCATCTATGCGCCCTTAAGGCGAGCGCTGCGCGCGCCGATCTCGAGGCGTTTTACGATGAGCTTGCCAGGGCCGACCCGGCAATCATCGGCGGCCGGCGGCCGAATGACGGGTTTTATCTGGTGTAGCAGGCATGAACCGCATTCTCGAAAGTCTTGGCTGGATGGGCCGCTATCTGTGGGCGGGCTGGGC
>NZ_JAQKGP010000117.1:0-381 GCF_027956525.1 Agrobacterium sp. ST15.13.013
CCAATGAACCGAGCACCAGTTGCTGCGTGTGCTGCAAGGAAATCCCGCTCGATGCCGCCTTCACGCCGGAAGGGGCCGAGTACGTGGAGCATTTCTGCGGGCTGGAGTGCTATCAGCGCTTCCAGGCGCGGGCCAGCACTGCGACCGAAACCAGCGTCAAACCGGACGCTTGTGATTCGCCGCCGTCAGGTTGAGGCATACCCTAACCTGATGTCAGATGCCATGTGTAAATTGCGTCAGGATAGGATTGAATTTTGAATTTATTGACATATCTCGTTGAAGGTCATAGAGTCTTCCCTGACATTTTGCAGGGAATTCCATGACTGGACAGCGCATTGGGTATATCAGGGTCAGCACCTTCGACCAGAACCCGGAACGGCA
>NZ_JAQKGP010000118.1:0-381 GCF_027956525.1 Agrobacterium sp. ST15.13.013
CAGCAATATCTTTCCAGCGAGGATTCAGCACTTCAGCCAGAGGCCGATTATGGCTCAGTAAATACGCGATAAACCCATTGAAAATGGGACGGTCAAGCTCCTGCGCATCAAGAAGTAATTTCACGTCATAAAAATCTCTGGGATGCTGGCGATCCAGCGCCGCGCATAATTTTCCACCGTAGAGGTCAGGCAACGAAACCACTGGAAGGCTGGCATAGCCAAAAACGTCCTCTACCGCCCCCACCACTTCTCGCTCCTGTGGTAGATATAATGTTCCCCGGGCGACCGGTGAAACCTCTATCTTTATTTGCGCGCTATAGGTAGTAAAAATGACACGCATATCATCTGAACGATTAGCTTGTAATACAGCGCTCATACCTG
>NZ_JAQKGP010000119.1:0-379 GCF_027956525.1 Agrobacterium sp. ST15.13.013
CGGTACAGGCAGTCACTCGGTTGGTAGGTGGTCGTAGACCGTCGGTGTTACAGCGATGGGGGTCTGGGGTTCTCCCCAGACGGTTTCCGGTTGCGCTCAAGGAGCTGCCGGAACCGTGGCGGCTCGGTCGTTCTGGAGATCGGGGAGCAAAAACACGCAAGGGATTTTGAGGCGGCAAAAGAGCAATGCAGGATAGACAATCATGGTCAGAACGTTAACACGTAGCCCCTGATTGTCCGCCTGCCGCTGGCTCAATTTGAAAACATGGCCATGATTCGGCGCTGAATATCACCGTCTTTGTTGACCAGTGTTTTAGTGACAAATGCTGCATGGTTTTTCGTAGTGTTGTATCCCTTCCAGACTTCATGTGGATCGAGGG
>NZ_JAQKGP010000120.1:0-341 GCF_027956525.1 Agrobacterium sp. ST15.13.013
CCATGTTATTCTGACGTTCGAAATAAAAGCCAAAATGGCGGCGAAATGCCTGAATGTCCGCATAGTCCCGCGCTAAAACCTTCTGCGGTTTTAGGGACATGCGAAAACCAGCCTGTGGGCTGGATTATGCGCAATGTGATGGTGATGAAATTCCCGACGCAAGACGAGGCTTGCGCGGTTCCCATAGGCAACATTGACTCCCGAAGAGGAGAGAAGCATGGCAGACATTATTCCAATTGGCGACGCACGACGAAGCCTGCGTCCCGCCGGCATTGCAGCCAGGGTGATCGGCCCCGCAAAGGTGGTGCTGTTTACCGGCGTGCGTTATGAAAAGCGCGAAA
>NZ_JAQKGP010000121.1:0-377 GCF_027956525.1 Agrobacterium sp. ST15.13.013
TGGCTGGCTTATCCGCCTGACCAACAATGGTCAACTGGATGGGCAGGTGCAGGTTACCGACCCGCAGGGGCGGCGTAATCTCGGCGGCAATGTCAATATCAGCAACTTCTCGCTGGCGATGATCAACCCGATTTTCGCTCGTGGTGAAAAGGCAGAGGGAAGGCTCAACGCCCGTCTGCGTCTGGGCGGCAATGTGAAAAGTCCGCAGCTGTTCGGCCAGATGCAGCTGAGCGGGGTGGATATCGACGGCAACTTTATGCCGTTTGATATGCAGCCGAGCCAGCTGGCGATGAACTTCAACGGCACGCGCTCGACCCTGCAGGGGACGGTGAACACCCGCCAGGGGCAAATCGCCCTCAGCGGTAACGCCGACTGGA
>NZ_JAQKGP010000122.1:0-377 GCF_027956525.1 Agrobacterium sp. ST15.13.013
CCAGCTAAGGTCCCAAAGTCATGGTTAAGTGGGAAACGATGTGGGAAGGCACAGACAGCCAGGATGTTGGCTTAGAAGCAGCCATCATTTAAAGAAAGCGTAATAGCTCACTGGTCGAGTCGGCCTGCGCGGAAGATGTAACGGGGCTAAACCATGCACCGAAGCTGCGGCAGCGACACTATGTGTTGTTGGGTAGGGGAGCGTTCTGTAAGCCTGCGAAGGTGTGCTGTGAGGCATGCTGGAGGTATCAGAAGTGCGAATGCTGACATAAGTAACGATAAAGCGGGTGAAAAGCCCGCCCGCCGGAAGGCCAAGGGTTCCTGTCCAACGTTAATCGGGGCAGGGTGAGTCGACCCCTAAGGCGAGGCCGAAAGGCG
>NZ_JAQKGP010000123.1:0-376 GCF_027956525.1 Agrobacterium sp. ST15.13.013
CGCACTTCCTTTGGAAGTGCTGGCGCTGCGATGGCGCGGCGGACGCCCGCCGACGGCCTATCGGCCTGTACTGGTGCCTTGCTCGATCTTGAGTTTGGCGGCCATACAGCGCGGTAGCGCGTCGGCCACGTTTGGCCGCCCCGTCTGGAGCGCAGCGGCCTTTGGCCGCGACAGCGTGAAGACAAAAGAAAACCCGGCGATGCCGGGTTTGAGGGTTCAGCGAAAGAGGTTTCTAGATATCGCAATGAGGTATCTGCACCTGAATACATAGGGTGTTAGAAGCGAACGCAGGGAACTGAAACATCTAAGTACCTGCAGGAAAGGACATCAACCGAGACTCCGCAAGTAGTGGCGAGCGAACGCGGACCAGGCCAGT
>NZ_JAQKGP010000124.1:0-376 GCF_027956525.1 Agrobacterium sp. ST15.13.013
CGTGTGCGCTCTGCCACTGCACCGGCTGATGACGGCTATGCCTATGAAGTTGCGAAAACGGCAGTTGACTTCCGAGCAGTGAAGGCCCCCCGTCCTTACGTGACAGGGCCGCGAGTCATTGAGACCGGTAAGAAGTATGTGTTCAAAGCCGAAACCAGCCTGCCTTACCGTGGGATGGACGTGAAGCTGAACGGGTTCTTCACGCTGCCTGATGGCTCAATTGTGCAGGGTGATACTGCTGAGTACGTGCCTTCGGACACTGACCTCAACCAGGCTACTGTAGAAACGAAGTACACCACCTGGATCGAAGGATACCGAGATCAGGGTGCAGAAGCCTCGCATAGCCTACGCTCCCGCGTGTGGCAGTATGTATGGC
>NZ_JAQKGP010000125.1:0-374 GCF_027956525.1 Agrobacterium sp. ST15.13.013
CCATAATAAAATGCTGAGGCCTGGCCTTTGCGTAGTGCACGCATCACCTCAATACCTTTGATGGTGGCGTAAGCCGTCTTCATGGATTTAAATCCCAGCGTGGCGCCGATTATCCGTTTCAGTTTGCCATGATCGCATTCAATCACGTTGTTCCGGTACTTAATCTGTCGGTGTTCAACGTCAGACGGGCACCGGCCTTCGCGTTTGAGCAGAGCAAGCGCGCGACCATAGGCGGGCGCTGTATCCGTGTTGATGAATCGCGGGATCTGCCACTTCTTCAAGTGGTTGAGGATTTTACCCAGAAACCGGTATGCAGCTTTGCTGTTACGACGGGAGGAGAGATAAAAATCGACAGTGCGGCCCCGGCTGTCGAA
>NZ_JAQKGP010000014.1:0-151438 GCF_027956525.1 Agrobacterium sp. ST15.13.013
GCTTGCCAAGCCGGATATAGAGCTCAACCGCTCGAAGTCTGTCTGCGTAGGAATACATGAACTACCTCCTTGGTGGTCCAAGTTTTCGTCCGCACCCCCTTATGCGCCTAACCGGCTCAGTTCTGCGTGGAAACCAACACATTTCCTCTCCCGGAGAGCCGAGCAAGCAGCAAAGAGATGCTCGTCGATAGAGTCATGCCTTCGTCACGGCCGGATGTGAGCTTACTTGCTTCCGAGCGCATCGAGAAATCTCCAGTCAGTCAAGATTTCAACACCGACCAGCATCCTAAGTGGGATCCTGCGCTTGCGGCACGGATCCAAAATAAGGACGGCGCTCCAGTTCCGAGGATTGAAGCGCGCTTCTCAGACGCAACAGATCTTTACGCGCGATCAGGCCCACTAGCTCGCCAGAAGCCCGATCGACGATCGGAATACGACCAGTTTCCGCGGCGAGCATAAGGTCTGCGATGAAGGCAACCGTATCATCGGTGTGGCCCACTGGAATTGACCCGTCGGAAACCCGGTCTGCCAGAGTTTGATCCGCAAGCTCCTCGTCTCCCTGCCAGCGAAGTGCGTCGGCACGAGACACGACGCCGACCAATGCGCCATCAGCTTCAACGACCGGATAGATCCGATGCGTCTTCTCGCCGGAGGACAGGAAGTCGCAGGCTGCTCTGATGGTCATGGAGGCAGGCAAGGTATCGACCTTACGAACCATGATGTCAGCAGCGCGGGTGAATTCAAAGGGGTCGATCCCATATTCGCGCGTGATGTGCTGGCCACGACGTGCGATCTTTTCGGTCAGAATCGAGCGGCGCAGCAATAGTACTGTCACCGCATATGCGGTAACAGTAGCTGCAAGCAGAGGCACAAGAGTGCTGATGTCGCCCGTGATCTCGACGGCGAAGAACGTTCCAGTCAAAGGCGCCCGCATTGTCCCACCCATCATCGCAGCCATGCCGAGGAGCGCCCAAAACCCGGGGTCCCCGGGGAAAAAAAGACCGACGAGCCAGCCCAACGTACCTCCGAGAATGAGGAGGGGAGCAAGCACGCCGCCAGAGGTTCCCGACGACAACGCGACAAGCCATATGCCAGCCTTGACGAGAAGGATCGCAAGGACTGCCTTCGCGATGATGTGGCTTGAGAGCAAATCCGAGATTATGTCGTAACCGACGCCGAGCGCGCGTGGTTCGATCAGGCCCCCTAGTCCGACAATCAAGCCCCCGAGGGCTGGCCACCACATCCAATGAATCGGGAGCCGTTCGAAGGCATCTTCGATTTTATAGAGCAGAGTCGTCAGGACGCCGGACTGAAGGCCTGATATGATGCCCATCGCCGCACACAGGATTATACCCCACCAAGGAAGATGGACCTGGAAATTGGTCGGAAAGAGCGGACCTTGATCAAAAAGGAATGGCCGCCAGCAGATCGACACGCATGCCGCCACTGCCACCGGAATGAAGCTTCGCGGTTTCCATTCGAACAACAGCAATTCGACTGCGAGCATCACCGCCGTAATAGGCGAGCCGAAAATTGCCGTCATGCCCGCTGCGGCACCAGCGACCAGCAGCGTTTTACGTTCAGCCGCACTCATATGGAAGAATTGGGCAAATAAAGAACCGATAGCGCCACCCGTCATGATGATTGGGCCCTCAGCGCCGAACGGTCCGCCAGTTCCGATCGAAATCGCTGAGGAGAGCGGCTTTAACACCGCAACCTTGGGCGACATGCGGCTGCCTCCGATCAGGATGGCCTCGATCGCTTCGGGAATACCGTGACCGCGGATTTTCTCGGAACCAAAGCGCGCCATCAAACCGATGATCAGCCCACCGACCACAGGCGTTGCCACCATCCAGAGAGATCGGGGGGCATTTGCCAGGGATGATGGCTCGGTGCTGAAGTGCCCGAACCAGACGATGTTTGTCACAAGTGCTATCAGATTGACGAGTACCCACGCAGCCAACGCTCCTCCTGTACCGACGATGATCGCCATGCCGATCAACAGAAGAACGCGCTTGTCCGTTGTGAAGTCACCGGCTTCCCGCCGGGCAAGCCCACCGGTGAAATCATGTTGGCGATGCGGCGGTCTTGTTTCAGGATTTATCAACGCGAATTCTCCGGCCCCGGCTGCACTTCAGCGCGGTTACATTATGTCATCGATGCGCAAATATATCGTGATACGATATAAATCAATGATTTTGTCGAGCTGGGATTTTCGTCGTCATGACTAAAAAAGAATGGGAAACCTTGTCGCCGGGAGCCATTGGTGTCCGAGCCTTTACCCGAGACGGACTAGAGCAGATCATGGGACGGCATAGAGGGTGCCGGATGAGTTCAACGAAACGGAGAGATGGTGAGAAGTGAATAAAGATACCCTGAGCGATAGTGACTATGAGGCACTCGCCAACCTGCGTTTCACACTGCGAAAGTTTATGAATTTCAGCACATGCGCTGCCCAGGATGAAGGCCTCCCAGGCCAGCAGCACCAGGCATTGCTTGTAATCAAGGGACATACTTTAGATGACCCTATGACGATTGGAGTGCTGGCGAGCCGGCTACTGATTGCGCCGCACTCGGCAACTGAGCTTGTAGGTCGCCTGAGCGCCGCCGGTCTGGTGACCCGAAAGTCCGACCCCACGGACAAGCGACGACAGACATTGGAGTTAACTGAAAAGGCCGACGCGGTGCTGCTGCGGTTAAGTGCAGCTCATCTCAAGGAAGTGCGCGATATGGCCCCTGAACTCATAACGATCCTTCAGCGTCTGCAAAACGACTTTAAATGAGGTCCCAACGGGCGTGGTGCGGAAACCCAACGTTGCGCCGACCATAATTTGGGATGGGGCAGCACGTGGCAGAATGCCGTTGAGGTGGAAATTCGATCTGTCGCCAACGCCACTTTCTGATTGTCAGAAGCGCCGACAATTACTTTTCAAATTCAGGTTTGTTTCCGAGAGCTGGTCCCTGTGGCGGCCAGACTGCACGCAAGATCGGATATTAGGTCCTGCTCTGCTTCCAGGCCAATCGAAACCCGCAGCAGGCTGTCATTGATCCCTGCAGCCAGACGGGCTTCCTCACCCATTCCGGCGTGGGTCATGGTCGTTGGATGGGCGATCAGACTTTCCACGCCGCCGAGCGACTCGGCGAGAGTGAAGACTCTTAATGCAGTGACGAAGCTGCGCACCGCCTCCAAGCCTCCCTCCAGTTCAAAACTCAGCATGGCACCGAAACCTTTTTGCTGGCGCAGTGCAAGTTCTCTGCCTGGATGGGTAGCCAAGCTTGGGTAGTGGACCACACGGACCTCAGGCCGTCGATCAAGGAATTCTGCCACGGCAGCGGCGGTCTTTTGCTGTTGTTCGATCCGCGGGAAGAGGGTTCTGATGCCGCGTAGTGTCAGGTAGGAATCAAAGGGCGATCCTGTGACGCCGATGAGGTTCGCCCAGTCTTTAAGTTCTTCTACATCGCGGGAGTTGGCGGCTATAACCGCGCCGCCAACGACGTCGGAGTGACCATTCAGATACTTTGTTGTCGAGTGAACAACGAAATCGGCTCCCAGCGCAATGGGCTGTTGTAGCGCAGGCGACAGGAAGGTGTTGTCAACGACAAGACGGGCGTTGGCGGACTTGGCGCGCTGCGCAATAGCTTTGATATCGACCACCCGCATGAGCGGATTGCTTGGAGTTTCAACCATCACCAGTGAAGCACGCCGTTGCAGGGCTGCATCAAACATGGTCGTGTCCTGCTGGTCGACGAACTCTATCTCGAAATGGCCCCGGTCGCACAGAGCCCGGAGCAGTCGGTATGTTCCGCCGTAACAGTCGTGAGGCGCAATGACGCGATCGCCGGGTTTCAAAAGGCTGAGGATGAGATTCACAGCCGCCATCCCCGACGAAGTCACGACGGCTCCTGCTCCGCCTTCAAGCTTGGCCAGCGTATCGGCGAGCAGGTCCCGTGTCGGGTTGGAGGTGCGGGAATATTCGTACGCCTGGGCGTGTTCGAATTTTTGGAACGCGAAGTTGCTGGATAGGTAGATGGGAGGCGTCACAGCACCGAAAGTGGTGTCGTCAGCAATGCCGTTCGAGGCTGCGATCGTTCTGATATCTGTCATCTGCGACTTTCCGATCCGTATTATTCATGATGTCGGTGCCACGAATGGGTCCGTGATTTCTGTTTGCCTAATTTGGAAGCTGACTGTGTTCGCGAGAGGCCAACTACTACAAATCTCCGAATGGCCGATATTAATTCTTGATATAGGAATGACAATAAGCAATCGTTCTCTCCTGGAGATTTTTTGTTGCGCCACTGGCGCTTTTTGAGGACACGAATTTGTTTGTCGAGTGCAGCCCAAACGGAGATTTCACCCTGGATTCGAGCGAGATCGCTTCCCGGTTTGGGGTGTCGCAATCGGAATTCCGCAGCTACATCCAGCGTGGTCTTGTCGCGAGCTCTGTGGAGATAGGTTCGGATGAGCATGCAGGGACAAAGCGACTGTCGCTACGCTTCGGCAATCGTCAATGGCGCGCAATCTTGGATATCGAAAATGAGGTTCAGCACGAGGAGTTGACGTTCCTTAAGGGTAGATCGTCGAAACGGTCACCGCGTCAATGACTGCCATCTTCAAAAGGAAATCTGCGCTGCGTTTGTCGATGACAGGGAGCAGGCATATGCTGCAAACAACGCAGCGCTTTGGTGGTTGAATGGAAAATGAATTGCAAGCACGGGCCGCTCACAACGCCGCAATCCGCAATCGGGCCGATGTGGAAATGCAGGCTCTCGGCATTGATCGCGCCTTGATCAGCACCTTGGTCGATACGTTTTACGCGCGTGTGCTGGAGCATCCGGAGCTCGGTCCCGTTTTCGACGCACGGCTTTCGGGACGCTGGTCGGAGCACACCCTGAAAATGAAAGGCTTCTGGTTAGCGGTCGCGTTCCACGATGGCTCCTATGGAGGGAAACCTGTTCAGGCCCATCTGGGCGTGGCTAATCTGACGCCAGATCTCTTTCCGAAATGGCTGGAACTGTTTGCCACAACGCTGGACGACGTCGTCACGAATGAGGAAGCCAAGGCATGGTTCATGGCGACGGCGCAGCGTATCGCCCGAAGCCTGACAGTTTCGTTATTTTACAATCCAGCGCTGGATGATCCTAACCGGCAGTCATAACTGGAAAAGAATTTCGCGGCTGCTCGCGCCTCGGTCGCCGAGCTCTTGCCATTTTGCCGGCGTACTCCTGGAATCGATAAGATCGGATAAATGCCTGGCTTGGAGATCGTCAGGCTGATTTTTTCTCACGCACCAGGAGAGACAGGAATGCAAGCTTGAGCCAAAAGCCGTTCTCGATCAGACCGCGTTGATCTATACTCCCACCTACCGGTGGCCGCCTTTCGCCGGAACACGATCTCCAGCCAACATAGTGTATCGTTCGCCGGCAAGACCGGGTACCAGGCTTACCAGTGCAACCAATTTCTTCTTGATGGCCTGCTGTCCATAAGCATTGTTCGCTCCTATGCTTGAATGCCATTCGGCATGGAAAAACAAACGAAAAGACACACGGCTGAGAGGGCAATGCTGATCTCATCTCGTAGATGGTCCCGCAACGGTATCGAGAGCATCAGGCCGGTCGCAAATACGAGGCTCCCGGCAATTGCTCCCAGGTTGGAATAGGCGAAGGTCACTGCCGTCAGAGCCAGGCTGGCAGCGATGGTCGTCATGACAGGGGCCTGCACAGCAAGGGCATTGTTTCTGTATAGGATCAGAAACGGGTTCCAACTGAGCGCAATGGCCGCTGTTAGACACATTGGAATGAGGGAGGTGACGCTCAGCGAACCCATCGCCTAGGCCTCAAATTTCCATGCAAAAAGAGCATCACAACCTTGACGAAACCGGATGTCTGTATCGGTGACGACCGCATCCATGGGAATGTCATGACCTTGAGGACGGATCGTCTCAATTTCCTGGAAGTCAAACCCGACGCCGATCACGACGGGCTTTGGATGAAGCACAGCGAGCGTTCGATCAAAATACCCACCTCCGAACCCGAGCCGGTAACATTGCGCGTCAAACCCGACAACCGGGGCAATGACGATATCCGGTTGGCGTTCATCACCGTGCAGCGGAACAGGGATATTCAGGACACCGCGCGTCAATTTTTCGCCAATCCGCCAGGTTCGGAACGTGAGAGGCTTGCTCTTTTCAGACACCACCGGCAACAGGCATGTGGCGCCTTGGGCTGACGCCGCTGTCAACCAGCCGCGAAGGTCGGGTTCTCCAAGAAATGGCCAGTAGAGACTGATGGTTCGCCCGGTGACTTCAGGCAAAAGTCGATCGAGATTTTGCCGGATAAGCAAGGATCTCTGCTCGCGATCGTCCGCATTGAGGCTGGCACGATGATCGATCAGACGGCGCCGCTCACCTTTGCGCCATTCTTTGACTGTTTCACCCGTGCCCTCCAATCCCATATAGGCAGGATCGACTTCGTGCATAAAACAGGCCGGAGAAGAGAAGCCATCAGGATTGTCATTCTGATTCTCGTCGCTCATCTGACATTTCTTTTCTATCTGCTGGCTTCAGGCGATCACCTTCGGCTTGCGTGATGTTCGCTCATGGAGAATAATAAGGCAATACCATTCTTCAGTGGAGACTTTTTTGGATCCGACTTCTTTGCATATTTTTCTGATCGTCGCCGACGAGACGAGCGTGACGCGCGCGGCGAAGCAGCTTGGTCGGGCACCCTCGAATATAACAACACGTATCCAGCTTCTTGAGGAGCAAGTTGGCGCCTTGCTGTTCAGCCGGGAGGGAAAGAAGATGACCCTGACCCGGGAAGGCCAAATTTTCTTGGGCTACGCGAAAAAAATGGTTGCTCTTGCCACTGAGGCTCGTCTTGCGCTCAGGAAAGAAAACCAGGGGGAGGCATTGCGGGTGGGCACGATGGAAAGCACCGCGGCAAGCCGCCTGCCGCCGGTGCTTGCAGCCTTTAATGAGGCCTGGCCACAGGTGTCATTGCGTTTGACTCTTGGCGCAACGCAGGAATTGGCAAAGGCGGTGATTGCCGACGAACTCGATTGCGCTCTCATCGCCCAACTGCCTGATCAGAAAGAATGGGCAGGGATGCTTGGGCGTGAGCAGCATCCGCTTCACGCGACCAAGGTCTTTCAGGAAGAGTTGCTTCTGATCCTGCCTTCCAACCATCCTCCGCTCCGCGACGCCGCCGACATTCGGCCGACCACTCTTGCAGCTCTTGAACCGGGTTGTACCTATCGCCGTATTGCCGAGCATTGGCTGAAGTTGGGAGCCGACGTTCCAACCGTGGAATTGACCTCCTATCACTCCATTCTCGCCCACGTTGTTGCGGGCAACGCAGTGGGTGTCATACCGCGCTCTGTCCTTGATGGCATGCACTGGGCTGCCGATATCGTTGTGCATTCCCTTGGTGCGGTCGACACACTCCTCATTTCCCGGAATGATCGGAGGTCTGATCCGCTTCGCGGATTTGAGAATATGCTTCTGACGTCAACGCCTCCGCTCTCCCTTTCTCTTTCCTGAACCCACCAACACAGTCTTTCGTCAGGTTTTCCCATGTCCCCTTCCGACCCCAAAGGAGCGGCCCAGAAGCGTGCGCTTCTGTCACTATGGCTGTTTCGACCCATTCTTGCCGGCGCAACGTTGCGCGATCGGCTGCTTGCATGCCTTGGCGCTCTGGCGGCAATCGCGCTGACAGGCCTGATTTCCAGCTACCTGCTCGGAAAGGGGGCACATTTACCGTTGATTGTCGCGCCGATGGGCGCCTCGGCTGTGCTGCTGTTTGCCGTTCCGGCAAGCCCGCTCGCCCAGCCGTGGTCGATCATCGGTGGCAATACGATTTCGGCCTTCATGGGGGTGCTTGCCGCCAGCCTGATCAGCGACCCGATCATAGCTACTGGTGTGGGCGTCTCACTGGCGATCGCGGCGATGTCCTTTACCCGGTGTCTCCATCCGCCTGGCGGGGCGGCAGCCCTGACAGCCGTCCTTGGTGGACCTGCGGTCGCAAGCTGGGGCCTGCTGTTTCCGTTCATTCCAGTTGCTCTGAATTCCTGCATCCTTGTCGCAGTGGGCCTGCTGTTCCACAAACTATCCAAGCATAACTATCCGCATGTCGCCTCGCCTACGGTGAACGGACATCTGACTGCAGACCTTCCACCAGCCGAGCGAGTGGGGTTTCGTGACGAGGATATTGACGCCGCCCTTGAGGCGCTGCACGAGACATTCGACATCGACCGCACTGACCTTGGAGTATTGCTTCGCCGTGTGGAGTACGAGGCTGTCGCCCGCTCCAATGACGGGATCAAATGTGCGGACATCATGTCGCGCGACGTCGTTGTGGCCGAAATCGATGCCGACGTCGAACAGGCGCGGGAGCTGCTTCTCAAGCACAATATCCGAACATTGCCGGTCAAGGATCGAAACGGACAACTGCTCGGTACTGTGGGTTTGAGAGAATTGGCGATGGGAGAAGGTCTCTTGAAGGAACTGATCTCTCCGCCAACGACCGCTTCGGCTGCCGATCGGGCCCTGAGCCTGCTTCCCATCCTGACGGACGGCAAAACACATGCGGTGATCGTCGTCGATGAGCAAAGCCACATTATCGGGCTGATTTCCCAGACTGACCTTTTGAGTGCCGTCGCGCGGTCGCTTCCAAAAGGGCCTCATCAGACAGCGGCGAATTAACCTTTGACCACAGCGATTTCGAAGCGCTCGAAATGGCGTCGAAGCGTGTCGAGAGAGACCAAGACGCACGCCTATCGATGAATGCGGAGCGCTGAGGATCAATGGATTGACCGGAGGCAAAGATACATCGCGAAGCTGACGACCGAGATGGCGATCGTCGTGGCGGGCTTGGAGTCGTCGAATACCAACGCAAGCCAGAGGCTGAAGGTCAGAACGATCGGTATTGCCCAGAGTTTCTGGTCCGAGACCGTGAAAGCAACCGCTGCCAAAAAGATAGCACTTGCCACCATTGTCACCGGTGCTCGTTTTTCTGCAGCGTCGCCGCCGGGAAAGTACGGCAGGAGAAACCGCCGCAGGCTCAAGCCGGTAGCGGCACTCAGTAGGAAACAAGCCATCAAAGGTTGGAACATGGTTGGTGCCGCCGAGAGATTCAAAAGTTTCCATCCCCCTGCAAACCTCATGCCATCCTAAAGTCCTGCAAATAATGCCACCACGGTAGGCATTGCGGACAGCATGGCGATTTCATCGGCGAAACGGTGCTTTTTTCGGCAAATTTCCCGTTCTCGTTCAGGCTCCGAGAATAGACGCCGATTGCTTTTCCTGTGCAGTTACATCAACCGTCACGTTTCCAGAACTCGCAGCGCCTGGATCATCTTCAGTCAAAATTCGAGTTGCCGGATATTAAGTTAGCGGCAAACACCGGCTTGGCGTCATGATGTGACATGCCAAATCGATTATTCGATGCTACGCGCTTGCGCAGTGAGGCGATTTCGGAGGAGGTGAGAGGCCTGCTGTCTCCTTTTTGTAAATCACCCAATAGCAGCGTGTCGACCGCTATCCTGACCAGTCGCAGACAGTCCAGTCCAACACCTTCCAGCATTCTGCGGATTTGCCGATATCGACCCTCGCGCAGTTCGACCTCGATCCAGGCGTTCTTGCTGCCGCGACGCAAAAGGCCGACGGAGGTGGCTCGGAGCAGTTCGCCGTCGCTGGGAATGCCAGTGATCATCTGTTGCAGCACCGATGCGCCAATTTCGCCCCCAACTTGTACGTGGTAGATTTTGGAAACATTTGTAGCAGGATCGAGAAGCCGCTGGGCGAGCACCGTGTCATTGGTAGACAACAGCAAGCCCTCGCTCGCCTTGTCCAGCCGGCCTACGGGTGAAACGAATGGCGTGCCCTGAAGCTTGAGGCAGTCGAATACCGTCGCACGGCCGGCGGGATCATCTCGCGTGGTAATCACACCGCGAGGTTTGTTCATCATGATGTAAAGCTTGGCCGGTTCCGAAACAGTTTGTCCGTCCACTGCCATTTGATCCGACATCAGATCCACCCACACCGAGGGATCCATGGCACGACGGCCATTAAGCGCCACCCGGCCCTCGGCAATCAACCGTTCGGCCTGCGTTCGCGAACAGTGGCCAAGTTTGGATAGCGCGCGCGGAAGCGTCACCCGCATACCGCGGGGTGCTGTGGTTTTCATGGTCAAGATATTAAAGCCGGAAGATTTAGCGAGAGGCGTCAGCCACCGCTATCGTTTAGGGAACTACATGATCCTGGTCCCCCGAGCGCAAACCAGGATTTACCTGCGTTCGGGCCGGGAGCCGTTTTTCGATCGCGGAGGCTCTCTAAAGGTGTGGATCAAAAGCGTTGCCATAGGAGGTCTCTGCACCGGTGGATTGTAAAAGTCGAACCTGTCGGCGCGGCATCAACGTCGGCAGGTGTCACCACTCTGTCGTCAGATGATACCGAGCGCGTCCATCGCCTCGGCCACCCGAACAAAGCCGCCTGTAATCTTCTGAAGGGCGATGAGACATCCTTATCTGGATTATAAGCGTTCTCGGAGGATTTCGTAAGGTGCCTTTCCATTGAAAGCGCCATGCGGCCTTGCAAGATTGTAGAACCTCTCCCACTCGCTGAGTTTTTGAATGAGGTCGATGTCATCTGTATAGGACAAAAGCTGATAGAACTCTTGATCATCGGTACGGTGTGACCGTTCGACTTTCCCGTTTAGTTGAGGAGACGCTGGTTTGATATAGGCGTGCCGAATGCCCTGGTCTTCGACGTGCCAGTGGAACTTGGCCTGAAACTCGTGCCCATTATCGGTTCGAATTTCGCGAATGCGGAACGGGAATTTGGCGACTACGGTGTCGATGAAGTCTATAGCGTTGGCCTGGGTGTGGCGATCATAGACCTTCAAGGCTCGGATGCGGGTGGCATCGTCGATTGCCGTGTATTGGAAACGCTTGACGATCTTACCGCTAACGTCTTCGAATTTAAGGAATTTCACGTCGACCTGTATCTGATGCCCCGGCACCCGCTGCTCGTATCTCTGAGTATGGATTTTCCTAACACGCGTACCGCCGGGAAGCCGACTGAGGCCATTTCGTTTCAGGATTCGATAGATGCAGGCATCGGAGATGGTGACGGCATGGTACCTGCTCATATACCAAGAAATGCGCATCGGACCGAGATGATATCTGGTGCGCAAATGCAAGACTTTCTCGATGACTTCTGCAGGCTTCTGGTTGGCTGGATTTTTGGGTGCGCAGGATCTGTTCTCCAGCCCGGCTTCGCCATAGCGCTCGAAAGCCGATTTCCACCGATAGAAGCTGGCTCTGCCGATACCGAAATAGCGGCATGTTTGCGAAACATCACCGTGGCGCTCGGCGTGTTGAAGAACGCGCATCTTATGTGAAACTTCCCGTCGGAATGTCATCATCGCGATTATCCTTGTGATCGAAAGTCAAAAACAAGGATGTCTCGAAGGTCCCTACTTTTCTACACAAAGCCGCCAATGTTGGCGCCGAGGACATAGTCGCCGGGCGCGCCGTATTCTTCGGCCGTCGTAGCGCATGTATCATGGATATTGTGCATGATCGTCGCTAGGCGATTTTCTGTCTGCTCGAAAGTCCAGCTATCCCGTGACGCATTTTGCTGCATTTCCAACGCCGACGTTGCGACGCCACCTGCATTGGCAGCTTGCCCGGGGCAAACAATACACCTGCTTCCTGAAAAAGTCGCACCGCTTCCGGCGTGGTTGGCATGTTGGCGCCTTCGCCGACCGCAATGACCTTGTTCCGGATGAGTGCCTTGGCATCACGTCCGGTCAATTCATTCTGGGTCGCGGACGGCATTGCGACATCGCAAGCCACGTTCCAGATGGAACCTCCCTCGACGAAACGGCTGCCAGCGGTCTTTATACCAACATATTCTGATATTCGACCGCGGCGCTCTTCCTTGATCTCTTTTACGAGGTCGAGATCGATTCCGTTTTCATCCATGACGTAGCCGCTGGAATCCGAGCATGCGACAATCTTGCCCCCGAATTCGATGACCTTTTCCATTGTATAGATGGCAACGTTGCCGGAGCCCGAGACCACCACGCGTTTGCCTTCGAAGTTGTGGCCTTTCGTCGAAAGCATCCGCTCGACAAAATAGGTCGCACCATATCCCGTCGCTTCCCTCCGCGCTTTTGAGCCGCCATGGAACAACGCCTTGCCGGTTAATACTCCCGCTTCGTAACGGTTGGTGAGGCGCTTGTACTGGCCAAACATATAGCCGATCTCCCGACCGCCGACGCCGATGTCGCCGGCGGGCACATCCGTATACTCGCCGATATGGCGATGCAGTTCAGTCATGAAGGACTGGCAAAACCGCATGATTTCGCTGTCCGAGCGACCTCGCGGATTGAAATCCGACCCGCCCTTGCCGCCGCCGATCGGCATACCCGTCAATGCGTTCTTGAAAGTTTGTTCAAAGCCAAGGAATTTGACGATGCCCACATTCACGGAAGGGTGGAAACGAATGCCCCCTTTATAGGGGCCAAGGGCAGAGTTGAACTGCACGCGGAAGCCGCGGTTGATCTGTACTTGACCCGTGTCATCGACCCAGGGCACACGAAAGATGATCTGGCGTTCGGGCTCGCAAATGCGCTCGATGAGAGCATTATCGGCATAATTGGGGTGTTTCGCGATGACGCGACCTAGGCTTTCAAGAACTTCACGGACTGCCTGATGAAATTCCAGTTCGCCGGCATTACGCTGCAGCACTTCAGCCAGGATCGGTTCAAGCTTCTCGTCCAAATGCGCCAAATCTCAATCTCCATCTGTTCGATTTTTGCTTGAATAGCAGGCGAGCGACCGGGTGACAGCTTAAAGCTTATGCAAAATGAAATGGATTTGGGGCCAGAACAAGAGGAGTGCGAAATCGTACGCTAAGGGCGAACGGAAAGAGAACTTATGCGACCCGCCGTAGCCCGGCTGGCAGACGCAGCGATCGAAATCCGTTCGGCATTTGATGTTCAGCATCCCAGGTGTAGATGCCGGTAAGGTTGATATGTTCCCAGCTGAGCGGCGAGATGTGCTTCGACAGAGTATCAGGAATATCTCGACCCGCTCGCTTCAGCTGTGTGATTGCACGGTCGAGGTAGACTGTATTCCAGTGGACGATCGCACTGACGACGAGGTTAAGACCAGAGGCGCGGAACGCCTGGCTCTCGAACGACCGGTCGCGGATTTCGCCCCGCTCGTGGAAGAACACAGCGCGTTTCAGCTTATGGGCGGCCTCGCCCTTGTTTAGACCGGCTTGGCATCTCCGCCGTAGTGCCGGACTTGAGTACCATTCGATCATAAAGAGTGAACCGCACCGGATTTACCGGAGACCCCAACTCGTGAGAAGTAGGGTCTATGACAAGCAAGACGACGAACAAATTCTCCCCTGAAGTCCGCGCCCGTGCCGTGCGTATGGTGACGGAGCATGAAGCCGAACATCCCTCCCGCTGGGCAGCGGTATCATCGATAGCGGCCAAGATCGGCTGCTCGGCGCATACCCTCCATGAATGGGTGAAGAAGGCCGAGGTCGACAGCGGCAAGCGGGCTGGCCTGCCGAGCGACGTGGCCGAGAAGATGAAGGCACTGGAGCGGGAGAACCGGGAGCTTCGTCAGGCGAACGAGATTTTGCGCAAAGCCTCGGCATATTTTGCCCAGGCGGAGCTTGTCTTATGGAATTCTTGGCTCTTGATGCAAAAAGGAGCCGCTGCCCAGCACCGCAAATTGCGGGGCAGCGGCGGGGGTGGCGTCGTGCGGAGCTTGGTCTTGCAGGACCGCGGTCGAGTTTGACGAGCCCCCGTCTTTTCTAACGACCTGAACAGATACGTGGGCTGCGGGCCCGAACGACAAGCATAGGTAGGAAGAAAAGATGGCTAAGGATACCATTGGTATTGACGTGTCGAAAGACCGTCTTGACGCATTCTGGCACTCCCGGACGGAGGCGTGCTGCTTACCCAATACGCCCGAAGGTTTTGGGCAATTGTGCGACTGGCTGGCAAAAGAGGAAGACGTTCTCATCGTCTTCGAAGCAACCGGTGCCTATCACCGGGGACTTGAGCGACATCTCAGCCTGGCAGAGCTCCCCTTCATAAAAGTCAATCCAAAGCAGGCGCGGCGTTTTGCGCAGGCCATCGGGCGACTGGCAAAGACTGATAGTGTCGACGCCAAAATGTTGGCGCGCATGGGCGTTGTGCTTGACCTGACGCCTCAAGTCGTCGAGGGCGAAGATGTTCATGATCTCAGAGAGTTGCTGACTGCCCGCCGCGCTTTGGTCAAAGATCAGGTAACCGCAAAGACGCGGCTTGCTACTGCGCTGAACCCGCTCGTACGAGAGCAACTTGGTCGCCGCATTGAAGATATCAGTGCCGATATTCAAGCGCTTGACGAGGTCATCGCCCAGATCGCCAAGCAGCGGGGTACCCTTGAAGAGCGCATCCGCCGTTTGATGACCATCCCGGGGATCGGTCGACTGACCGCGACCACCATGCTGATCGACATGCCAGAGCTTGGGTACCTCGACGGCAAGAAGATCACTGCTTTAGCAGGACTTGCGCCAATGACGCAGCAATCTGGAAAGTGGCAAGGCAAAGAGCGGATCGCCGGGGGCGGTCATCAATTCGGCGCGCGATCTACATGCCCGCACTTGTCGCCATCCGCTTCAACCGGGACCTTCACGACAAGTATCAGCAGCTACTTAAGGTCGGAAAAGCCAAGAAAGTTGCCATTACCGCCATCATGCGGCGCATCATCATTCTTGCAAACACCTTGCTGCGCGAAAGCCGGGATTGGCTGCCTGACCGCCCTTGACCAAGACAGATACTCGACCGCCCACTGAAGCGATGATTTCCTTCATCGACGAACACCGCACGGTGCTCGGGGTCGAGCCGATCTGCAGGCTGCTGCCGATTGCCCCGTCCACCTACTATGAGGTCGTTGCCAAGCGCACGGACGTGGACCGCCTGTCGGCCCGCGCCCGTCGCGACATGGCGATGAAGGTCGAGATACGCCGGGTGTTCAACGAGAACTTCCAGGTCTATGGCGTGCGGAAGGTCTGGCGACAGTTGCAGCGAGAGGGTCACGACATCGCCCGCTGCACCGTCGCTCGGCTCATGAGAATGATGGGTCTTCAAGGCATCATTCGCGGCAAGCCCGTCAAAACCACCGTGCCGGACAAGGCCGCTCCATGCCCGCTCGACCGCGTGAACCGGCAGTTCCGTGCTCCCGCACCGAACATGCTGTGGCTCTCCGATTTCACCTATGTCGCGACCTGGCAGGGCTTCGTCTACGTGGCCTTCGTGATCGATGCCTTCGCCCGGCGTATCGTAGGCTGGCGGGCAAGCCGGACGGCGCAAGCGGGTTTCGTCCTCGATGCTCTCGACCAGGCACTTCATGATCGGCGGCCCGTCCATCGCGGCGGGCTCATCCACCACTCCGACAGGGGCGTGCAATACGTGTCGATCAAGTATTCCGAACGGTTGGCAGAGGCAGGTATCGAACCTTCCGTCGGAAGCGTCGGCGATAGCTACGACAACGCTCTCGCCGAAACGATCAACGGCCTTTACAAGGCTGAGGTCATCCATCGCCGAGGACCATGGCGCAACTTCGAAGCTATGGAGTTCGCCACGCTGGAATGGGTCGATTGGTTCAACAACCGGCGTCTACTGGAGCCCATTGGAAACATTCCGCCTGCAGAGGCCGAGGAACGATACTACGCCATGCTGGACGCACCAGCATTGGCCGCATAACTTAAACCAAACGGTCTCCGGCAAAGCCGGTGCGGTTCAGAGCGACCTTTCGATACGGCCGAGTTCGCGGAGCGCCCTCGCGAGATGGCTCTGCCTTGAAGACGCGGACAGTTTCTTGAGGATCGTAGACGGCACCACGGACCGTGTCGTGATCGACGCCGCGAGATGGAGCAGGTCGTCCCAATGATCGAGGATCAGATTGGCATTAATCGGCGTCCCGATATGGTTCGACAGCGCCGGATATGCGCCGCTCTTTTCAAACGTATGGAACTTCCGGTCTTTGAGATTGCGTAGTCGCGGTGAGAACCGCTTTCCGATCAGGGCGAACAGCCCGAAGATATGATCACTGGCACCGCCCGTGTCGGTAAAGTGTTCTTGGATGTCGAGGACCGTGTCCTGATCGAAGAGCCCATCGAGCACATAGACCGCCTCGCTTTCGGTTGGACTGATGGGCAAAATACTGAAGTAGCCGTACTGATCTGACAGATGGCTATAGAATTTCGATCCTGGCACGCTGCCGTAATGCAAGTTGATGTCACCGCGCTTTGCAGCACGATCGCTCGCACGGAAGAATTGGCCATCGGACGATGACGTTGTGCCATTGCCCCAAAGGCGGGAATGCGGATGCTGGGTGTGGGACTCGGTGATGCACGCTTGCGCCGCGCGGTAAGTCTCCGATCGAGCATGGAATGCGCGCATCCAACCAATCTGATGAGCGCTGATCCCCTTGGATGCGCCCGCCATTCGCTTTGGGCCGAGGTTCGTAGCATCGGCCAGGACTCCCGCCAGCATGGCAGAGACATTTTTCGGGACGTCGCCGGTGCGAACATGCGTGAATGAATCTGCAAACCCGGTCCATTCATGCACCTCCCTTAGCAAGTCGGGAACCTCCACCAACGGATACATGTCGCTGACCTCGGCATTCAGTTCCTCGGCGGCCGGGGGGACTTCGCTGGCGGTTGGCGTGACAATCAAGGTTCCTGCCTCGAGACGAACGCCCTCGAGCTTTCCGGATCGTGCTCTGTGCGCCAAACGCGTCAGGTTGAAGTCGAGCATCTGACGCGCTTCGGCAAGCCACTGCGCGCCGTCGCTCTGGACCCCCAAACCGAGACGATCTTCGTCCTTCATCGTGATGAATGTCGACCGCGGCATCAGATGCTCATCGATGGGCCGGAAAGATCGGCTGCCAGCGACCCAGATCTCCGCAGATCTAAGCCGGTCTCGTAAAGCAGCGAGCGTCGCGATTTCGTACAGACGGCGATCGGGTTTTCCTTGTTCGAAGATAAGCCGTCGATCAGTTTGGCTGAGGTGAGTGAGCGGCACGCGATCCGGGAGTGTCCGCCGCATCTCGGCATAAAGCCGTTTCAGCAGCGCAACTGCCGCTAGAAGTGGATCGTGGCGACGCGCTGAGCGGAACGTGAAGGCTAGAAGGAACGCACCAGCATATTTGTGGACGGTCGCATATTGCTCGGCCGCTACGATCAGCGATGGCGCCTCGTTGTCGTCGACCATCGACTCGAGCTCAGGCTTCATCCGAAGCAGCCGGTCCCAGCCGACCCTTTGGTCGAGAACATCTAACGCATTCCGACCATGGTCGTTGGCAGACTGTAGGGCGGTGATCGTATCCAGAAACATGCGCAGCGCTTTGGCGGTGTTCGCTCTGCAGTCCATCTGCCGCTGCTTCTTCCGATTGTTGGCTTGCGAGAACAACTTGCCCATCAGTTTGATGAACATCGTCACAGCATCGTCCGTGAGCTTCTGGCCAAGCTTGATGACTTGAGCCACGATCAGAGCGTGGCGACGGCTGGTGTTGAAGTCGTTGGCAAGCCAGGCTGGCGTTGCGTTGCCCTCCCGGATCATCTGGTCCCACCGTCCAGATGATACGCACGCCTGCAGTTCCGAATCGATCTCCAGCCGCCGTAGAAAAGTTATCCGCTCGGTCAGCCCGACGAGGTTCGACGCAGCCGGCGCTTCTGGCGCCGAGCGCAGCCAATGAAAGCGCGTCTGGCCGATCGACGGGTCAACCTCTAACAGCCTATCCAGTGATTGAAGCCTATCGAGCGGGATGTTTTCAATCAGAGTTTTTTCTGCCCGGCGGCGAGCAATGGCACGGCCGGCAAGGCCGATGCGTTCGATCGTATCGATCGCCGGCAGAAGAGCTCCGCGTTCGCGAAGCGCGGCGACAATCGAACTGGCTATCGCAGCACCGTCGCCGGACATGGTCGCCGCTTGAACTGCCGCCAATAGCGCGACGCGGCGATCTTGCAGAGTCGCGCTTCTCGTATTCAGATAGACCATTAGCCGCGCCATATGATCCCGACGGGTTTCTTCACGACGTGCATAGAGGGCAAATTCGCCTGGAGCGGCGCCGATCTGATCAGCAACATACTTCAGCATGGCGCGAGGCGGAGTTTCTTCTGCTCCAAGCACTCGACCCGGGTATCGCATCAGACATAGCTGGATGGCAAAGCCGAGACGATTGTGATTACGTCTCCGCAGTTCAATCTCCAGGCGATCCGCCGATGACAACAAATAGTGGCGGATGAAGCTGTCCTCGTCGACTAGGATATCGAAAAGCTTCCGGCGATCTTGATCTTTGAGAAGTTTGCGCTTTGCCATCGCCCGACTCCATTAACGACCAACCTGTGTGAAGCGTTGTCGAGTCGGACCGGACAGGGAAATCAAAACTGGCGCATGTCGACGGCAATCCACAGAGATCCGGATGCTGCACATCCGATCTACAACATCGTTCCGGTTTCGTTCGGCCCTAGCGTACGATTTCGGACTGCTCTTGTTCTGACCCCAGTCGCAGCGACTGCTTTGCGCCAATAGCGGTCATGGCTGTTTTGTTATGAGGTCAATGGCCGGTCGTCGCCGGACCTAATTCGACGGCTATCCTCTCCCCGTCGAGTATGAGGTAACTCCCGCTGGAGAGCGACTGGTGTCGCTCATCGGTGCATTGGGCGAGTGGTGGGAGCGAGGTGAGGGCACTCGTGAAGAACAGTCTCCGGATCACCCTGACGTGGCCGTATTAGGAACCACCGTATCAGGTTGACGTGATAGGAGGTGGTCATCGCGTTTTCGGATTGCATCGCCTTCGCGTCCAGCCGGCTCTACGGTTTGATCTTATCACGTATGGTCTCGACTGAATCTTTGATTGCTCGCACAGTCTCGGCATCCATTCCCACAGTTTCCTCAATGCAGCGCCCAACGTCTGCAGCGTTCGTTCTCAGCTCATTTGCTTCTTGCGTCAGGTGAATCAGAACCTCGCGTTCATCCCTCGGGTTGCGGGTTCTGGTGATCAGGCCCGCCGCTTCCAGGCGCTTGAGCAACGGCGTGAGGGTGCTGGAGTCAAGAAATAGTGTCTTCCCTAGCTCCTTCACGGTTTGGCCGTCTCGATGCCAGAGCGCCATCATTACTAGATACTGGGGATAGGTCAGCCCCAACTTGTCCAGCAGTGGCCTGTAGAGCTGGGTGAAGGCATGGCTCGCCGAATACAGTGAGAAGCACAGCAATTCGGTGACTTCGGGGCTTTTGTCGGAGGCGTCAAACGGTTTCGTATTCATAGCAATCTCCTTTGGCTTAAAATAATTTGTGTACGATTTAATTGCAAGCTGTTGACAGGCGCAAAGGCAGCGGGTATATAAATCGTGTACAAACGAATTGCGTACAAATTATTATCAGAGGATTAAGATGTCTACCTTCACCACTACCGACGGGACCAACCTCTTCTACAAGGACTGGGGAACTGGCCAACCGATCCTCTTCGCCCATGGCTGGCCGCTGTCGTCGGACGCCTGGGACCAGCAGATGCTGTTCTTCAGCCAGAATGGCTTCCGGGCTATCGCCCATGACCGTCGCAGCCATGGTCGGTCCGACCAGACCTTCGATGGCAACAACATGGACCAGTATGCTGACGATCTGGCCGAACTGATCGAGGCACTTGACCTCTCCGACCTGATCCTGGTTGGCCATTCTACCGGCGGCGGTGAAGTCTCCCATTGCATCGGCCGCCATGGCACCGCACGCGTTGCCAAAGTGGTTCTCGTCGGCGCGGTTCCGCCGCTGATGCTAAAGACGGCAGACAATCCCCACGGCACGCCCATGGAAGTGTTCGACAACATCCGCGAGAACACCGCGAAGAACCGTTCCCAGTTCTTCTTCGATCTGACCATCCCCTTCTACGGCTTCAACCGGGAAGGCGTCGCTACCAATGAAGGTCTGCGGGAGAACTTCCGCCACATGGGTCTGCAGGGCGGGATCAAAGGTCAGTATGACTGCATCCGGGAGTTTTCAGAGGTTGATTATACGCAGGACCTGAAGAGCATCGACCGCCCGACGCTGATCATCCATGGCGATGACGACCAGATCGTGCCAATCGAGGCTTCGGCCCACCTGGCTGCTGAAATCGTCGCTGACGCCACCCTCAAGATCTATGCAGGCGGTTCTCATGGACTGGCAGAGACTGAGGCCGATCGCTTCAACGCTGACGTTCTCGCCTTCATCCGTAGCTGACCATCCACACTTCACCAACCCCACCACTCACCACCTATCTTCAAAACCCTCACACTGAGAGAAGGAAAAATCATGTCCAAGTTTGTTGCAAGCCTTGCCGTCGCCGGCGCTCTGGTCTCTGGTACCGCATCGGCTCAACCTGCCAAGCCCACCATCGTTCTCGTGCATGGAGCCTTTGCCGACTCCTCGAGCTGGAATGGTGTCACCAAGATCCTGCAGAAGGACGGCTACCGCGTCGTTGCCGCCGCCAATCCACTGCGCAGCGTGTCAACCGATGCTGCCTACGTCTCCGATATCGTCGCAAGCATCGAAGGCCAGGTCGTGCTTGTCGGCCATTCCTATGGTGGGCAGGTGATCACCACGGCGGCGAACGGCCGCGATAACGTCAAGTCGCTGGTCTATGTAGCCGCTTTCGCCCCGGATGAAGGTGAGGCCGCCGCTGATCTGGCCGGCAAGTTCCCCGGCGGCACACTCGGCCAAGCCCTTGCGGCGCCGGTAAAGCTTGCCGATGGCAACACCGACCTCTCCATTGATCAGGCGAAGTTCCATGAGCAGTTTGCCCATGACGTCAGCGTGGATAACGCCGCACTCATGGCAGCCGGTCAGCGACCCATCACTGAGGCTGCTCTGACGGAAAAATCCGGCAAGCCAGCTTGGAAGGCGCTGCCCTCCTACTTCATCTACGGCGATGGCGACAAGAACATCCCGGCTCAGGCACTTGGCTTCATGGCCGAGCGAGCCGGATCGAAGAACACCGTCGTTGTGGAGGCCGCCTCGCACGTCGTCATGGTCTCGCAGCCACAGGCCGTGGCAGACCTCATCGAGGAAGCGGCGCAGTAATTCTCCGACCCGTAGTAGGCCGGTCGCTCCAAGGCGATCGGCCGTTTCGCTATTTTTAAACGAGTGGCCCCGCCTGAGGGGGTAATAGGTCCGAACCGTTTTTAAGGCGGAAGCTTAGGCCGCGAAGCGCCAATTGCGGTCATTGCACGAACGGCAAACCGAATAGAAGCGGTCATCCTGCCTTTCTTTAAAGCTGTGTGATCCATTCATGTCCGGGATACATCGCCTCCAGCCAACATCGCAGGTCGGCTTTTTCCTGAACGAGGAGCTTCGGCAACGCAGCCTGGAAGTCTGCAGCATCTTTAGGCCGAATGTGTTTTGCCTTAAACAAAAGGACGAGAGCACGAGCGAGATAAGGAATTCCCGATGGTGTTTTTCGAACGACAGTCGATCTAGGCAAACGGAACGACGGGGCGCGCTTATAAATCCAGATTTCCGGGGTGCCATGTTCGATCATCATGTCTATTCGCCAGCAAGCGTTGGTCGTGTCGGCTCCCCACAATTGGTAGGTCTCTGGTCGAGGCCTCATTTCAGGTGCGAGGTAAGCAAAAATGCCGTTATGGACCTCGAACAAATCTAGCTCGGGTAACTGGGCGCGAAAAAGATCGATATCCTCGGAAAGTATGCAGAACTCCAGGTCCTCATGATCGCGGGTCTGGTAGCCTTGCCACAATTCACCAGGAAAAGGAAATGCCGGGCAATATGCCTGCTGAAGCCAATTGCAAAAAGACCTTCAGCTTCTGTCGCGGAAGGCGACGGAGCTTAAGGGCTCGCGAGCGCGAAAACTGCGCGATGCGTGGCAACAAAAAACTGGCCGTCCGGGGTAACCCAGCCACGAAACATTCCGTCAGTATTGTAAGGGGCGGCGATCGAACCATCGGCGGCGACAGCAACCAGTCCGGCACCGATGTTGTGAGGCTTGAGATCCTCCATAATAACCTTACTCGCAGCCTTCTTCAGGTTTTCGCCGAGATAGTTCATTCGGCTCGCGATCTCATGTCCGACTGCATAACGGATGAAAAACTCGCCTTTGCCTGTGCCGGAAACCGCGCAGACACCATCGCGCGCATAGGTTCCCGCTCCAACGATCGGCGTGTCTCCGATGCGGCCGACCGGCTTGTTGTTGTAGCCCCCGGTGGATGTTGCAGCAGCCAGATGGCCATCGCGGTCCAGCGCCACCGCCCCGACCGTACCGTGTTTTTCTGCCTCGCTCGCTTTGACCGCCGTCCCGGCTGCAGCATGCGCCTTCATTGCTGCCAGTGCCTTCACGCGGCGCTCGGTGGTGAAATAGTCGGGATCAACGATATCGAGGCCTTCGGCCTGTGCGAATGCGTCCGCGCTTGCGCCTCCAAGAAGAACAGCCTCGCCCTTTTCCATAACACGCCGCGCCGCCTTGATCGGATTGCGGATGCGTTTGGCGAGTGTTACGGCGCCCGCCTCCAATGTTCTTCCATCCATGATCGATGCATCGAGCTCATGCTCGCCATCGGTATTTAGCGCCGCCCCGTAACCGGCATTGAAATGCGGGCTGTTTTCCATAACGACAACGGCGGCCTGAACCGCGTCAAGCGCAGAACCGCCGGTATCCAGCACTGCCCAACCAGCCTGCAACGAGCGATGAAGGTCTGCACGGGCAGCCGCCCATTCCTCCTCACTCAGATCGAGCTTCGCCATAACCCCGCAGCCACCGTGAATGGCGAGTGCAATCCTGTTCATCGTCTGTCCCTGTCTGCGACCTGCAAAATGCCCGGCCTTTAGTTCTCGTTTCCGGTTCCTATTTTGCCGGGCGGATGTTCATTGCGAGCGTGTCTTCATCCGAACGTGGTGTGATCGTGATCGCTTTTTTCATTCCCCAGGCAGAGATGATCGAGGCAATCGAGAGGTTGGGCCGATCCGTCGATACGAGCGCGTTGGCATCCTTGAGCAGCTGCTCACGCTTCTTGGCATCCATCTCTACGGCAGCGTCCTCGATCAGCTTGTCCATCGCGGGATTGGAGTAACCGCGGATGTTGAAGGCGCCGAACTTCGTTGCCGGATCGTTGGTGTGGACGAGCGAGGACAGCGTGTAGTTCGCTTCACCCGTCAGCGTGCCCCAGCCTGACATGGTCAGCGAATAATCGCCGCGGGTGTTTGCAGGGAAATAGACCGCGCCCGGCTGTGCATTGGCTTCGACCTGAATGCCGATCGCGGTCAGCATTTGGGCAATCGTCGTGCCGGTATCCCTGTCACCGGGCAAGCGGTCGTTGGTGAAGCTGAACACGACTTTGAACCCGTCCGGATAACCGGCTTCGGCCAGCAGCTTCTTGGCCTTCTCAACATCCGACGCCGGCGCCTTCACATCCGGATTGTAACCGAAGATATTGGGCGTCACGAGCTGCGACTGCACGGTCCCCATGCCTTCCATGGCGATCTCGGTGATCGTTTCGCGATCGATGGCGAGATCGAAAGCCTCACGAACCTTCGGGTCGAGGAAGGGGTTTTTCGGCAGCGGCGAACCGTCCTTGGCCGTGACCTGCGGCGGCTTTTCGCGGAAGTCGAAGGCGATATTGAACAGGTAGACGCTATCCTGGCGAACGATGCTGAGCTTGCTATCGGTCTCTAGCGTCGGCACGTCCGACGCGGGAATGCGGGCGATCAGATCTACCTGCCCGGCCTTCAACTGTGCAACGCGGGCGGCATCATTCGGGATTTCCTTGCGGATGACCTTATCCCATGGCTCCTTGCCGCCCCAGTAGCCCTCGAAGCTTTCCAGCACGAGCTGTTCCTTCGGCGTCCATGAGACGAACTTGTAGGGACCGGTGCCGATCGCCGCCTTGCCCGAGTTGAAGCCTTCAGCCGCTTTTTCAGCGCTGTCGGAATAATCCTTGGCAGCGACATGCGACACGACGAAGAGACGAATGAAATCGTTCGGCAGGTTCGGCGCCGGGCCATCGGTCTTTACCCGGATCGTGTAGGGATCGACGATCTCGGTGCCGGCAACGCGGCGGACATAGATGGTGGTCGGGTTGGGACCGGCGACCTTCGGAATGCGCTCGATCGAGAACTTGACGTCTTCCGCGGTGAAATCGGAACCGTCATGGAATTTCACGCCCTGGCGCAGCTTGAATTCCCAGGTAGTGTCGTCGATCGCCGTCCAGGACGTGGCAAGGCCCGGTTCCAGTTCAAGATTGTTGCCCGACTTGATCAAAGAATCGTAGATATGCTTCATCGCTTCGGCATGAGTTCCGGCTGCGGTGAAGTCTGGATCGATGGACAACGGGCCTGCCCGCACGCCGATTGTCAGATCGGCCGCGATAGCTGCGCCGGAAACACCGCCGAGCAGCACTGCCGCCAGCGTAAGAGTGCGAAATGTCTTGGAAATAATCATTCTCCGTTCTCCTCTATATTTGTTATTGATGGCCAATTGGGGGAATCCACGACAATCTTGGCGAGCAGTTCCGACAGCATCAGCTGTTCGGCTGGCGTCAGCGCGGAGGTCATGACCTTTTCCCGCTCCACCATCGGCTGCATGGCCTGATCGACGATGCGTTTGCCTTCGTCCGTGATGTAGAGGACGAAGCTTCTCAAGTCCGCCTGGTCGATCTCGCGGCGGATGATGTTCTTGTCGATCAGCTTCTGGATCGCCCGGCTGATCGTATTCTTGGGGAAGCCCGAGGAACTGCAGATGGCGCTTGCCGTCAGCCCGTCAGACAGGCCAAGCGAATAGAGCACGACGAATTCGGGACGTGGCAGCCCGTGCTCCTTCTCGATCCGGCGATAGATCGGCTCATTGAATTGCAGCGCCAGAAAATTGATGCGGAACGAAAGCCAGCAGGGATTTTGCCAGAGCTTGACGGAGACGATGTCTTCAACCCGTCGATTTCCGGCAGCCGCCAGCCCACCTTCCCGCAACAGATTATCCAGCGCCTTTTCGTCTGTTTCGCCCACGCTTCGACTTCCCGCTCAATTTCAAATTAGTCCCATGTGGAACTTGACACCGCATTAATTGGCTGTCAATTTCTTTTTTTAGTACCGTATGGAACTTTGCACTTCCCTGAACAAAGGGATGCAAAGCACAAAATTTGTGCGCCTCGGCCGTTTTCCGCAACTTCTTTGCGCATATGGACCGAACCTAGGAATGGAGATTGTTGAAGTGAAGATCGCGGACATGAACTGGATGCAAGTGGAGGCGCGAGCTGCCGGTGACGATCGCTGCATCCTGCCTATCGGAAGCGTCGAGCAACATGCTTATTTGAGCCTCGCGACCGACACGATCCTGGCGGAAAAAGTCTCCGTCGACGCGGCCGAACCGCTGGGTGTTCCGGTCTTTCCGGCAATACCTTACGGTCTTGCCTCCTCCTTCGCGAGCTTCCCCGGCACGCTGACCCTGTCGCTTGCGACCTATATCGGCGTCATCCGCGATCTTCTCGACAGCATGTATCGTTCCGGCTTCCGCCGGATCCTCGTGGTCAACGGCCACGGCGGCAACACGCCGGCAACGACGGTGATTTCCGAATGGCTGAACGACCATCCGGACGCATCGGTGAAATTCCACGACTGGTGGCGCGCGCCGAAAACGATGGCGAAAGTCCTCGAAACCGATCCGGCCGCCTCGCACGCATCCTGGATGGAAAATTTCCCATGGACGCGCACCGACGATCCGCGCCAGCCATCGACACAGAAACCGCGGGTCGATTTTGCAGCGCTTGCGCGGGTCGACACCGCCCGCAAGCGCACGCTTCTCGGAGATGGCAACTATCACGGCCTCTACCAGCGCCTGGACGAGGACATGCTGGCGATCTGGGAAGTCGCGGTCGAAGAGACCCGCGAGCTTCTGGAAAACGACTGGCACTGAACGCCACCATCAACGGCGCGCGAATGCGCGCCGCATTTTGAACCCGCAGAAGACGGGAGAACGGGAACACATGTTGGGCTTCATCTTGCAAAGGCTCTGGCAGGCGGCAGTCGTCGTGCTGGCCATGTCGGCGCTGGTTTTCTGCGGCGTTTATGCCGTCGGCAATCCGATCGACGTATTGATCTCGCCGGATGCGACACAGGACATCCGCGCCGCCGTTATCGCGCAGTACGGATTGGACCTGCCGCTCTGGCAGCAATATTTCGGCTTTCTCGGCCGCGTGTTTGAAGGCGATTTCGGCCGGTCCTTCGTTTATAACATGCCGGTCAGCGAACTGATCCTGTCGCGCCTGCCGGCGACGCTGGAACTGACGCTGGCCGCCGTCCTCTTCGCCAGCCTCGTCGGTATTCCGATCGGCATGTATGCCGGCTATCGGCCGCACAGCCCGGTCTCGCGTGCCATCATGGCGCTGTCCATTCTCGGCTTTTCCGTACCCACCTTCTGGTTCGGCCTGATGCTGATCATGCTGTTTGCCGTGCAATGCGGCTGCATGCCGGCCGGTGGCCGCGGCGACACTGTAAACCTGTTCGGCGTCGATTTCAGCTTCCTGACGGCAGACGGCCTGTCGCACATGATCCTGCCGGCGCTCAACCTCGCGCTTTTCAAGTTTTCGCTGATGATCCGCCTGGCACGCGCCGGCACGCGCGAACTGATGCTGAGCGACACGGTCAAATTTGCCCGTGCGGCCGGCATTTCAGAATTCACTATTCTCAGCCGCCATGTGCTGAGGCTGATTTCCATTCCGCTGGTCACCGTTTTCGGCCTCGAACTCGGTTCCACACTTGCCTTCGCGGTCGTCACGGAAACGATCTTTTCCTGGCCCGGCCTCGGCAAGCTCATCATCGACAGTATCACCTCGCTCGATCGACCCGTCATGGTCGCATACCTGATGCTGGTCGCCATGCTGTTCATCGTCATCAATCTCGTGGTCGACCTCACCTATGCGCTGCTCGACCCGCGCCTGCGGAAGGGAAGAGCCTGATGCGCGACACACCATTTTCCCGGTTCCTTGAAGAATTCAGACGCAACAAGGTCGCGGCCGTCGCAGCCGTCATTGTCAGCCTGATCGTCTTCATCGCGCTCATCGCTCCGCTGATAACCCCTCAAGACCCTTACGACCTCGCCCATCTCGTGCTGCGTGATGCACGGAGGCCGCCGGGTTATGTCGGCACGGGCGGATACACCCATTGGCTCGGCACGGATTCGCAAGGGCGCGACCTCTTGTCGGCCATTATCTACGGGCTGCGCATCTCGCTGCAGATGGGCGTGATAGCCGGCGGTATCGCGCTCGTCATCGGCGCAGTGGTCGGCTGCGCTGCCGCCTATATCGGCGGACGCTTCGAAAGCCTCGTCATGCGTATTGTCGATCTTCAGCTTTCGTTTCCGGCGATCCTGCTCGCCTTCGTCATTGCCGCCATTCTCGGGCAAGGCCGTTATCAGCTTATTCTCGCGCTGATCTTCGCCCAATATGCCTATTTCGCCCGCACCGCGCACGGTGCCGCATCCGCCGAACGGCAAAAGGATTATGTCGAGGCCGCCCTCTCCATTCCGCTGTCTCCGTTCAGGGTGGTGCTGCGCCACATCCTGCCAAACTCCCTGCCGCCGCTGATCGTGGTTGCGACGGTGCAGGTGGCCAGCGCCATTTCGCTGGAGGCGACCTTGTCCTTCCTTGGCGTCGGTCTGCCGCCCACCGAACCGTCGCTCGGCATGCTGATTGCCAACGGTTTTCAGTATCTGCTTTCCGGCCGTTACTGGATCTCGATCTATCCCGGCGTGGCGCTGATCCTGTTCATCGTTTCGCTCAATCTCGTTGGCGACCAGATCCGCGACCAGCTTAACCCGAGGCTTCGCCGATGACCGCAGAAACCACCGCACCGCTCCTCAAAGTTTCCAACCTTCGCACCTGGTTCCCAAGTGGAAGGGGCGAGGTCAAGGCCGTCGATGGCGTCTCCTTCTCATTGGCTCCCGGCGAAGTTCTCGGCCTCGTCGGTGAATCCGGCTCGGGAAAGTCTATCACCGGCTTTTCCATCATCGGCCTGATCGATGAACCCGGCCGGATCGTCGAGGGCGAGATCAAGCTTGAAGGCCGTGAACTGATCGGGCTTCAACCGCATGAATTGCGCAAGATCCGCGGCAAGACCATTTCCATGGTTTTCCAGGATCCGATGATGACGCTGAACCCGGTACTCAGCATCGGCACCCAGATCAAGCTCGCGCTCGAAGCCCATGAAAAGATCGGGGCGGCGGAAGCACGTGAAAGGGCCATCAAGGCGCTGGCGCAGGTTCGCATCACAGAGCCCGAGCGCAAGGTCGATTTTTTCCCACACCAGTTTTCCGGCGGCATGCGCCAGCGTGTGGCGATTGCGATCGCTCTTCTCCATCACCCCAAGCTCATTATCTGCGATGAACCCACGACCGCACTGGATGTCTCGATCCAGGCGGAAATCCTGACGGAGATGAAGGAGCTCGTCGCCGAACTCGGTACGGCGCTGATCTGGATCAGCCATGATCTGGCAACCGTCTCCTCGATTGCCGACCGGGTGGCCGTCATGCGTTTCGGCAAGATTGTCGAGATCGGGCCTGCGCTCGGCGTGCTGACCAGACCACAGCACGATTACACCAAGGCGTTGCTCGATGCCCTGCCCTCACGGGCAAAACCGGGTGAACTTCTGTTGCGCGGCAGTGGTATTGCGGATGCCACCCCGCCGTCCCGGAAGACCGCAACAGGCGAGTTGCCTCCACTCGGCAGCCCGTATCTGGTGATCGATACTGCAGTCAAACGCTTCGAAAAACCGGCCGGCTTGTTCAAGAACCTGGCGATCCGCTCCGGCCTCGCCCAGCCTCAGGCAGTCGTGCAGGCTGTGGATGGCGTGTCGATCACGCTGCAACGCGGCGAGGTGCTTGGCCTTGTTGGTGAATCCGGCTCCGGCAAGTCGACGCTCGGGCGCATGGCGGCAGGAATTACCGTGCCGACGTCCGGTACGATTCGTCTGGCTGGCAAGCCGGTGATGAGCGGTGGCCGCAGTCCGCGCAAGGTCACCACCCGCGTTCAGACCATCTTTCAGGACCCGTTCGCCTCTCTCAACAGCCGCATGCGTGTGGGCGACATCGTTGCGGAAGGCCCGCTGGCGCACAAGCTCGTCTCGCGTGCGGAAGCACCGGCCTATGTCGGGCAATGGCTGTCGGCGGTCGGGCTCGATCCGTCCTTCGCCAACCGTTTCCCGCACCAGTTTTCCGGCGGGCAGCGGCAGCGTATCGCGATCGCGCGGGCACTCGCCATGCAGCCGGATGTCGTCGTCTGCGACGAGCCGGTCGCCTCGCTCGATGTGTCCATCCAGGCCCAGATCATCAACCTGCTGATCCGCCTGCGCTCCGAACTCGACCTGTCGCTGATTTTCATCAGCCACGATCTCTCGGTCGTGCGTCATCTCTGCGATCGGGTAGCGATCATGTATCGCGGCCGCATCGTCGAAGAAGGCGGTGCGGCCGCCATCTACGACGACCCGCAACACGACTACACCAAGCGGCTGCTGGCAGCCGTCCCCGTTTTGCCGACAGCGGCATAATCATCATTGGAGGATCAGACATATGGAACCGTGGGAATGGGATGAGCAGATCTGGCGCGGCAAGGTCGAAAAGGTCCGCGCCGGCCGGTCGCTGAAGCCAAAAGCTTGGAAAGGCGGTGCCCGCTGCGCAGTGGCGCTTTCCTTCGACAGCGACCACGAGACGAACGAATTGCGCGACGGCGGCGAATCCATCGGCCGTATGTCGCAGGGCCAGTATGGCAATCGCAAGGGCGTGCCGCGTATTCTGGAAACGCTATCGACCGCCTCGGTGCCAGCGACCTTCTTCGTACCTGCCGTCACCGCCCTGCTCTATCCCGACGAACAGCGGCGCGTGATTGCCGAAGGCCACGAGATCGGCCTGCATGGCTGGATCCATGAGGTGAATACCAAGGTTCCGCCGGAAAAGGAGCGCGAACTGCATTTCCGCGCCGCCGATACATTGGAAAAGATCACCGGCATCCGCCCCGTCGGCATGCGCACGCCATCCTGGGATTTCTCCTCGGTCACTCTGGAGATCGAGCGCGAACTGGGTCTGATCTACGATTCCTCGCTGATGGCGGATGACGACCCTTACGAACTGATCGAGGAAGGCGAAGCGACAGGAATGGTCGAATTGCCGGTCGAATGGATCCGCGACGACGCGGTCTATTTCAACATGAACCGCTTCACCGCGCTCAGGCCTTACACCCCGCCAACCGCCGTTCTCGATATCTTCAAGCGCGAGTTCGACCGCGCCTATCAGGAAAAGGGGCTTTTCCTGCTCACCATGCACCCGCATGTAACAGGCTATCGCTCCCGCATATTCATTCTCGAAGAGCTGATCCGGCATATCCAGGCGCATGACGATGTCTGGTTCGCCACCCATGCGGATATCGCCCGCTTCGTGAAGGAGGCATCCGGTGTCTGACGGACAAGCAAAAGTCGCGATCGTCACCGGGAGCGGTCGCGGCATCGGGCGGGCCTGCGCTCTCGATCTTGCCCGCCACGGCTTCGATATCGCCCCCGTCGATCTGATCGAGGACGACCTTGCCCGAACGGCTGCGGAAATTCGCGAACTCGGCCGAAAGGCGCTGACCTTCATCGCCGATGTCAGCGATCACGCCCGCGCCGCTGAAATCGCGGCCGAAGTCGATCGCCAATGGGGCCGTATCGACGTCCTCTTCAACAATGCCGGCCGCTCGATGTCGAAGGGGATCGAGGAAATTTCCGAGCAGGAATTCGACGATACGATCGCCATCAACCTCAAGGGCGCATTCAACTACATCCAGCCGACCGTGCCGGTCATGCGCCGCAACGGCGGCGGGCGTATCATTAACATGTCTTCGATGAATGCCCATACCGGCGGTGTCACCAGCGCCGTCAGCAAGTTCTCCTACACCGCGGCCAAGGCGGGGATTATCGGCATGACGAAGGCGCTGGCGAAGGAACTTGCACCGGAGATCGTCGTCAACGCCGTCTGCCCCGGTGTCATCAAGACCGAACGCTCGAACGCAATGATTGACGCCCGAGAGACGAGCCTCGCTGCCGGAATCTCTCTCGGACGCGTGGGAACCCCTCAGGATGTTGCAAGCGTCGTGACGTTCTTGGCCACTGCGGAGCCCAATTTCATCACCGGTCAGGACATCCAGATCGATGGCATGCAGTGGGTAAGGTAGGTCTAAAGGGGCTTGTCGCAAATTCTCCAGTTAACTGGAGAATTTGCGACAAGCCCCTTCCGTGCGAAGGTGGCTCAGGAAGAAATCATCAAAAACGCGGGTGTCCCGTATACAATCGTAAGAGCGACGCAGTTCCTCGAATTCCTGGATGCGATTGCTTACAGTTCCACCTCCGGTGATGTTGTCAGGGTCTCAACAGCCTACATCCAACCTATTGCCAGCGCCGATGTCGCAGGATTTATCGCTGCCGCCGCTGTGGACGCTCCGGCAAATGGCGTTGTTGAAGTGGCGGGGCCTGAAGCATTTCCGACCAACAAGCTTATTGGCACCTATCTTTCTTCCAAGGGAGATACGCGTACCGTTGTCGGCGACCCGGAGGCTGCATACTTTGGCGCAAAACTGCAGGCAACCTCGTTGGTACCTGTAAACTCGCATAGAATTGGCGAGACAACCTTTGACGCCTGGATCAAGACAGCTGCCTGATATCTGTTGGACATGCAAACGCGCTGTCATCATCCTTGCAGCCCGTTTGTATGTCCTCTGACGGCAACTGTAGGGCAATCGATGGATCGCCCTCGTGTTGCGCATTATTTTTTCTCCTCTCCGATGGAAGCTTTTTCGGAGAGAGCAATAGCGCTATTTGCAGGAACGTAAACCCGTATTGCCGGGTCTTTTGCCGAAGATACGTGAATAGCCAGAAGAGACGCAAGTGAAAATATAAGAAATACGACGATATTTAATGCAAATCCATAAGCCGAATCCTCAGTCTCTTCGTGTTTTGACTTCCAGTTTCGCATTTTATTGCCCTCGACTCTTTCGAATGCGAGTATTTTAATGACAAAACAGCTTTTAAACGAGATATACATAGGTGTGAGGCGGCTCGCGCGCCCAATTCAATACTTTAGGCGACGGCAAGCAGCGTTCGCAGGTGCTGCTTGTTTCGCACGAGATCAGCGACCGTATATTTATCGAACACGCTGACAAACGCCTGCATCGCCTCCGACAGAATGGGCGGCAAGCCGCATGCTGGCGCGATCATGCAGGTCGAGCATTCCAAGAGATCATCAAGCCCTTCTGTATGCCTTAGAACCTCTCCGAGATTGATGTCGGTTGCTGGACGGGCGAGGCGGATACCACCGTTACGACCGCGAACAGCTTCTATAAAGCCATTGGCCGCCAAGTCCTGCACGACTTTCATCAGGTGGTTTTGGGAAATGTCGAACGTTTTCGAGACGTCACGTATCGAACCCAGGCCTGTGTCCCGTGAACCAAGGTATATCAATACGCGAATGGCGTAGTCGGTGTAGCGTGTCAGTCTCATGGGCGGCGCCTGCGTCAAAATGACTAAGCCAATAACATGCATTTTGTTAGCATGTTTTCGTAAAACGGAATAGATGTATCTCAGTTGCATATTTTAGGGGTTGGTCATGACCAGCGGTTTGACGGAAGCCAAAATCAACGAGGTCCTGCACGCATTTTATACAAAAGTCCGAACCGACCCGGTCCTTTCGGTGCCGTTCTCGGTCGTGCAGGACTGGGAGGAGCACATGGTCCGGCTGACGGATTTCTGGTCCTCCCTGATGCTGACAAGCGGTCGCTACAAAGGCAATCCGCTCTCGATGCACGTTATCCACTCCCACCTCATCCGTCCTGACATGTTTGACCGTTGGCTGGAGTTATGGGGAGAAACGACAAACGATCTTCTCGCGCCGGAAGTCGCACAGGAGATGCAGGCCAAGGCGTTTCGTATCGCAGCCAGGTTTTCTTTCGCTCTGTTCGGCACATCGACGACAGGGACTAGGGACAAGGCTCTCTCGCTCGCCAAGCCAGTACCCTATAGGACCACCGCTTTTTTCGATGAAGTGTCGCTCCCTACGGCATTGTTGCGAGACCATTCGCTGAAAGCTGGATCATGGGGACTCATTCGCGTCGAGGAAGGCAGCATCCAATATCACGAAGGGGACCTCTCGAAAATCATCGAACCCGGGATACCCGCAGTCATCCCACCCATCTCAGCACACCACCTCGCTCTGACAGGCCCGGTCAAACTCAGGATCGAGTTCTACGACAGGCCTCCGGTCCACAACGCATAATCAGAAAGGAAACAGAATGTCCCGCCAGCTTTCTCCTCAGACTATCGAACTGGTGAAAGCCAGTGTTCCAGCCTTGGCTGCGCATGGCAGCGAAATCACCAAGCGCATGTATGCCAGGCTGTTTGAAGACGAGCACATCAAAAACCTGTTCAACCACGCCAACCAGGGTGAGGGTGGCTCGCAGGTACACGCGCTTGCCGCTGCAATCCTCGGATACGCGCAGAACATCGAAAACCTCGCGGTCTTGACCCCGGTTGTTGAGCGGATTGCCCATAAGCATATCGGCTATCACATCCTCCCGGAACATTACCCCTATGTCGCACGGGCACTTCTGGCTGCGATCAGCGATGTTCTCGGTGAGGCGGCGACACCGGAGATTCTTGATGCCTGGGGCGAAGCCTATTGGTTTCTGGCCGACATCCTCAAGGGTCGCGAAGCCAACCTGCGCGATACCATAGAGAGCCAGAGCGGTGGTTGGAATGGTTGGCGCAAATTCACGATCGTTGAGAAGCTGCCCGAGAGTGAGGTCGTCACGTCTTTCATTCTTCGGCCGACCGATGGCGGCAAGGTGATAAGGCATCGCCCTGGTCAGTACCTGACATTCAGACTGACGGTGAATGGCAACCAGGTAAAACGCAACTATTCGATCTCCTGTGGGCCAAACGACGAATTTTATCGGATTTCGGTCAAGCGCGAGGCAAACGGCGATGGTGGATCAAAATACCTGCACGACGAAGCGCATGTTGGCACCACTCTGGAGGCGACACCTCCTGCCGGCGACTTCTTCTTGCCGGATGAACCAGCCCGGCCCGTCGTGCTTCTGTCGGGTGGCGTTGGCCTTACACCGATGGTGAGCATGCTCGAAGCAATCGCCAGGGACTATCCGGAACTGAGCGCGCATTTCGTTCACGGTGCTCTCAACAGCACCACCCACGCAATGGACCGGCATGTACGTTCACTTGCAACCGGGCATGGACGGGTTGCAGTGACAACCTTCTACAGTGAGCCCTCGGCCTCAGACGCAGCAGGTCTGTCTCACGACCATGATGGTTTTATCAATATCGACTGGCTGCGCAAAAATACGTCGCTCTTCACCTCGGATTTTTATCTCTGTGGACCGAAGCCATTCCTGAGGTCTCTGGTCAACGGATTGCTTCAAGCCGGAGTCGCAAGTGATCGTATCCATTACGAGTTCTTCGGTCCGGCTGATGAACTGATTGCAGCGTAAAAAACCGGGCCGAGCCTCGCTTGGCCTTTCTCTCTCAAACGAAGTGACAATCATGAGCACGCTTCGAAATTCACGCGAGACAATTCTTCTCGCCCTGTCGATCACATGCCTCTTACCCGTAACCGCATTTGCACATGTGAAGTGGTTTGCGCCCTACATCGTTGGCGCTCGGCCTGAGCCTATTTCTGACACAACGAAAGATCCGTGGTTCTGGGTCGGTATTGGACTTGTTCTGGTCTTCTTCATCGCTACAAGGTTGGTCGAAAAGAGCAAATTCGGCGAGATCGCAATCGCTGGCCTGAACACAGCAACCGCGCCGCTGTGGAACAGGCAGGACGAATACATCAGGGCAATTATTGCGGCGTTTTTCGTCGCCATTTTCGCCGTCGGTGGCGTCTATCTTACACCGGACCTCAAGACACCGGCAGAATGGGTGTCGTGGATGCAGCTCCTGATCGCGTGCTGCATATTCTCGCGACGCACGATGCCGATTGCAGGGGTCGGAATTATTGCCCTGTGGGTTCTCGCCCTACGCGATTACGATCTGTTTCATCTTTCGACTATCTTGCGCTTGGATTAGGCGTCGCCGGTTATCTGCTACTTGAACCGCTTAAAAATGAGAATTTGCGTGCCCGTCGATTCGAGGCACTGCGCTGGGGCTTGGCCATTGCATTGATGTGGTCGAGCCTTGAGAAATTTGCTTTTCCGAGTTGGTTTTACCCACTCGTCGTAGAGAAGCCATTTCTGACGTTCGGGATGCCTCGCGACGTGTTCATTCCTATGGCTGGCGTCACCGAGTTCACCCTGGGCTTCGGGCTGCTTTGGACACCTCTGATCCGCAGACTGTCGGCGATTGCGCTTCTCATCATCTTCACGGCGGCCGTCTGGCCATTCGGACGCGTGGACCTCATCGGGCATGGCCTAATCATGGCAATCCTGTTCGCGGTCGCTGCTGATCAGCGGAGCGGCGTTGATCTCTTCACAGTGTTCAAACGCAAGCTCACCAACATTCCAGTCGGGCTGGCGGTGGTACTTGTGGTGTTCTGTACGGCCTATTGGGGACTGCACACGGCATTCTATGGAGCTGATGGATACATTGCCGTCGACGACGCTTCCAAAACCACTCACTCCTTCGACCCTGATCATCCGCACGGGCCGGAAGGTCATGGTGAGGCAGGAGCGTTACCTCACAAATAAAATCCTCAAGACGAGGGGTGGCCAACCCACCCCTCGCTCCCAAATCAGTAAACTATCGTATAGTGACGCGTCAGCCTCCACGTCAGTAAATGTTTCCGATGATGGGAGAGGCCTTTTTCGATCAGTTATTTGTTCAGGTAGGATCGTTACGGCTTTGACGATCCCTATCAGATCCGCTGTGGGGCGGATGACCCGTACAAAGCTCGTATTCGACGCGCTGGTCTTTTTTTGCACTGTCACTTTTGTTTTTTTTCTCGCGTAATGAGGCTTACGCAGTTGGTCACAACGACGATATGCCAGCCGGAATAGCAACTGGCGCTGCAAAGGCCGCGTGGTGGATCAGCCTCTCACTTTTCCTTGAAAGCATAATCCGACATTTCGTGTTTTGGGAGCACCGGCCCCGAGAAGTTCGTCTCGTTCGCGACCTTCTCTGTAGGATTGTCCATATCAGGCAAATGACGGCGCCATCCGTCTATCGGAAACACTCGACGCTGACCCCAACGTCCTGTTGGAGCATGTCCGCAGCCTTGGTCTTGAAGGCATCGTCGGCAAGCACCTTGATCAACCCTATCGCTCCGGCCGAACCGGCGACTGGGTGGAGATCAAATGCGTTGAGAGCGAAGCGTTCATGGTCGTCGGATACGAACCATCGACGGCATCGCCAACGGGGTTCGCATCGCTGGCGCTTGCCGCCTATCGGGATGATGAACTCGTCTATGTCGGCAACGTCGGCACGGGCTTCAGCCAAGCCGAGATGACCAGGCTGTGCAAGATACTCGACAAACTCCGCTGGAAGCGAAAGCAGCCACCTGTCGCATTTGCTGGGAAATCAGATATCGTCTGGGTCGAGCCGACCCTGATTGCAGAGATCGAGTTCCGGGCGTGGACGGGCGACGGCAAATTGCGACATGCTTCCTACAAGGGCCTGCGGGACCGGCAGGACAATGCCGACGTTTACAGGCTCAACTAACGACGCAGGCGGAACCTGACAAACTGCATTCGGTCGCAGCGGAGGAATTGCTGCCATGTGCAATCTTTATCGGATGGAAGACAAGGACTGGGTCGCCAAATGGGCTCAGGACGCCGAAAGCCTGATCAACCTGATGCCGGCCTATCAAATGAACCCCGATCAGATGGGGCCGATCGTCCGCAACGCGGCGGAGGGAAAGAAGAAGCTCGTGCATGCGCGCTGGGGGCTGCCCTCGCCGATTTTCGTGCAGAAGAAAGCTGCGGAAGCTCGGGCGGAGAAACTGAAGACCAAGGGTCAGACTGTCGATTTGGATGAGCTCATCCGCATGGAGCCGGACCGCGGCGTGACGAATGTCCGCAAGCTCAACCTTCCTCACTGGACGCGCTGGTTCGGCGTCGAGCACAGGTGTCTCGTCCCGGTCACAAGCTTTGCCGAGCCCGATCCAGCAAGCAAAGAGGACGGTGGCAATGTGCCTAATGCCTGGTTTGCCCGAGACGAGGCAAAATCACTCATCTTCTTTGCAGGCATCCACGTGCCGCAATGGAAAAGCGTCCGCAAGGTAAAGGATGGGATGACGACAGACGATCTCTATGGCTTCCTCACCACGGATCCCAATGATCTCGTTAGGCCCATTCATGAGAAGGCCATGCCTGTCCTGTTGCAGACGAAAGAGGAAACCGACGTCTGGATGCGCGCACCTTGGGAGGAAGCAAAAAATCTCGCCCGCCCGCTTCCGGACGATGCGCTGATCATTTTGTCGCGTGAGCCCTATGGATCGTCAATCGTATCGAAGTCTGGCGAACTGGTTTCTGCATCGTAGAACGCTACGCCCGATCGACCTGTATCGTTCCAGGAAAGATAAGCCGAAGCCCAGCCTTGTCGATCGAACTTGATGTGAGCAACCTTGTCATCGATCTCGAGAATAGCCGTAGGGCCACTTGGTCCGAAGTTGCTGAAAGAAAACTATGGCTGTCCGTTCGCTTGAGCGAGGCGGCACCGCGCCGTCAGGCTTTAGAAGCTCAACCGATGTCTGGATTTTACGCGAAAATTCCTCGGATATATTCGTTCTCCCGCCTATGCCTGTGCGTCGGGCTGCGACAGTAGCGAACGGACCATCGGGATGACCTTACTTCCATAAAGCTCGATACTGTTCATCAGTTTCTCATGCTCCATCGGCCCCGCCGAATATTTCATCTGGAAGCGGGAAATCCCGAGGGTCTTCACAAGCGTTGTAATTTTCATCGCAACGGTTTCGGGTGATCCTGCATAGAGCGAGCCGTGCTCGATCTCGTTTTCGAAATCCTTCTCCGTGACCGGTGGCCAGCCTCGTTCCCGACCCAGACGATCGCGGATCTTCTTGAAATGTGGAAACAGGTCGCGGCGAGCCTGCTCATCGCTTTCGGCAATATAGCCGGGCGAGTGCACGCCGATCTCGCGGAAGGGTCGTCCAGCCTGTTCCGAAGCCTTTTGGTAGAGATCTACATAGGGCACGAACCGGCGCGGATCCCCGCCGATGATGGCGAGCATCAAGCGCATGTCATGCCGCACCGCGCGGATGACGGATTCGGGGCTGCCGCCAACACCGATCCATGTCTTCAATTGACCTTCGGCGATCGGAGGATAGACGATCTGAGCCTCGAGCGGCGTCCGCCAGTCGCTCTTGTAGTTGATCACGTCCTTGGTGACGAGCTGGGAGAAGAGGTCCAGCTTTTCCTCGAACAGTTCCTCGTATTTCGACAGGTCGTAGCCGAAAAGCGGGAAGGATTCGATAAACGAGCCACGTCCGAGGATGACCTCTGCGCGGCCGTTCGAAAGCGCGTCAAGCGTCGAGAAGCGCTGGAAGACCCGGATCGGATCGTCGGAACTGAGAACCGTTACCGCCGAGCCGAGCCTGATGCGGTCAGTGCGTGCGGCGATCGCCGATAGGACGACTTCAGGAGCCGACACGGCGAAGTCCTTGCGGTGGTGCTCGCCGATGCCAAAGAAGTCGATGCCATTGCGGTCTGCGATGACGGCCTCTTCGACCACGTTTCGAATGACCTGTGGTTGGGCGAGGAGCTGCCCGTCCCGGGCAGTGGTGACATCCCCGAACGTGTCGAGGCCGAATTCGAGGGTGTTTGTCATTTCAGGATCTGCTTTGTTTTCGGGTTCAGGAAAATTGGTGGGGTTAGACGCTGACCTGTCAGCCGGCTTTCGCGCTTTTCTGAGCGTTGCGCGACCACGGCCACTGACCGTCGATCTCCACTTCCAGCGAGAAGCTGAGGAAGGTGCGGATTAGAACGATCAATCCGAGAAGGCCGACACTCTCCCAGGTGAGCGGCGCGATGATCGTGGCAATGATATCCGCCCCGATCAGGATTTCGAGGCCGAGAAGGATGCCGCGTCCGAGATTGGCACGGTAGCGGTCATAAGCCTCATGCCGCGCCGAAGAGGTCAGGTCGCGCGCATATCCGATGGTGGCGACTGCCACGCCGATCAGGATGACACCTACGCCGAAGAACTCGAGCCCAGTTGCCAGTGGCCTCAGGATTGGGGCAATGAGGCTTGCCAGACCACCGGCTTCGCTCGCGATATCCATGGTGCAGTTCCTTCTGTTTGGTCGGGTTGACGGGTTTGGTGCCGCTCAGTTTGCTTCTGCACCGGCGGTGCTAGCAAAGAGCGTGACTGCGGCGAGAATTGCGGGGAGGCAGAAGGCGGCTGCAGGAGCATACATGAAGCCCAGTGCACCAAACCCACAACCGAGCGCGAAGGTGACCACGGCAAAGGCCATTTTCTTGATCCGGGCTTTCGCCGCGGCAACGTCTTCGGCCTTCGGATCGGCGAGAACGTCGGCCAGATCGAGCATGATCTGCGTCGTGGTGCCGGTCATCAGCGTCGAGGGCGGTGCCTTTGGCAGGTGAGCGCGGTGCAGGCCATTCTGGATCGCCATCGCCCCAACCAAGGCCATCCCCACTACGAGCGTTACGATCGTTTCCTCGGCATGGAACGGACCGTGATAGAGGGCGTAGGCGGCCACACCGGTGAACAAGGCAAGCTTCACCACGAGCATGGGCCGGATCGGCGAGCGTCCGCTGCCCTGAAGTCGCAGGCATACGAGACGCGATACGAAAACAACGATGCAGAAGACCGGGAGCGCAAGCAATTTGGACAGCGCGCCGCCGATCCCGAGCGCTGCTGTGGCGCCCAGGCTGACGAAGTTGCCCGTAACATGAGCCGTAAACAGGCCAGAGAAGGCCAGGAAGCCGAGCGTATCGACATAGCCGCCGTTGAAGCTGAGGAGGGTCGGGAGGGCAGGTAACTTCATGGCTGTCTCGATTTTGGCTGGGTGGCGATGAATGAGAACGTGAGGGGATGGTCCGGCATTGGCAGATCATTCCATCATGTGAGTTGAAGATTGCCGCAAGAGCTCTACGTCAACAATTGCATCAATTATTTCGATTTAATTGCGCTAGTCGAAACAATAGAGGGGCATCAAAGACGCCCCTCGTTGTGTTCAGTGGTCAGGCTTTTCCCGGCCGGTTGATTGTCAGGAAGTGACGGACAACGGGCTTTTCAGCGCCTGTGTGGTAGGCGAGAACCTTGCCCTGCAAGTCGGCGTCGGCATTGGAGACGCGCTTGTGCTGGCGGAGATGCTCGGCCCAGGATTCCACCATGAACCATTCGACGATCTTCTGCGGATCCGCGGAGTCTTCGGTCACACCCCAGCCATAGGCACCGTCACGGCGACGTTCCTGGGAGAGGGTATCAAGCGCATGCAGGAAGGCACGACGGTTATGCTTTTCGACATTATACTCGATCAGGATCAGGACCGGTCCGCGATCGTGGGCGACAGGCTCGGCGACAAGCGGTTCCGGCCAGTGGCTCGACGGAACGAGATCGGCATCGCCGGCAGGAAGCTTGATGCGGTGCATGATGACACCTGCAACGAGAAGGCCGGCGGCTCCGATGATCAGCGTGGCCTGGATACCGACTGCCGAACCAACAGCACCCCATCCCAGGCTGCCTGCCGTCATCGCGCCGTTGAACACGGTCAGATAGACAGCAAGACCACGACCACGCACCCAGTTGGGAAGAACGGCCTGCGCTGCACCATTGAGCGTGGTCAGAGCCGTAATCCATGCGCCGCCGAGGAAAAGGAGCGCGATAAGGGCGACAGCTTTCGGCGGAGCAAGGGACAGTATGCCCATGACCGCTGCGGTGATGAGTGCAGCGCCGAGAAGCAGACCATCAGCACTCAGGCGATCACGTAGTCTCGGCATGACCAGTGCGCCGCCGATTGCGCCCGCGCCCACCGCACCAAGCAGGATGCCGTAGAAGCTGGCATCGCCTCCAAGCAGCTGGCGAGCAACCAGCGGCAGTAGCGCCCAGACCGCACTGGCGAAGGCGAAGAAGATGGCGGCACGCAGAAGAACCACATGAAGAGGCCTGCTCGAACGGGTGTAACGAAGGCCTGCCCGGAACGCGCCGAAGAAGTTTTCTTGCAGGGCATCGTTGGCATTCTTTGCCCGGGGCCACCAGACCAGCGCTGCAATGACAAAGATGTAACTTGCGACATCTGCACCGTAGGTGATGCCCGCCCCAAAGGCTGCGAGCAGCAAGCCGCCGGCGGCCGGTCCGATCGACCGGGCGATGTTGATGCCGAGCGAGTTGAGAGCGACGGCGCTTTTGACATCCTCGCGCTTGACCAGTTCAGGCACGATCGCCTGCCAGGTCGGTCCCATCAGGGCCGCGCCAATTCCCCCAAGGAAGGTGAGCCCAATCAATGCGCTGACGGAGAGCATGCCTGTCTGGGAAAGGACCATCAACGAGATGCTGACGGAGGCGAGCAGAAGCTGGACTGCAATGAGAAACTTGCGGCGGTCGAGAATGTCGGTCAACACGCCGGCCGGAATGGCGAGGAGGAAGATCGGCAGGGTGCCGGCCGCCTGAACCATGGCGACCGCGGCAGGCGATGCCGAAAGATCCGTCATCAGCCAGGAGCTTGCGACGTCGCGCATGAAGCTTCCGGTATTGCCAAGGACGGTGGCGATCCACAGAACCGCAAACACAGGCTGTGCGAGTGGCGCGAAGGTTCCACCGGATGCTTTTGCAGCGCTCATTTGCCCGCTCCCTCGGTGAGGTCGAATGCGGCGACGATGACGAATGCGCCTGCGAGGCCCACATGTTCAAAGAAGGCGTTGGTCGCCATCATGCGGTCCATGCCTGGCGCCATCTCCCAGAACCGCAGGGCGATGAAGGTGGCCATGAGGGTGAAAACCGCCAGCGCCAGCGCTCCGATCCAGCGAAACAAGCCCGACACCACCATCGCTGAAGCTGTCAGCTCGAACACGATGACGGCGACGGCAAAGAACGCGGCAGGATGAAGACCGAAATGATCCATCTCAGCCAGTGCGCCGTTGAAGTCGAAGATCTTGGTAAGCGGACCTTGTATGTAAGCGGCGCAGAGTGCGAGCAGTGAAACGGTTCGCGTGATCGGGGAGGCCATGATGCGCGTCAGGCCGCGTAGGATCGGGTTTGATGTGGGGGATAGGCGGGTCATAATCTGCTCCTGCATGTTCGCCGCGAGCGGCTGCTTTTGATGGAGCGATATTCGCGGGTTGCAGCGGCACCAACAATTGCAGCAATAGTTTCGATTTAATTGCAAAATCAGCAATTATGGAGAGAAACTCGGATGATCTGGTCACCCGAGCTTCAGCTTGGTCAGACGGCCCAGCAGGAGCAGCCGAGAGCGCCGAAAAAGCCCTTGAGGTCGGCGATCGGCAGTTTCGATGTCCAGGCGCCAGCATGGTCATGTCCGTGAACGCCGCAATCGCTGGCGCAGCCGCAGGAGGTGATGGCGGTGCGGCGCAACGAGCGGGCACCGGCACCTTCCGGCTCACCCCAGGCAGCATAACCACCAAACCTGCGGACAGGCGACCAGTCCGGCATGGCCGGAGGAACGTTGCTCTCATCAAGCGCTTTGAAGTCACCGGCACCGTAGACGATCTTGCCGCCAACCATGGTCAGATCGGAGGTCAGGAAGGAAATTTCGTCCTCTGCGCAGGCAAAGTAGTCCTTGTCCGGCACGACGAGATCCGCGAACTGGCCCTTTTCGATGCGGCCCTTCTTGCCTTCTTCGTTGGAGAACCATGTGACCTTCTCTGTCCACATGCGCAGCGCCGTTTCGCGGTCGAGGCAATTGGCACGCGGGTAAAGCTGCATGCCGCCGACCGTCTTGCCGGTCACCATCCAGAACAGCGAGACCCAAGGATTGTAGGAGGCAACACGGGTCGCATCCGTACCGGCCGAAACATTGACGCCCTTGTCGAGCATGCGGCGGATCGGTGGTGTGGCTTCAGCGACACCGTGACCATACTGCTCGACGAAATATTCGCCCTGATACGCCATCCGGTGCTGGGTCGCGATACCACCGCCAAGCGCGGCAATGCGGTCGATGGAGCGCTCAGAGATGGTTTCCGCGTGATCGAAGAACCAGTTGAGACCTTCCAGCGGAATGTCCCGGTTGACCTTTTCGAAAACGTCGAGCGAGCGCGAGATGGTTTCGTCATAGGTGGCGTGCATCCGCCAGGGCCAGCGGTTCTCGGCAAGAACGCGCACCACCTCTTCCAGCTCGCCTTCCATTTCCGGCCCCATTTCCGGGCGCGGCTGACGGAAATCCTCGAAGTCGGCGGCCGAAAACACCAACATCTCGCCAGCGCCATTGTGCCGGAAGTAGTCGTTGCCCTGCTTGTATTTGACATTAGCCGTCCAGTTGAGGAAATCTTCCTTTTCCTGCTTCGGCTTCTGGGTGAACAGGTTGTAGGCAAGACGAACCGTCAGCTGGTTCTCGTCCGATAGTTTCTGAATGACCTCGTAGTCATCCGGATAGTTCTGGAAACCACCGCCAGCATCAATGACGCCGGTCACACCAAGCCGGTTCAGTTCGCGCATGAAATGGCGGGTGGAATTGACCTGATAGTCAAAGGGCAGCTTCGGTCCCTTCGCAAGCGTGGAGTAAAGAATGCCCGCATTCGGCTTGGCGAGCAGCATGCCGGTCGGATTGCCGTGGGCATCACGGGTAATCTCGCCGCCCGGCGGGTTCGGCGTATCGCGGGTGTAGCCGACAGCGCGCAACGCAGCGCCGTTCAGAAGTGCTCGATCATAAAGATGCAACAGGAAGACCGGGGTATCCGGCGCTATTGCATTGATCTCCTCGATGGTCGGCAAACGCTTTTCGACGAACTGATGCTCGGTAAAGCCGCCAACGACGCGGACCCATTGCGGCGCTGGTGTAATCGCCACCTGGCGTTTCAGCATGTCCATCGCATCAGCAAGCGAGCGAACGCCATCCCAGCGCAGTTCCATGTTGAAGTTCAGGCCACCGCGCACGACGTGCGTATGGTTGTCGATCAGGCCGGGCAGAACCCGCTTGCCCCTGAGGTCGATGATCCTGGTATCTGGCCCGGCATGCGTCATGACATCTTCGTCACTGCCAACGGCCAGAAACTTCCCGTCCTTGATGGCGATCGCCGTAGCGTTCGGATTGGTCCGGTCAAGGGTCGTCACGCGGCCGTTGTGGAGGATCAGGTCAGGATGCATGGTGTCTACTCCGGGCTGGTTGGAGTGGGCGGCTTTCGCCGGGGAGAAGAGGTTCGAGAAGGCCAGGCTCGACGCGCCCCCAAGAAAGGATCGACGAGTCGTCATCAGATCCGCTCCTCCGCTTGCGTCTTCACGTGACGGGCGACGTCGATCCGATCGCCGCCCTTAGGCAGGTGGCCGAACATGTGCGGCTTGATCTGATGAAGCCATGAAACGGCTGCTGGCTCCCTACTCCACAAGGTCTTTGCGAAAGGGATGATCTGTTCACCGACGAGAATGCCGAGAAGGCCAACGAGCGCGATGACAGGCGGAGCCGGCGAGCGAACGTTCAGGAGGCTGTAGACGATGCCAACCAGCAGACCTGCACCGAGAGACAGAAGATAGATTTTCACGGGATTGCTCTCCAAAATCGGAAAGACCGCTCCGATGAATTCGAAGCGGTCTAGAACGAATATTACTTGGCGGGGTTCGGTCCGATGCGCTTGCCGTGCTTGACGCGCTCAGCGCCGCCGTGGACGTGGGTGACGGCATAATCGATGCCCATGCCGTAAGCGCCCGAATGTTCCTTCACCAGCGAGGTGACGGCGTCATAGGTTTCCTTGCGCGCCCAGTCGCGCTGCCATTCCAGCAGCACCTGCTGCCAGGTGACGGGGATGACGCCTGCCTGCACCATGCGGTCCATCGCATATTTATGCGCATCGACAGAGGTGCCGCCAGATGCATCCGCCACCATGTAGATTTCGTAATCGGCGACATCATGCAACGCCGAAAGAGCGAAGGTGGTGTTGCACACTTCCGTCCAGAGGCCGGAAACAACGATCTTCTTGCGACCGTTGGCGGCATTCTTCGCCAGGGCATCGCGGACATTCTGGTCATCCCAGGAATTCATCGAGGTACGCTCGAGAATGTCGTTTTCCGGGAATACTGCCAGCAGTTCCGGGAAGGTGTTGCCGGAGAAGCTTTCCGTTTCAACCGTGGTGATAGTCGTCGGGATGTTGAAAATCTTTGCCGCCTTGGCGAGGCCGACAACATTGTTCTTCAAGGTCTGGCGGTCGATCGACTGCACACCGAAAGCCATCTGCGGCTGCTGGTCGATGAAGATGATCTGGCTGTTGGCGGGAGTAAGGACTTCGAGCTTGGACATGAGATTTTCCTCTTCGGTGGTCTGGACCGCAAATGCGGCGGGTTATGAACTGGGCAGGGCCCGTTGGTCGGACACCATGTTCTGGAACACGGCCCGTAAGGCCCCAGTTAGGTCGATACCGATGCTTCCCTTCAGGCGTTGGCTCGGCTTCTGAAAGGCAACGTATTGCGATTTTCGCTCGCGAAGAATTGCAATATTCGTTGCGAATGAGTTGCCATTGCCGCAATAATTATCTCGGAGCTCCGCTGATCTGGAGATGTCGCGCGAGGCTGCGCTATGCGACCATTCGGTCCAGGATTTCCTCAAGAAAATTCCATCTGGACTTGCGTCCCTCAGGTCGTCTGCAGTGTTGCTGTTCATGCTAATCGACGGGGAGCGATTTGGCTGAATTGGCTTGGGGAGAGAGCTCGTGGGCAACAGGAGAGCAGTGTGTGAGCCGCGAAATGCTTGCCACTCTGCCACTGAGCATTCACGCTACTGGATAGTGAGTGCGCTGTACGCCCAGGGTTCATATCGCGATTACTTTGGCTTCTACTTACTCTCAACAGGCACTGCTCCAAATTCAGCGATCGATTTGTGCCGAAGGAGGAGACGAGTGGCATATCGGGGCACCTCCCATACAGGATAGGGCCGGCCCGCTGCGGGCTGTCCAACGACGGTTCAAATCAGCCGCGGAAAATATCTTCAAACGAAAATGTAGAGAAGCTCGCGGTTGTGGAGTGACTATCCATGGATATGGATAAAGCGATCAGGACGGGTCGGTGCCATTGTCATAGGCAGAAAAGACAGCCGCAACCCAATCTGCAAAGACCTGATACTTCACGCTCGGAAACCGGCCCGCTGGTCTTGCAATGTGAACAGGATAACGTGGCGGCGCCCAATCCTTCATGATCGGGACCAAATCGCCACGAGCGATATGGGGCCGTGCCATGAATTCAAATGTCTGCCCGATACCCAGTCCAGCCAATATTCCATGTAAATGCGCGGTCGCATCGCTGGTGGAAAGCTTGATCGGGCTAAAAATTTCTATTTTCTTGTCATCCTTAATCAGTCGGACGGGTGCGGGTTTCAGGCTGCGTGCGAAGAAGTATTGAACGAAAAAATGATCGCGCTCCAAATCAGACGGCGAAACTGGGATGCCATGCTTTTCGAGGTACGGCGGCGTGGCGCAGGTGACGATCTCGACGCTACAGAGTCTCTTCGCAACGAGAGATGCACTGGGCAAATCCCCGGCGCGAATGACGCAATCGATACCCTCTTCGACGATATCGGCCTGACGTTCCGTTACGCCAAGATGCAACTCGATCTCTGGATAGAGCGCGTAAAACTCTGGCAACCGCGGAATCAGAATCGCGTTTGCGAAACTGCCTCCTACGTCAACCCGAAGTTTTCCCTTGGTAGCGAGGCGCCCGCCGGTCGCCTCGCTGTTCATGTCATCGAAGTCGGCAATCAGCCGGATGGCGCGCTCGTAATAACCAACGCCCTCAGTTGTGACTGTGACCGAGCGCGTCGTTCGTTCCAGCAGCTTGATGCTCAGGCTTGTCTCAAGATCCTGAACAAGCTTGCTTACGGTCGATCGTGGCGCACCCATCGTGTCTGCCGCCTTTGCAAACGATCCGGCCTCTACGACCCGAACAAAGGCTCTGATCGCTCCCAATTGATCCATTGCCGTCTCTCCTTCGAAGATATGTGCGCAAACGTTCCAGGGGCGTAGCAATCGATTGCTGCACAGCATGTCAGTCGTATTCCAACGCCTGAGAATCGCCCTCGCAAACGCCACATTCGATCGCCTGAGTCGACATGCAGCGTCCCGGAATTAGACGCCTGATTTCAATGCCGTGGTCAGGCCGCGAGCGGTTCGAGGTTTGCCTGTATCTGATCTCGAAACGCTTCATATCGATCCGGTAGCTTGAGCGCTTGCCCAAGGTGAGCCGTGTCTTCGTCGCGATTGAAGCCCGGCTCGTTGGTGGCGATCTCGAACAGCACGCCACCAGGTGTGCGGAAGTAAATTGCCCAGAAATAATCGCGGTCGATCACCGGCGTCACCTGATAGCCGGTATCCATCAGCGCCTTGCGAACCTCAAGCTGCTTTTCGCGGTTGTCTACGGCAAAGGCAATGTGGTGGACCGATCCCGCGCCCTGCCGGGCGAAAGGCGTTTTCGGGAGAAACTGCAAGTCGATTGTGTCGGCGCCGTTCCCATCCGGAATGATGAAGCGCGTCACGTCGCCCTCCTTCTCGGCGCGCTGGTAGCCCATGAAGCTCAGCAGTTCCTCGGTCGCGGCCGTATCATGCAGGCTGAAGCGGGCTCCTGCGAAACCGCGGATTGCCGCGTCGTCCGGGATGCCACTAGCCAGCCAGGGAGCACGGGCGTCATCAGAGGCTTCGATCAGCGCGAGGCTGTCGCCATCTGGACCCATGAACCGAAGACGACCGGCTCCGAATACAGAGGCCGTTTCCAGTCCGTCGACGCCCTGCGAAGAGAGGCGGTCCCGCCAGAATTTGAGCGAACCCTTCGGCACGGAGAATTGCGTTTCGCCGACCTCGCCGACGCCGGGACGTCCAAGCATCATGTTCTGGAAGGGGAAGTAGGTCATTACCGTTCCCGCAGTTCCTGTCTCGTCGCCGTAATAGAGGTGATAGACGCTGGGATCGTCGAAGTTCACCGTCTGCTTGACGCGGCGTAGGCCGAGGGTTTCCGTGAAGAAGCGGTTGTTCTGCCGCGCGTCAGACGCCATCGACGTCACGTGGTGCAGTCCCTTGATGTCCTTGATCATGTCGATGCCTTTCCGTCAGCACAGGTTTGTTGTGTGGACTGAACGTAGGCCCGTTGATCGCCGAGGAGAATTGCAATACTTCTCCCGACAGAATTGCACAAAGTGAAACAATGATATGAACGACTACAAGGCCCTTCGCACGTTCCTCCTCGCCGCCGAGAAGAGGAATTTCGCCCAGGTAGCACGCGAACTTGATATGACGCCCGCGGCCGTAACGCGAGCCATCGCCGCCCTCGAAGCAGAGCTCGGCGTCCAGCTTTTCGTGCGCACCACGCGGCAGGTGTCCTTGACGACTGACGGTGCAATCTTTGCTGCGCAGATTCAGCCCGCGGTGAAGACGCTGGAAGATGCGCGCCGCGATGTGATGAATGCCCATAAGGCGGACCAGGGAAGGCTGCGCATCAGCGCTCCCACATGGTTCGGCAAGGCCGTGCTACCGCCGATCCTGTCAGGCTTCAAGGAAAAATATCCGAAGATGAGCTTCGAAATCTCCTTATCTGACGGCCTGGTCAACATTGTCGACGACGACTACGACCTGGCGATCCGAATTTCGTCGCAGCCATCCGACAAGTTCACGATCTGGAGGAAGATCCGCGTCGTGCCGCGCATTCTCGTTGCTGCGCCCGGCAGCCGCTTCGCCGACATGTCGCACCCGAACGAGCTGTCGCCAGACGACTGCCTGGCCTATAGCGGGGAGAGCCGGCGGGAGAACTGGGTCCTGTCGGATGGCGGGTCTAGCATCACGATCTCGGCTGGCCGTGCGTTCAGCGCCAACAGCGGCGAGGTTCTTGCCGATATGGCAGCAGATGGGGCAGGTGTCGCCCTGCTTCCGGGGTTCAACATCGCCGACCACATCCGCAGCGGACGACTCGTGCATGTCTTCAACGGATGGGCGCCCCCAGATCTGTGGCTGACCCTCTACTACCCGCCTTACCAGGCTCTGCCGCCGCGCATCGCCTCCTTCTCGAAATTCTTCGAAGAACAGGTGGCGGCACATATGGTCATGCTGGATTGACGGGTGGCGGGAGAGATTCAAGCCTTTCCGCCACAAGTTTTTGCAACTGCCAAACGTTTCGGTCGAAGATCTGGCGTTCCGCCAAATCAAGGACCGTGCGATGCAGATATTCCGCGCAGGATCCGGCCGGTCCGCATGCCTGCGCAATAAGTCCGGCGGCCGTATCGAGGGGCACTTTTTCTGTAAGGAGAGACTTCTTGGGGCTTGCCCAGAATGTCAACGCTCTTCGGGTTCCCGATGGTGTCTTGACTGTTATCCAACGCACCATGTCACAGACTTCCGCATAGCGGATTTCGCGCGCCAGAAGCTTGCGAAGATCTTGCCTCTTCGTATTGCAGGGAAGTTTGAGTATCAGACCGGAACAGCTTCCGCCTGGCTGAAGCGCAAGCATCAGACCGGGCGCCTCGGATGTCGCACGAAATCGCTCGATCCTCAGCGAGAAAGCACGATGCCATCCATAGGCGAGCGCATTTTCTGTTGCCTCCACCTCAAATTCGGGGTTCCACATCAGGGATCCATAGGCGAATATCCAGATCTCCTCGTCGCCAGCCCCCTCCTCGACTCGACGGACAAGTTCGTCCAGATGCCTGGGCGAGATGGGCGTCCAATTCGGTTCCGGGCCTTCCTCTTCGACCACCCTCAGCGTTTTGGCAACGAGTTCTGACGTCAGATGCAAAGTCGCTGGCAATCTCGTTTTGTAGGAGGACGTTCTCGGCATCGGGGAACCCGTTTTGTTGAATAGCCGCCGGAGCGCTCTGGCACCGGCGGTTCTTGAGGCAGACATTTTTTACGAGGCGGCCGGGACGTCGATCACTGCCCGGAACGTGATCTCAACGATCTGTTCGGGAAAGGCCAGCGCGCTCACTCCGATCAGGTTGCTTGCAACCGGCGGCGTGTCTGTGCCGTACATCTCCTTGCGAACCTTTGAGCCGGCTGCGAATGCACTTGGGATGTCGAGAACAAAGAGCGTCTCTTCGACGACGTCCTCAAGAGTGGCACCGAACTCAGCGAGCAGCTTCTTGGCGTTAACGTATGTCTGACGGATCTGCTCTTCCATTTGCGAGAAATCGGCTGGTCGACCATTTTCGTCGAGTGTCGCCGGGGCGATGAGCTTGCCATCGGGATCGTGGCTCAACTGTCCCGAAATATAGATTGTATCCTTGACCTGAACGGCCTGTGCGTAGCCAAAAGCTTGCTCCCAGGCGACGCCGAGGTTTGCGATCTTCTTCGTGTTCGTCATGATGGTTTCCTAGTATGAGGCAGCGCGATCCGCGCGTGTGGATTAGCAACTTGAAAGACGGCGGACGCGTGGGAGGCCGCACCCGCCGCCAGTGTCGATCAACCCTGGACGAATGCCAGCAAATCGGCGTTCAGCACATCGGCGTTGACGGTCAGCATGCCGTGCGAAAAGCCGGGATAGGTCTTCAACGTGCCGTTCTTCAGCAGCTTGACCGACTTGTGAGCCGAGTCGGCAATCGGAACGATCTGGTCGTCTTCACCGTGCAGAACCAGTGTCGGAACGCTGATATTCTTCAGGTCTTCGGTCTGGTCGGTTTCCGAGAATGCCTTGATGCCGTCATAATGAGCCTTCGCGCCGCCCATCATGCCCTGACGCCACCAGTTCTGGATGACGCCTTCATGCACGGTCGCGCCATCACGGTTGAAACCGTAGAACGGGCCGGCCGGGACATCGCGGAAGAACTGGGCGCGGTTGGCGGCAAGGGCGGAGCGGAAGCCATCGAAGACTTCAATCGGCAGACCTTCCGGATTGGCAGCCGTCTTAACCATGATCGGCGGCACGGCGGAGACGAGAACCGCCTTGGCGACGCGGCCAGCGGGTTCGCCATGCTTTGCAACATAACGGGCAACTTCGCCGCCGCCGGTGGAGTGGCCGATGTGAACGGCATTCTTGAGGTCCAGCGCTTCGACGACCGCGAAGGTGTCGGCGGCGTAATGGTCCATGTCGTGCCCCTCGGATACCTGGGCGGAGCGGCCATGACCACGGCGGTCATGGGCGACGACGCGAAAGCCCTTGGAAACGAAGAACAGCATCTGTGCATCCCAGTCATCGGACGAGAGCGGCCAGCCATGGTGGAAAACGATCGGCTGAGCATCCTTTGGACCCCAGTCCTTGTAGAAGATTTCGACGCCGTCCTTGGTGGTTACATATGCCATTGTCATGTTTCCTTCGATTGAGGTTGTGGAGGGAGCAGCATCGGCTGCAAAGCTGAATGTGGGAGAGATTGCGACGGCCGCGGCGGCCGCGCCTGCGGAAAGCAGCACGCCTCTGCGTGTCATGGAAGAAATGGTTTCGGTCATCTCGCGTCCTGCGATTTCGTGATTGAAAACTTCAGGCGACGCTGTGTTCGTCTGACGGGTTGATATTGCCGTCAGATGCGTCCGCTCACAATTGCGGGAATAATTTCGAGTTTATTGCTTATTCTGAAATAGTAGGCTGCGCCGGCCGCGACATCAGTTGGACATGTGGGTATACCGCTTGGGGTTCCAGGACCCCAGCCTCGAGCTACAGTGAGAGATGACGGTCTTCCGCTTGGTTGGATATGAACCCGTTTCCTGCGGATGTCTTAGTTCGGAAAACCGAGTTTTCGGTTGCCTGCTCTATAAAGATATCTCGTCCGCCCCGGTCCTGCCGCCTGCAGACACGAGTTCGTCGACAGTATCAATGTCTTTCAGCGCAGCGAACCCGATATCGATCAATTGAACCGGAACTAATCGCTGTCGAAGCACGTCCTTGGCACCTTGGTCACCACCCAAATCGCGCAAATGGGAAAACAAAGCGGCTGGCATGATGACCGGATGCCCGGGCTTTTCCCCATCCGAGCCTCGCACCACTGTAGAATCGCCAGATGCAAATGCCACCAGGAGTTCATTGATGTGATCCGCGGTGATGTCAGGCATGTCAGCGAGCATGACAAGAAGGCCATCAAAGTTTGCGAGGGATTTGTGCCGAAAACCACAAGCGAGTGAAGTGCCCATACCTTGGGCGAACTCCTTGTTGAATACCGAGAAGAACGGCAGCCCGCATAGTGCCGCTTCGATTTCTGAAGATCGGTGTCCAGTTACAACCGTTACAGATTCCAAGTTTGAGCGGAGCATTGCTTCCGCAGATCTTCGTACCAGCGGAACCCCATGGAACTCGGCTAGAAGTTTGTGGTGCCCTGCGGCCATCCGGCTCGATTGGCCCGCCGCCAAGAGCAAACCTCCAACGGTCTTCACGCAGGATCCTCCTTGGCCGCGTGTCACGCTCTTATGCCGTGACACGGCTGGCCAGTTGTTGCGATCGTAATGAAATCATGGCCTTTCGGATTGCGAGCCAGTGCCCCGTCTATCGCTGCCATCCGATGCGCCGGGTCGATATTATCGCGCACGACTTCACGCAGATCGGCAGCGTCGTTTTGGCCGAGACAAAAAGTTATTGCCTTCATTACGACTAGCTCTTTCGTTCGCGCACATACAGTCCCGACGTAGCAGTTGAGCGAGCAACAGCGATTTCGGCCAGAACGGACAACGCCAGGGTTGTTGCGTCCCGTGTAGGGCCAAACAATCCAATAGGCGCCTTTATCCGATTACAATTTTCTAACGAAACGCCAGTTTTCACCAGTCTATCTACCCGACGCCGGTGCGTGCGTATGCTTCCTAAAGCGCCAATATAGAAAGCCGATGAGGCGAGAGCTTCGTTCAATAGGTCGGCTTCAAGGTCGAGGTCATGATGCAAGAGCACAACTGCTGTGAATGGGTCTATTAAAACCGAGCTCTGCGCCCTTGCCAACTTTTGCGGATCAGAAAGTGACACGGCGTAACCAGCCGCTTCTCCAAGACGGCGGACCGCCTCTGCTTCTCCCATCTGACCCGAGATTACCAAGCGCGTCTGGGGATGATAGACGGATACGAACTCCTCGCCCTGCCAGCCAGATGTCGGCATGTGAGTGTTGCAGCGCTCAAAACTATGCAGTCGAGATGAATACGCGAGAGCGACCGAACGGCGTTCGTTGAGATCTCCCAACACGGTGTGCAGGACTTCGTCTCCACGTAAAACATGGATAGAGACTGTTATTCCACCTCCGCAAGGAAGTATAATATCAAAGAACGGTGACCCTTCCCCGAACTTCACAAATCGGTCTCTACCTTCCGCAATCGCATGAAGAGCCTCGGCAGCGACGGCGCCCTCGACACACCCACCCGACACATAGCCAACAAACCCGCCGTCGGCGGCGACTGCAACTTGCGCTCCGAGGGCACGTGCGGCGCCTCCTCTTATTTCGACCAATGTTGCAAGCGCTGCTCCGCCGCGTCGCATAGCGGAGGCCGCAAAAGTGAGGATATCGACAGGATTATCGGTACTGCTTACCCTGAACGGGAAGGGTATTTCCGTCATAACGACCTATCCTCGCTAAATGGACACGGAAAAGTGACCAGGTTGATTTCGTAAGGGGCAAGTGCCCGGTTTCTAAAGAGCCGAGTCACCAAGTCGTTTCCCATAAGCAACGGTTTGCCCGTCGATTAACATCCGCTCCGACTGATAGGCTGCTAACCCCTCGCGAAGTGAGCCCGCCCGCACCACGTTTCGTTGCAGGGAAACTGCATCTGCGGCCGCCTTGGAAACTCCCATCGCGGTATGGGGTCGAGCAACAAAGGCCGCATCTCCGACCAGTGCTACGGATTGGCCCACCATGCGATCAGCCGCGTAATCAAAGATTGCCTGGATCGACGGCGTATTCTCTGCCTGAACGGCGAGCGCGAACGGTGTGGGCAACACCGCCGCAGCATCCGCATGCAACGCTTCGACCCTGCTTGTTGCCAAAGCGCCGCGGGGAAGGGAATAAGCATAGGCTGTTCCGTCACGATCGGTCAGGGTGCTTGCCAACCCGGCTTCATTGATGGGGCGGTACCAAACCCAGTTGTAGCGCCGTTGTCCCGGCGTCGTTTCGCCTTTAGGGCCAGGTACCAGGTAGCCAAGAATGTGAACACCGGATTTGACATAAAAGGCGAACCGATCGAGCAGGATTGATGCTCCCGGAGGAAGTTTGTTTTCAGGCAGCAGTCCACGCCAGGCAACATATCCCGCATACCGGTTATGCCAGTCCTCGTTGAGAGTCGCGCGGACGACTGAGCCAAGCCCGTCCGCACCGATCACCAAATCGGCCTTTTCGGATGAGCCATCGGCAAAGATGATGGTAGCACCATCGTCAGCGTCGATAACGGCCTCAGCGGCACGTCCGGTCTGGTACCGTCCTTTTTCCAGGCGTGCCAAGACTTCCGAGTAGAGAAAGTCCCACGAAATCTGCATCTGGGGCATCGACAGATTCTGGGCGACCGAGCCGTCAGCATTAAAATAGATCCGTTCGCGGGCCATCACGCCGACATTGGCGGCATGATCTGCGCCAATCATGCGCAGTATGTGAAACACTTCCTCTTGAGGTACCAGTCCCGCTCCCCGCCCGGCCAATCCGGAATGGGAGCGTTCGTAAACAACCACGTCGTGGCCGTCATTCTGCAACAAAATTGCGGTGAATAGGCCTGCAAGCGAGCCGCCGACAACACGGATACGCAATGGTTTCATGATTATCGTCCTTCGTGTTTGCTGGAGGCGGCGCCTGAGCGATTGCGGCCGAGGACCAGAACCAAAAGCGCGATGATGGCGAGCGTTCCACCCAGGATGCTGACGCCGGTCCATTCTCCCTGGCTCCACGCGACGGTAGCGACTGCCGAACCAAATGAGCCACCAAGGAACATGCCGGTCATGAAGATCGTATTCAGACGGCTACGGGCTTGCTGGTCGAGCGCATAAATCAGGTGCTGGTTCGAGACCAGCGCGCTCTGGATACCGAAATCCAACACAATGACGCCGATGATTAGACCGGCGATCGCGCCCCAAAGACCAAACACGAGCCATGCTACCAGCGTCAGGATAGCACCGCCCAAGACCACGAAGGACGGGCCATGCTTGTCGGCGACGCGACCGGCGAGCGGTGCTGCAAAGACGCCCACCGCGCCAACGATGCCGAACAGACCGGCCACATCGGCTCCAAGATTGAAACGCGGTCCCTGGAGGTAGAGTGCGAGGATAGTCCAGAACGCCGTGAACGAGGCAAACAGGGCAGCTTGAACGAATGTCGCCGTGCGCAGCGTTGGCAAGCGTGTCCAGAGATGTGCCAGCGAGCGGAGCGCCTTGCCATAGGGCATGCTAGAGGTTGCCCGGTGATGGGGCAGAGTCACGAACATCAAAACGGCGGCGACCAGAGCCATCGGTACACCAAGCCAGAACATTTCACGCCAGCCGCCGTGCTCTCCGACAAAGCCGGACAACGTGCGGCTGAAAAGGATACCTGACAGCACCCCTGCCATGACAGTGCCAATCGTAGCACCGCGCTTTTCCGGTGTTGCGAGTGATGCCGCAAACGGCACGATCTGCTGCGCCACCGTCGCGCTGGCGCCAACCACAAGAGAGGCCATGACCAGCGTCCAGGCCGTGGGTGCGATAGCAGCCAGAGCCAAGGCGACAGCCAGCACCACAAACTGACCGACGATCAGCGGCTTTCGATGAAGGATATCGCCCAGCGGTAGCAACAGAAAAAGACCAAGCGCATAACCGAGCTGGGTTGCGGTCGGGATCAACGTCGCCGCCGACTGCCCGGGAAACTCCGCCTCGATTATACCCAGCATCGGCTGGTTGTAGTAGATATTGGCTACAGCGATGCCGCTGGCTGCGGCCATGGCCAGCAAACCGAGCTTATGGGTCCGTTTGGCAGTTACGTCACCGGGTAATGCCGATGCTTTCGAGTTTTGCGAAATTTCCATTTTCATGTCGCTCCAGTGTATTTTCGTCAGCCACTTTTCTATAATTTAATCTCAATCAGTTTTAGTGCGTCTCAATGTTTGGGCCGAATATCGAGAATCGTTATAATGAACACAGATGATCTGCGCGTTTTCACCTCTGCCGTCGATGGTGGCAGCCTTGCAGAAGCAGCCCGTCGCCTGGGCATACCGGCCATGGCTGCAAGCCGTCGGCTGGCTGCGCTCGAAACATCGCTCGGCATTCGGCTGATGCACCGCACCACCCGCGCGTTGTCGCTGACACCAGAAGGCGAGACGTTTCTGCCCTATGCCCGTTCGATCATCGACAACGAGCAGGAGGCCACATCGAGGTTGAGATCCGATGGCCGGGGCGCGGCGGGATTGCTGCGCGTTTCGGTCTCCGCTGCCTTCGGCCTTACATTTGTGGCCCCACTTGTGCCCCGTCTGCTGATGGCTAATCCTGAACTGCGCATCTCGCTCGAGGTTACCGACACACTTCCTGATCTCGTCGCGACTGGTATCGACCTCGCCATCCGCATTGCTCATCTGCGCGACAACAGCTTGATCGCTCAAAAACTGGCCGACAATCCGCGGCTTCTGGTAGCAGCGCCCGATTATCTTCAGCGGCGTGGCCAGCCGGCCTTCGTGGGTGATCTGGCTTTGCACGATTGCCTTCCGCTTAACGGCGTCAGTCATTGGACGATGCGGAACGAGACGGCGCCTGAAAGTGAGCGGGAGAAACATATCCGCGTTCATTCGCGTTTTTCGTCGAGCAGTATTGCCATCTGCCATGCAGCCTGCCTGGCGGGCGGCGGCATTGCGTTGTTGTCGCACTGGGCCGTCCGCGATGACCTGCGGGCGGGCCGGCTTGTAGCTGTCACTCTCGCCGACGGCGCGCCCGAGAACATGCCGATCTGGGCAGTGTACCCCACTACACGGCTGGTCTTGCCCAAAGTCCGCGTATTCGTCCTGGCACTTCAGGAAGCCTTCGCCGCCTACGCTGGTCAAGGCCGTGAAGTACCAACCGATCTCCATCCCTAAAGGGTTACAATCGCGGCTCTGATTTTCTCGGCGGTGATCGGCATGTGAGTGAACCTGACACCGGTGGCATCCGCCAGTGCATTTGCGAGTGCTGCGGATGCCGGGCCTTGCCCACACTCGGCCACGCCGAGGAAAGGCTTTCCCGGCTGCTGTTGGACGGTGACAGTTATTTCTTCAGGGACGTCGCGGAAGCGTAGAATTGGATAGGTGCTCCAATCGAAGGCTGTGCGCAGAGTGCCGTCATTTCCCGATGCTTCACGGGTGCACCAGCTCAAGGATTGAATAATCGCCCCCTCAACCTGATTTTGGATACCGTCCGGAGAAACGACCTCGCCGCAGTCTACATCGGCCTGAACCCTTCGGACTTTCAGACGCCCCGTGTCGCGCTCGACCTTGATTTCCATGAAGACCGCGCAATAGGCACCCAGGTTCTTGTAACGCGCGAAGGCCATACCGAACCCTTGCAGTGGCGAAGTCTTCTTGCGAATTTTCCAGCCGAAGGCTTCCGAGGCGGTCAGCATGACGTTTCGTGCGCGGTCGTCGGCCATGTGAGCCAACCGTATATCCAGCGGGTCCACTCCGGCCTTCAAGGCAAGTTCATCAAACATGCTCTCGATAGAAAACACGTTCAGGTGCGCCCCGAGCGACCTCAGCGCGGAAACCCTTATCGGCATGTCCTTGATGAAGTGATAGATGACATTCGTGTTTGGCAAATCGTAGAGAGGGTTGGAGTTGCGGCTGCCGTCGCCTTCCGGCATGGGGATCGGCTTGCCCTCCGGAATAGGGAATGATTGCGACACCTCGTTTCCAACAAGCACTCCGCCCGCCCCGACCGGACGGTTGTTGTGAGGATTACTCCAAACATCGTAGTTCCATTTGACAATCCGGTTGCCGGCATCGACGGCGGCCTCGACTTCCGTCACCATTCCCGGACCAAGAGGTTCCCAGCCGAACTCTTGCTCGCGCATCCATTGTAACCGGATAGGCTTGCCCGGCATCGATGCGGCAATCAGGGCGGCTTCCGCAGCCACATCGTCCGCGCCGTTCTGTCCATAACAACCGGCGCCTTCGACGTGGATGGCGCGGATGGTTTCTATAGGGCGATCGAGGAGCTCCGCCGCCACACGCCTGACGTCGAAAGTCCCCTGACTATGTGTCCAGATAGTCAGCAGATCGTCTTGCAGCCATGCCAACGCGCAGGAGGGTCCGATCGAACCGTGGCTGATCCAGTTCCTCGTAAAACTCTGGCTGACAGAATGCTTGGGGTCCGCAGTCGGTCTACTCGTATCCTGTATGACGATGTCGCGCGCTGGCAGCGCCTTCAATGTTTCCGCGACCTCGCCCGAGGGGAAAGGCTGTTGGGCAGCCGTGTACGGTGAGGCTTGCAGTCTGCGCATCAGCTTGACAGCATCCCACTCGCGCCGGGAGACGACTGCCGCAAAATCGCCGTTGCGGACGAACTTGATGACGCCTTCCATGGCTTCGATTTCGGTATCTGGCGGAAGCTTCAGCTGTGTGCCTATGCTTGGACCGCGAATGACCCGGGCATGCAGCATTCCCGGCAGGCGCATGTCCTGTATGAACGCTTTGCCCCCGGTCGTCTTTGCCGGGATATCCAAGCGCGGCAAGTTGAAACCCATCGTCCGAAACTGGCTCTTCTGGCGAAGAGGTGCATTGGGCAAAGCCTCCACATGCAGCGATACTGCCGCGGCAATCTCGCCATACCCGAGGCTGCGGCCATCGGTTGCGACAATGGTTCCATTTCCCCTGGTAGCAACGTCGGCCTCTGCGACCCCGAGCGTTGCAGCGGCTTTCACGAGCAGGAGCATGCGCACGTTTGCTGCCGCATTGCGGATCGCGGTGCCACTGTCCTGCATGGAATGGCTGCCTGCAGTCAGCCCTTCATCCGGTGTGCGCAGTGTATCGACCGTAACGAGGGTGACGTCGGCAGGCGGAAGATCGAGTTCTTCCGCAGCTACCTGTGTCAACGCCGTGCGTATCCCCTGTCCGAGCTCGGCCTTACCCGTGAACACTGTGGCTTTTCCGTTTTGATCGAGCTGTATCCAGGCATCGAGATAGGGCCATGATTTCAGGCTGCCTGGTAGGTCGGGGTTCAAAATAGCCGGGCCGGCGCCCCCTTCCCCACCTCCGGCTAACTGCGCTCGTGCAGGTCGTGTGAGAGCGAATGCCACCGCGATACCGCTGGCCGCCAGAAAAGAGCGCCTGGACATCAGGTTCATCTGACCACTCCTGTCATAACGTCGCTTGCGCGCCGGACGGCGCGGAGGATTCTCGCATGAGTGCCGCAACGGCAGAGATTGGGCTGCAGATGGTCGCGGATTTCGCCATCGCTCGGATTGGGGATCTTGTCCAAAAAGGGTTTGCGCACGCATGATCATGCCAGCGATGCAGTAACCACACTGCGCGGCCTGCTCATCCTGAAACGCCTTTTGCAAAACGCCAGGAGCGTCGATAGAGCCAAGGCCTTCAATCGTTCGAACCGACCTTTCGCCAATCGCTCCCAGCGGAGTGAGACAGGAAAAGACTGCCTTGTCGTCGATATGTACGGTGCAGGCGCCGCATTGCCCAAGCCCGCAACCGTATTTGGCGCCGTTGAGTTCCAGATCGTTCCGCAGCACATAAAGAAGCGGTGTATCAGTGTCGCTATCGACCTGATGTCTTTTTCCATTGACCATGATCGACGTCGTCATTGTGCGTTCTCCTTGCGAATATCACGAACGGTGTCTTCAAGGCCCGGCCAGGGCGGTTGCGTTGTGAACCGCGATCGACTGTATGCGAGGAGGTCCGCGATTTGTTTATCGGTGAGATTGTCGGCAAAAGAGGGCATGAAAGGAGCGTCGCTTGACGGGTCCCTTATGCCCTGCAGAACCGCCTGAATCGCATTGCGAGGGTCTTTCGCATTCATGTCCGACGTATCTGAAAGTAGCGGACGCCCTTGTCTGCCCATCGGCGCGGATGGCTCGTGACATCCGCCACAGGCACCATCGAACAGATTTGTGCGTGCGTCCGGCCCGTGAGCGACGGCGAGCGGCGGTACCGGCGACGAATGGGTGGTACCGGAATGGATTGAAGTGTTGATGTAAACGGCAATCGCCCGTACGTCAGCGTCGTTAAGCCTCGACAGGCCCTCTGTCACCGGCCCCATCGGGCCAGCTGCCGTGCTGTGGCCGTTTGCAGTCCCGGTTTTCAGATAGGCCTGAAGCGTATCGACGTTCCAGCGGTCAGCTGACGGGTTAGAAGCGTCCAGAGGTGGCGCGTTCCAACCTTCCGCAATACCACCGGCAAACTCTTCCGCCCACTTTTCCCCGCCCAGAATGTTTCGGGGCGTGTGGCACCCCCCGCAGTGGGCGAGCCCGTCAACCAGGTATTTACCGCGGTTCCATTCGCTGCTTTCCATCGGCTCGGAGACCGTTGCTTCGTGTCGCAGAAACAGCAGTTTCCAGCCGGCGAGAAGTGGACGAAAGCCCAGACCAGGGAGGAGGTCGTTTGGGGGCGCAACCTCCTTTATGGGCTCCCGGCTCATCAGAAACGCGTAGATGGCATCGAGATCTTGGTCTGTGACGCGCGTGAAATGTTCATAGGGAAGCGCCGGATAAAGGTGGCTGCCATCGCGGGCAACACCATCCTTCATCGCGCGGCGAAACGCATCCGCCGACCAGTTGCCTATCCCGGTTTCAGGATCCGGCGTAATGTTGTTGGAATAAAGAGTTCCAAATGGCGTAGCCAACGGCCGAGAACCGGCAAGCGCCGGTCCGTTATCGGCGGTGTGGCAGACGATACAGTCACCAACGGTCGCCAATTGCTCACCCTTGCGGATCAGAGCCGGCGAAAGCAAAGCTCGATCAGGCGGCGGGACCCTCGGCAGTTCCGGTTCATAGGCGATCCACGCGAAGACACCAAGACCCGCTGTGATCGTAAGACCGAGGATTGAGGCCCCCATTTGCAGTGTGCGTTTACTGTAATGCATTTGGATGTGCCTCTGTATTACGAATGCAGACGACGATCTGTCCGACAGCACCGCTATGGCTGGTGCTAGGGAACGAGAGCTGAGTGCACCGTTGCCTCAGCACCCATGCCGTCATCCAGAAATCGGTTGTTAGGGTTTAACAGCGTGGGCTGACGTCGAAATCACACTTTGGTTTTTATCGACCTATACCTCAGTGTAGGGCCGACGCGCTTATTCAGTCAGCCGTTTCCTGCACGCGTTTCTGCAGCCTTGAAGAGTGCTGGATAGTCCACATATCCGCGACTGTCTCCGCCGAAAAACGTTGAAGTGTCAGGCTCGTTCAAGGCAGCTCCCGTGCGGAAACGATCCGGAAGGTCAGGATTTGCGATGAACAGTCGTCCGAATGCGACAACATCGCCGCGTCCTTCGGCAATCGCCGCCTGCGCTTTCTCGTAGGTGAAGCCGCCCGCCAAAATCAATGGGCCTTTGAACCGCTTGCGAAGAAGCTTCATGATGTTGTCCCACCGGGGGTCGTGTTGCTCATCGAGAACGGTTCCAATAATTTCCGGCTCTACCAGATGAAGATATGCAAGGCTGCGTTTGCTGAGCTCCTCGGCGATGTAGCCGAATGTTTCTTCCGGGGTATCGTCTCCCATCCCCATGAAACGGCCCATCGGCGTCAGGCGAACACCCACGCGTTTTGCGCCAATCTCTTTGGAAATCGCGTCGGTGACTTCCAGAAGCAGCCGCGCGCGGTTTTCTGTCGAGCCGCCATATTTATCCGTGCGATGATTGCTGTTGCTGTTGATGAACTGATCGAGGAGATAACCGTTTCCAGCGTGGATCTCCACACCGTCCATACCGGCAGCAATTGCATTGCGGGAAGCTGTGACATAGTCAGCGATGATCGCCTCGATGCCATGCGTGGTTAGTTCCTGCGGCTCCGGGATTTCGCCCCATACGCCTTTGCCGGTTTCATCAACAATGAACGTCTTTCCGGGCACCGGCATTGCGGTCGGAGCCACCGGCAGCCCGCCATTCGGTTGGAAGCTAGGATGGGAGACACGTCCGACGTGCCAGAGCTGTTGGAATATCACACCCCCCTCTTCGTGAACGGCTTTGCTGACCTCAAGCCAGCCCGCGATTTGCTCGGGCGTATAGATACCGGGAGTCCAGGCGTAACCCTGTGCTTGCTGCGAGATCTGCGTCGCCTCCGTAATGATCAGACCGGCGCCCGCGCGCTGCCGATAATATTCCACATTCAGCGTGGTCGGCACGTTACCTGGTTGCCCGGCGCGAGAACGGGTCAAGGGTGCCATCGCAATACGATTGCGTAAGGTTAAGCTCGCTATGTTTATGGGAGAAAAAAGGTTGGCGTCCACGGCGTTGTCTTTCGCTTTGAAGATTACATCTTTGAGAACTTCAATCTATTTTCACAACAATAGTCGTTGTAGTTACTGTAAATGATCGACCCGCATATCAATTTCCGATGCAATGATGCACGCTATAAATTTAGCCCCCAACCGCAGTCAGCGATCCGCGCCGGCCTCCGGGTGAAACTCATGAGCGTTATGCCTTCCTCAGGACGCGGCACCCGCAATGATCAAAAAGAGCGCGCGATGGGGTTTACGAGCCGCACTTGGCCTCCTGAACATCCTTTGGATTTTTGGCGACCACTTAATTTGTTTGCCGCAGGCAATTACGGAGCATTGTCTGGATATAAAGAGGATGGTGCCCAAGAAGCTGTCCTAGGAAGTTTATGCCCATTGGTCGATCTCCGCGCCGTCCAGCAAAGAACCTCACCCGAAGCCAACGGAACGCTACACGCGACAGCATATTTTCGACATCGGCGCGAGGCGAGAAGAGGATGGCTGCTTGGCGACATGCGGTTGTCGGGAACAATGATCGAGCACCTTGAAATGATGCAACTGATAGAGGCGACTATCCCCCGGCACGCTACCCGGTTAACAATAATTTTCCTTATCCGATCACCGATTCTACCGATTGACGCATGCGCACGTCCAAAATAAGATATATGATATATTATTTTGGAGGAGGAAGCGAATGGTCGATTATATTGTTGTCGGAGGTGGGTCCGCAGGTAGTGCACTGGCAGGCCGACTGGCTATGGCCGATGCCGGAAAGGTACTTGTAATCGAGGCCGGTCCGCGCGACGTCAATCCGCTCATTCACATCCCCGCGGGCTTTGTGAAGCTCCTGGATAGCGATCTCCTCTACCACTACAGAACAGTGCAGCAGGCAGCATTAAACGGCCGGGCGCCGGTCATGCCGCAGGGTGCTGTCCTCGGTGGCGGCGGATCGGTAAACGCTGCCATCTATGTCCGCGGCCAACGCCGGGACTATGACGACTGGGCACGGCTTGGTGCTGATGGCTGGAGCTATAGTGACGTGCTTCCCTATTTCCGCCGCGCCGAAGACAATGACAGGCTCTCTGATGCCTATCACGGAACCGGCGGCCCGCTTGGCGTCTCCGATCTCAGGCAGGTGAATGACTTAACGCGTGCCTTCGTGCGCAGCGCACAAGAGGCCGGCATTCCCTTCACACCGGATTTCAACGGCGTGCGGCAGCGTGGTGTCGGTTTCAACCAGACCACGACGCGCAACGGACGACGCTGCAGCGCGGCTGTCGGCTATCTTCGTCCCGCCATGAAATCCGGTAATCTGGAGATCCGCACCGGTTGCCTTGTGACGCGCATTCTCTTTGAGGGCGACCGCGCAACGGGCGTCGAATATGTTCGCAACGGCAAGTTGGAAACTATCCACGCCGACAAGGAAATCATCCTGTCGGGTGGCGCAGTGCAGACGCCAAAGCTTCTGATGTTGTCAGGGATCGGCCCCGAGGCGGAGCTTCGCCAGCACGGCATCACCGTCCGGCACCGGCTAGAAGGGGTCGGTCAGAACCTTCAGGATCATCTCGAATTCCCCGCCATCCGCTTTTGTACCGGCCGCTATGGCTACTACGGGGAGGATAGCTTCCTGCGCTCCATTCGCAACGGTTTGCAATATTTACTCTTCAAGTCCGGCCCGGTCATGTCGAACGTTACGGAGGCCTGCGCCTTCGTTAATGTGGACGACATGGAGGCCGAGCCGAATGTCCAGATGCATTTCGTACCGATCGTCTTTATGGACAGCGACCAGCAACCGATCAAGCGCGCCGGTGCAACCGTGAACCCCTGCGTGCTGCGTCCTGAAAGCCGCGGTGAAATCCGCCTTAAATCCACCCGCCCGACGGACCATCCCATCGTCGACCCGCGTTACCTGACAGCCCCGGAGGATATGCGTCTCTCCCTCAGAGCGCTGAAGCTCGCTCGGGAAATCCTGGCGCAGCCTTCCTTTGCAGGTTATGTCGAGAAAACAGAGGCCTATCCCGGCGAGGTTGTCGCGGACGAAGCGGCCCTTGAAACCTATATCCGCTCGAAAGGCAAGACGGTTTACCACCCCGTCGGCACCTGCCGCATGGGCAATGACGAGATGGCTGTGGTCGATCCGCAGTTACGCGTTCACGGCTTTCGCAACCTGCGCATTGTGGACAATTCCGTCATGCCGACACTCATTTCGGGCAATACCAACGCAACGGCCATAATGATCGGCGAGAAAGCGTCAGATATGATACGCGGTCTCACACCACTTGCACCCTCAAACGCGTAATGCGCATTATGCGTTGACTTGTCGAATCTCACGATCAAAGAAACGCCACGGGCCCTTAGATGAACCAGCTGCAAAAAATCAACAAAGGCAATCTTTCCGAGCAGGTTTACGGCATGATCCGTTCCTCTCTGATGGATGGGCGCTATGAGCCGGGTGAACGGCTGACAATCGCAAGCCTGGCCGAGCAGCTCGGTGTATCGATAACGCCGGTCCGCGAGGCGATCTTCCGGCTCGTGACGGAGCGCGCGCTGGAAATGAGGGCGGCCACCTCGATCCAGGTGAGAAGTCTGACGCCCTCGGAATTGCGTGAGATACAACTCATACGCCATCATCTTGAAGGTGAGGCGGCCGCCCAGGCGGCCGTCAAGATTTCAAAAAAAGAACTGGCGGCTCTCGAAGCTCTGCAGGGGGACTTTACCAGGGCTGCAGCCAGCGACCCGCTGGAAGCCTCCCGCGTCAACCGCGAATTCCATTTCAAGCTTGCTGAAGCAGCACAAATGCCGATGCTTTATGCAACGATCGAGGGCATGTGGGCGCAGATGGGACCGCTCATCCACCTATACCATCTCAACACGCCAACCCGTATCCTGTCGAGTGGCGACCACGGCCACTATGATGTACTGCGTGCCCTTACCCTCCGCGACCCCGAAGGATGCCGAAAAGCGATCCAGGCCGATATCGGCGTTGGCGTCGTAATGGTCGAATGGCTGGAAGCAAAGGGGGCGGCCGAAGCCGCCCACTGACCTTTCAAAGCTCTATCCACGTCGTCTTCAGCTCAGTATATTTGTCGATTGCGTGCAGCGACTTGTCGCGGCCATTGCCCGATTGCTTGAACCCACCAAACGGCACCGTCGTATCACCGTGATCATAGCAATTGACCCAGACGGTGCCTGCCCGAAGCTTGCGGGCCATGCGATGAGCGCGGGAAAGATCGCGCGTCCAGACGGCTGCGGCTAGCCCATAGGGACTGTCATTGGCGACGCGTACGGCCTCCTCGTCATCCTCAACCGTAATGGTCGACAATACGGGCCCGAAAATCTCTTCCCGCGCGATTGTCATGTCATTGCGAACATCCGCAAAGATCGTCGGATTGACGTAATAGCCCTCCGGCTTGTCCGTCGGACGGTCACCTCCGAGCACCAGCCGCGCGCCTTCCGCCTTGCCCTTTTCGATGTAGCTTTCAACACGGTCGCGATGACTGCTTTCGACAAGGGCGCCAAGCTTGGTCGCCGGATCGAGCGGATCGCCCGGCCGGATGGACCGCGCGGTATTGACGACGATGTCGAGAAATTGCTCCTGGATACGTCTGGAAAGGATCAGCCGTGACGGCGCAACGCAGACTTCGCCCTGGTTGAAGCAGATCGCCGTCGCCGCCCGCTCGGCCGCAACACGCAATTCGGGCACATCGTCGAGAATGATGTTGGGCGACTTTCCGCCGCATTCGAGGAAAACACGCTTCATGTTGGACTGACCGGCATATTGCAGGAACAGTTTTCCCACTTCGCCGGAGCCGGTGAAGGCAAGGCAGTCAACATCCAAATGCAGGCCGAGCGCCTTGCCAGCTGTCGGGCCGAAACCAGGCACGACATTAAAGACGCCATCCGGAATACCGGCTTCCGCCGCAAGTTCCGCCAGCCGTAGCGCTGTCAACGGAGATTGTTCCGCAGGCTTCAGGACGACAGAGTTGCCCATGGCGAGCGCCGGCGCGAATTTCCATGTCGCCATCAGCATGGGGAAGTTCCAGGGCACGACCGCCCCGACGACGCCGATCGGTTCGCGTGTGATCATGGCAAGCTGGCCGGGACCGGTGGGCGCTATCTCGTCATAGAGCTTGTCCGGGCACTCCGCATACCATTGCAACGTATCAAGCACGACGTTGACATCGATATTGCGGCTCTCGGAAATCGGCTTTCCCATGTCGAGCGTTTCAAGGACCGCAAGCTCATCCATGTGCTTTTCCAACAGCGCCGCAAAGAGCTGAAGCACTTTCTTGCGCTCCTTTGGTGACCGGTCGCGCCAGACGCCTGCCTCGAAAGCCCGGCGCGCAGCAGCAACTGCGCGGTCGACATCTTCCCTATCGCAGGCTGCAACGCGCGCGATGACCGTGCCGTCGCGCGGCGAGATATCGTTGAACGTTTCTCCAGAGGCGGCGTCGGTAAAACGACCATCTATGAAGGCCTGCCCCCTGATGGTGATCCGGTTGCGGATGGCAGCCACGTCCGACTGCGTCAGTGCAAGATTCACGTTATCCTCCATTTTGTCCGTGACATATATCATATATCATGTTATCTCGCATCATCGCAAGCAGTTGTTGCCGACCCGTTGGCAAATTGGAGGAGGAGCGCGTGGCGCAGCCCATCAGAAACGATTTTCGTCCTACCGAAACCGAGTTAGCGCGTCTGAGAGACCGCGCGCAGTTCGTGCGGCTGGAGACCATACGGCTCATCGAAATTGCCAAGGTGGGCCACTACACCTCGGTATTTTCCGCAGCCGAGATTTTCGCAGCGCTCTACTATGACGTGATGCGGCTGTCGTCCGATCCCAAATGGCCCGATCGCGACCGCTTCCTCATGGGCAAAGGCCATGCGGCGGTGGGGCTGTTTCCCATTCTTGCCGAGCTTGGCTACATTCCGACGGAGGTGCTGAACGGCTACACCCGCCTCGGCAATCCGCTCGGTGACCATCCCGATATGCGCAAGGTGCCGGGCGTCGATTTTTCCTCCGGATCCATCGGACACGCACTGTCCAACGGTCTCGGCATGGCGCTGAACGGACGCCGCCAGGGCCGTGACTTCACCACGTTTGTCATGCTCGGCGATGGCGAGATGCAGGAAGGCCAGGTTTGGGAAGCAGCCATCGGCGCGGCCCATCACAAGCTGTCGCGGCTGGTCGCAATCGTTGACCGCAACGGCTACCAGCTCGATGGCGCCGTCGATGACGTCATGGGTATCGAGCCGCTGGATGAGAAATGGCGCGCCTTCGGCTGGGAAGTGCATATCGTCGACGGCCATGACGTTGCGGAGCTGACCGCGCTCCTGCGTCGCGTCAAAGCCGACAACACCCGCGAAAAGCCATGCTGCATCATCGCGCGCACGCTCAAGGGCAAGGGCGTCTCCTACATGGAGACCGAACCCGGCTGGCACCTCGGCTACCTCGATCCATCCGACGCCGAAGCCGCACGTCAAGAAATTCTTTCCAAGGTAATTTGAGATGAGCACTGTCAATCTGCGGCCAAATTCGCCGAATTCGTGGCACTACCGCGAGCTGAACATGAAGAACCCCGGCCTGGACCACCTGTCCAACGGGCTGATCTCGCTTGTCGAGACAGGCCACGACATCGTCGCGGGCTCCGCGGACCTTCAATACTCCAACGGGCTCAACCGCTTCGCCGCCCGCTTCCCGGACCGTTACTTCAGCTTCGGTATTTCCGAACAAAACATGGTATCGGCGGCCGCTGGCATCGCGACAACGGGCACGATGCCCTATGTGGCAACGTTTGCTTCCTTCCTCGGCCTGCTAACCTGCGAGCAGATCCGCATGGATGTCGCCTATTGCGCCCTGCCCGTTCGGCTGATCGGACACCATACCGGCATCTCCATGGGTTTCTACGGCACGTCACATCACGCGACGGAGGATATTGGCACCATGCGTTCGATCGCCGATCTGACGATCGTTTCGCCGGCCGACGGCCCGCAGTTTGAAGCGGCAATTCGCGCTTCGGCCGACCATGATCGCCCGATCTACTTCCGCACGGGACGTGGACGCGAGCCCGATCTCTACGATCCGAAGAGCCATTTCATTTTCGGCAAGGCGATTGAACATGCTGCCGGGGAAGAACTAACGATCATTGCCTGCGGCCTTCCCGTCCATCCATCGGTGCAAGTCGCCCGGAAACTCAAGGCCGAAGGCCGTAGTATCGGCGTCATCGACATGGCGACGGTCAAGCCGATCGATCGCGATGCAATCCTTGCCGCTGCTGCCCGTTCGAAGGTCATTCTGACGATCGAGGAGCACAACATCCTCGGCGGCCTCGGTGCCGCCGTTGCCGAGGTTCTTGCCGAAGACGGCAGCCCCGCAAGGCTTGTGCGTCACGGGATCCGCGATGAATACGCGCTGATTGCACCGCCGACGCATCTCTACGCCCACTATCGGCTTGACCAGGCCGGTATCGAAACAGTTGTCCGCGAAATCATTCGCTGACAGGCCCCGTCGTGCGCAGGGAGGCGCACGACTTCCGGTCGCAGGAGCGACAAATGCATAGAACTTCAACAGAGGGAGTGAGACCATGAGGTTCCTGAAATCCGCATTGCCCATGCTATGCACCGCAGCGTTGACCCTTGCCGCCACAACGACAAACGCTGCCGAAAAACACGAGATCTACACGCTCCTGCCGAACTCGGCGCTTTCAGGCGTTATCGACCCCGACATGGCGGATCGTACCGATGTGGAGAAGGCGCTGCCTAAAACCGCCCGCGAGCCCGGCAAAAGCCTGGTGATCGGCTGGACGGAAATCACGCTCGGCAATCCCTGGTTCGTCAGTGTCATCGACACCGCCAAGGCCAAGGCGAAGGAATATGGCTACGAACTGGATGTCCAGGTCGCGGATGGCGATCCGGCCAAGACCTCGGCCCATATCGATGCCTTCATCGCCAAGAAAGTCGACGTCATCGTCATGGACCCGACCGATCTCGCCGCAGCGGCTGCCGACGCGCAGCGTGCCGTCGATGCCGGCATTCCCGTCATTGCCCTTGGCACCGTGCCGGATGAAAGCCCGATCGTCACAACCGTTTTGTTCAACCCTTATGGCAACGGTTTTGAAGCCGGCCGTTACGTCGCGCAGCACTATGGTGCCAACAAACCGATCACCGCAGCGGCTATCCTCGGCACCGTTGGCAATTCCACGTCTGAAAGCCGCGTCAACGGCATGATCACCGGCATCATTTATGAGCGTTCACAACAGCTTGGCCTCGATCTCTCCAGGGAAGATGCCATGCTTGCCGGCTTCAAGAAGTTCCAGCAATTGAAGACGAGCGGTTCGTTCGATTATCCGGAAGCCAAATTCGGTGTGGTTTCGATGGGCGTCGGTCTCTGGACAGAAGAAGGCGGCCTCGATGCGGCTGAAGACATCCTCACCGCTTACTCCTCCAAGCTCGACATCATCCTTGCCGAAAACGACTTCATGGGCATGGGCGCCCTGCGCGCTCTCGAGAATCAGGGCCTTAAGGGCAAGATAGCCGTTGCCAATGCGGCGGATGGCTTCCGTACCGCCCTCGATCTCGTGAAATCCGGCGACATGCTGGTCACCGGCCTTTGCTCCGGCTCGCATACCGGCGAAGGCGTCCTGGCACTCATCAACCAGATATTCGACAAGGGCCTCGATGCCAGCAATCTGCCGCTCGGCTCATATTACCCCTCGCAGATCGTGACGGAAAAGAACGTCGATGAGTTCATCGATCCGGACACGGCAAACCCCTTCTTCCGCTACACCGTTCCGCCTTTCAAGACGATCAGCGAACTCAAGGGCTGACCGACGGCCGGCAAACATGGCGGGCCTTTTCAAGGCCCGCCCATTTGAGAGGAAGATAAGATGGACCGTCTAGAAATGCTCAACATCTCAAAGGAATTCGGAGGTGTCACAGCGCTCAGCGGCGCACGGTTTTCCGCGCGTGCCGGAGAAGTTCACGCTCTGATGGGCGAGAACGGCGCTGGCAAATCGACGCTGATGAAAATCCTTGCGGGTGCCTATACCCATGACAAAGGCGAGATACACATCGACGGTACGCCCGTGACCATCACTAGTCCCCAGGACGCGATGCGCAGGGGAATCTCGATCATTTACCAGGAATTCTCGCTCGCCCACCACCTCACGGTCGCCGAAAACATTCTCATCGAAAAGCTCGGCCACGGCTTCCTTCTGAACAAGCGAGCAATGCGGGCGCGCGCCGCTGAACTGCTGGCCGGCATGGGCTTTGACGATATCGATCCCGATGAGCTTGCCGGCAACCTTACGGTCGCGCACCAACAGGTCATCGAAATATGCAAGGCGCTGTCCCGGGAGTGTTCGATCCTCGTCCTTGACGAACCCACCGCCGTCCTCACCAACCACGAGACGGAAAAACTGTTCAAGCTCATACGGCAGTTGCGGGAGAACGGTGTCTGCATCATCTACATCTCCCATCGGCTGGACGAGATATTCAGCCTGTGTGACCGCGCCACCGTTCTAAAGGACGGTGCAATCGTGGGTACGTGGGAAATCGCCACACTTGACCACAAGCGCCTCGTCAACCTGATGATCGGTCGTGAACTGAAGGACTTCTTTCCCGAACGGGACGTTAAACCCGGCCAGGTTGCTCTTGCCGTGGAAAACCTGGCGACGGGACCGCTCGTCTCCGGCGTCACCTTCGAAGTTAGACGGGGTGAAGTACTCGGCATCGGTGGTCTCATCGGTGCGGGACGAACCGAGGTATTGCGTGCAATTTTCGGCGCCGATTCCCTTACGCGGGGTGAAGTGCGCCTCGATGGCAAAGTGCTGAGCATCAGCAGACCCGGGGAAGCCGTGCGCGCCGGCATCGGCCTGGTGCCCGAAGATCGCAAACATCAGGGATGTCTTCTCGACATGCCCATTCTTGCCAATGCAATGATGACGCCGGTCAATCCGCATCTGGGGCCTTTGGGCCTGTTGCGCGATCGCCGGGAACGCGGTGCGACCGAAAGCCTGGGCAGACAGCTCAACCTCAAGGCCGAAAGCATAGACGCTGAGGCTGGAACGCTTTCTGGCGGCAACCAGCAGAAAGTCGCGTTGATGAAATGGCTTGTCTCCGGTTGCGAGGTGTTGCTGCTCGACGAACCCACCCGCGGCGTCGACGTCGGCGCGAAGGTCGAGATTTACCGCGTCATCAACGAACTGGCGGCCAATGGCACCGCCATAATCATGGTCTCCTCCGAAATGCTGGAACTGATCGGCATGTGCGATCGCGTGCTTGTCATGCGCGCCGGCCGGGTCGCCGGTGAACTGACCGGCACAGACATTTCCGAGGAAGGTATTATCGAACTGGCAATGGGGCGCGAGAATGTCCACTAATTCAAAGGCTTCCGGCCTTGTTTCCAACCTGGTCACCTATAACGTCTATATCATGCTGATGACGCTACTCGTCGTTTCCGCGCTGTTGTCAGAACACTTCCTGACACTTCAAAACATATATAATCTCCTGCGTCAACTTGCACCGCTTGCCCTGGTTGCCATTGGCATGCTGCTGGTGATCCTGACGGGAGGAATCGATCTCTCGGTCGGTTCAGTCGCGGCGATCGGTGGCATGAGCGTGGCGATGGTCATGCCTGCGCTGCCCTTCGATGGCGGCACCGCGCTTGTCCTGTGCATCTTGGGTGGCGTGCTGTTCGGCGCTTTGCTCGGCGCGATCAATGGCGTTCTTGTCGCCGGCTTCGGCATGGCCTCCTTCGTCGCGACGCTCGCCATGATGACCATGGCCCGCGGCCTTGCCTATATGCTCTCCAATGGCCAGCCCGTACGCTTTCCCCGTGACTTGTCTACGGCTCAGATTCTGACGGCATTCGGCAGCAAGGGCGTCCCCGGTCTCGGCCTTCCCTGGCCGGTCCTGGCCGTCCTCCTCTTCATTGCCCTGTTCATTTTCCTGTTGCGCCGGACCAACTGGGGCCGCCTCACCGTCGCAACCGGCAGCAATGAGAGTGCGGTGCGCCTCGCTGGCCTTCCCGTCTGGCGTTACAAGTTCCTCGCCTTCATGCTTTGCGGCGCGCTTTGCGCCCTTGCCGGCATATTCGTGGCAGCCCGCACCGCCGTCGGAACACCGGTGACCGGTATCGGCCTCGAACTCGACGCCATTGCCGCCTGCGTTATTGGCGGAGCCCTTCTGTCCGGCGGCAGGGGTACGGTGATCAACACGATGATTGGCGTCCTCATTCTGGGACTGATCGGCAACATCATGAACCTGATGAGCGTTCCAGCCTATCCGCAGCAGATCATCAAGGGTGTCATCATCATTCTGGCGGTTCTTATGCAAGGCATTGGCGCCCACGCAAAAAGACGTGTTTGACCTCCTAGGCGCCGCATCTGGTCCGCATCGCGAATCGATGCGGACCTTTTTTGCGTCACTTGAGGAAATCAACAAGCAGGCGCACCTGCTGCTCGATCATGTGGATACCCTTATGTATATGGCATCCCAGCTTTTCAGCCGCGATCAACAGAGGCGTCATGTCGGGCTGCATTACCACTTCAGCGACGACAGTGCCTTTATCGAGCTTGTCGACATCGATGGGCAGGGCGTCGTTCTCATGCATGCCCAGCGCCGTGCCGTTGACTACAAGATCATACCCCGCCGGATTCGCCGCAGCCGCCACCACGCTGGCATCCGGGAAGGCGCCGGCAAGCTGTCTTGCCAGGTGTTCGGCCTTGTGAAGCGAGCGGTTTGCGATTGTAAGGTCCCTTACGCCAGCCCCGAGAAGAGCATGTCCCACACCGCTCGCCGCTCCGCCGGCACCGATGAGCAGCGTTCGAAAACCAGCCGGATCATGCCCCTGATGGCGAAGCCCGGCGACGAAACCCTCACCATCGAACATACCGCCCGTAAGGCTGCCGTCCACTTCGCGGCGGATGATGTTGCAGGCGTCGACAAGTGTGGCAGCTCCAACCCTCCGGTCGCAGAGCCTCGCGGCGGAAGCCTTGTGTGGAATGGTGATCACCATACCGGCAATATTCGCAATTGCCCGGAAGCTGGCGACCGTCTGGTCCAGCATGTCGGGCCGCACATCAAGCGGCACCATGATCATATCCAGCCCCTGCCGCTCGCATTCAGCATTAAAACGTGAGGGCGTGCGTACATGTTGGGCAGGGTGGGCGAGCAACGGGACGAAACGGGTTTTTCCGGAAATCATGCGGTTCTTCCTAAAACGGCGACAAGACGCTTGCGCCTTCAAAACAATCATATATCATATATGAAAACCGTTCGAGAGCAAGAATGCCTGATCCTTTAACTATTTTCGACAACCAACTCAAAGTCTTCGGCGCGCCGTCGCGTTATGTCCAGGGCCGAAAGATCCTCGACCGGATCGGCAGCTTTGCCGCGCAGATCGGAAAAAGCGCCGTCCTTGTGGCAGACGTTCACGTGCTGCCTCTCATTGAAGACACCTTTCGTCAATCTCTGGAAAAAGCCGCCGTTTCCTTGGTAATCCTGCCGTTCGAAGGTCAGATCGGTATAGAGACCGCGCAACGGCTTTCCGCAGCACTCGGGAAAAACGCACCTGAAATCGTTATCGCCGCGGGTGGCGGCCGCGCCATCGATGCTGGCAAGGCACTGGCGGGCGTGCGCGACATCAAGCTGATCACCGTTCCGACCGTTGCCTCCAATGATGCACCGACAAGCAAGAACTACGTGCTCTATGACACGAAAGACCTCCTCCTTGAAGTGAGGCACCTGAAACGTAATCCGGATTTTGTCATTGTCGATACCGCGTTGCTAGCGGGAGCGCCGAAGCCCATGTTCGCGGCCGGATTGGGCGACGCCCTGTCGAAGAAGGCCGAGGCGCTCGCCTGCGCTGGCGGTTGCGGCACCACCATGTTCCGCGCCCGGCCGACCCGTCTTTCGGGCGTGATCGCCACCCATTGTTACGACACACTCGTAACGCAAGGCATCGCCGCCTTCGATGCGGCGGGTTCTGGTGTGCCGACAGAGGCTTTCGACGCGGCCGTCGAGGCGATGATACTGATGGCGGGACTCGGTTTTGAAAGCGGTGGTCTCTCCGTTCCCCACGCGCTCACCCGCGGCCTGCCGCATGTCCCAGGCGTCAATGCGAAACCGCATGGATTTCAGGTCGCCTATGGGCTTCTGGTTCACCATCAGCTTCTGGGTGAGGCATTGCCACCGGCTATTGCCGCCCTTTACCGGCATACGGGACTTCCTCTCAGCCTGCGTGCGCTTGCCGGACAACCGATCACCCGGGACCAGTTTCTCGCCATCGCTCAGGCATCCATCACCGTACCTCACATTCTGAATTTCCCCCGCCCGCTCACGGTCGAGGACCTCGTGGAGGCAATGCACTCGGTCGAGGACGCATGACGTTATATCAAACAGAACAGGCAGGAGCACATAATGCCCAATGAAGACCAGGCAAAACCCCTTGCAGTGGTGACCGGCGGCGGAACCGGCATTGGCCGGGCCGTGGCGGAACTTCTTGCCGATAGCGGCTATCAGGTCATTGCGCTGGGGCTGGATCGAGATGCGGATCTGATCGCCGCAATCGCCTTTCACAAGGTGGACCTGACCGACACCAAGGCAAGTATCGCGGCACTGCCGCAGGGACAGCCCGTCGCTGGCCTCGTAAACTGCGCTGGCATGCTGCGCCACCAGCAGGAATGGGAGACCGACGCCTTCGAACAGGTCATGCGCGTCAATGTCACCGCCGGCTTTGCATTTTCCGCCGCCCTGCTCGACAGGTTGCAGGCCGCCGGTGGCGCCGTCGTCAATGTTGCCTCGATGTGGGCGATATTCGGCTCCCCGGGCGCCCCGGCCTACACGGCCAGCAAGGGCGCCGTCGCCGCGATGACCCGGTCACAGGCGGTCGCCTGGGCCGGACGCGGCATTCGGGTGAATTCAATCGCGCCGGGATGGGTGGAGACCCGTATCTCGGAAAATGCGCGGACCGACGCGGCACGCGCCGAACGTATCGGCGCCCGCATTCCGATGGGGCGCTGGGCAAAACCGGCCGAAGTCGCATCTGTCGTCCGTTTTCTTCTGTCGCCCGACGCGGGTTATGTGACCGGCGCGATGATTCCGATCGACGGCGGCTATTCAATCTGCTGAGGGATAAAAAATGAAAGCTTGGGTTCACGACATAACCGGCGACCTGAACGTCCTGCAATTGCGCGAAATGCCAAAACCGCGACCCGGGCGCGGTGAACTGCTCGTCCGTAACCGGGCGATCGGTCTCAACCCCGTCGACTGGAAATTCATACTCTGGGGCCATGACGCTTGGACGTGGCCGCACATTCCCGGTGTCGACGGGGCCGGCGAAGTAGAAGAAGTCGGGCAAGATGTCAGTCATATCGCGGCCGGCGCACGCGTCGCTTATCACAACGACCTGATACGTCCCGGTTCGTTTGCTGAATACACGGTTATCCCCGCGCGTGCGGCCATTCCTCTGCCGGCAAGTCTGCCCTTCGCCGCAGCCGCCGCGATTCCCTGCCCTGGTCTCACCGCGCAGCAGGCCATCGACAAGGTGCCGCTCTGGCCCGGAGCCCATGTGCTCGTCACCGGCGCTTCCGGAGCTGTGGGTGGCACTTTGCTCCAGCTCGCGCGCGACAAAGGCTGGGTCGTCCATGCGGTCGCCTCTGCTGCACAGGCAAACCGCCTACTGAAGCTCGGCGCGGCGACCGTCACAAACTATCACAACGAACATTGGAAGAGCGACTTCAGGGAGCGGGTGCTGCATCAGCCAATCCATGCGGTATTCGATATGGTGAGCGGCGCTCACGCCACCAGCCTTGCGCCTCTTTTGACGGCGAATGGTCATCTCGTCTGCATTCAAGACCGGCAGGAAGCAGCGCCGCTTCCCGCTTTCTCCACGACGATCTCATTGCATGAAGTCGGCCTCAACGCGATGCACGCCCATGCATGCGATCATCAATGGGGACGACTGATCGCAGCCGGTGCCTCAATGGCAAGTCAAATCTGCGAAGGAACCTTCGATCCTCAGCTTATCGAAACAGCGAGTTTTGAGGAATTGCCCGCTGCACTTTCACGCCTGAAAGCGGGGCCGAACCCGGGCAACCGGGTGGTCGTCCTCTAGCGGAGGGCGCCTGCACCCACGACATTATCGAAGCGGCGTACGACAATCGCCGCTTCGAGCGTTTCACGCCCAGTTGCACGGCAATCGGCAACCTCTTGCCCCGATAGGAAAATGGCCACCTGACCGTGAGATCAGGCAGCCATGCAGAACCGGAAGAGCGAACTCCCGGCATCGGGAAAGGCCCACTCTGGCGTCGCTCAGGCGACGCCACCGAGGCAGACATATTTGATCTCGACGAAGTCATCGATACCGTATTTCGAACCTTCGCGGCCCAGACCCGACGATTTTACGCCTCCGAAGGGTGCTTCCGCCGTCGAGATGAGTCCCGTATTGACACCCACCATCCCATATTCCAGCGCCTCTGCTACCCGGAACACACGAGCGAGATCCTTCGCATAGAAATAGGATGCGAGACCAAACTCCGTGTCGTTCGCCTGGGCGATAACATCGGCTTCGTGCGCGAAACGGAAAAGCGGCGCAACCGGGCCGAAAGTCTCCTCGGTGGCCACCGCCATGTCCTTCGTGACGTCGGCAAGCACGGTCGCTTCATAGAACGTTCCGCCCAGCCGATGCTGCTTGCCGCCCTGAAGGACTCTGGCCCCCTTAGAGAGCGCATCGCTGACATGCTCCTCGACCTTCTTCAGCGCCGCGTCGTCGATGAGCGGCCCGAGCACAACGCCCTCGTCGAAACCATTACCGGTCTTGAGGCCGCCAACCGCTTTTGCGAGCTTTTCCGCAAAGGCATCGTAAACGCCATCCTGGACGTAAAGCCGGTTTGCGCAGACGCAGGTCTGGCCATTGTTCCGGAATTTGGCAATCAACGCGCCCTCCACCGCCTCATCAAGATCGGCATCATCAAAGACGATGAAGGGCGCATTGCCGCCGAGTTCCAGACCGAGCTTCTTGATGGTCGGGGCCGACTGCCGGTAAAGCTCCGCACCCACCTCGGTCGAACCGGTAAAAGTCAGCTTCCGCACGATCGGGTTAGCCGTCATCTCCGCCCCGATCTCGCGTGCCGAGCCGGTCACGACCGAAAAGAGACCCGGGGGCAGACCGGCGCGTTCGCCGAGAACCGCCAGCGCAATCGCCGAGAAAGGGGTCTGGCTTGCCGGCTTCAGCACCATGGCGCAACCGGCCGCAAACGCTGGGCCTGCCTTGCGGGTAATCATCGCATTCGGGAAGTTCCACGGCGTGACCGCCGCAACGACTCCAATCGGCTGCTTCAGGACCAGGATGCGCTTGTCTTTCTGGTGCCCCGGAACGAGGTCGCCATAGATGCGGCGGGCTTCTTCGGCGAACCATTCGATGAAACTCGCGCCGTATGCTATTTCTCCCTTGGCTTCCGCAAGCGGCTTGCCCTGCTCCGCAGTGAGTATCCGGCCCAGATCGTCCTGGTTCGCCATCATCAGTTCAAACCACTTCCGCAGGATACCGGCGCGTTCCTTTGCGGTGCGGGCAGCCCATTCCCTTTGGGCATCCTCCGCCGCAGAAATCGCCGTCTTCGTCTCGGCTGCGCCAAGCTTCGGCACGTTGCCGATCACCTCACCCGTCGCGGGGTTCGTCACGGCGATGGCCGTCGCATTCGCCTCGATCCATTCGCCGGCCACATATGCCGCCTGCCGAAACAATGTCAGGTCTTTTAGTTCCATTGGACTGATCTCCAGTATTCCTGTGGTAGCTTCGCGGCTTGACGTCCGCCAAATATCGAGCGCATAATAATGCATGATATATGATGCATTATATTTCCGTTCTTGGCTAGCGCGAATAAAGTTCTCCGGTGATCCAAATGACTTCACTATCGTAAGAGATTGCGACATTGGCTGAAACGGTCTTTTTTGCGAGACAGTGAAGCCTGTTCCCTTCGCAACCGCCCGCGTAATGGCAGGCGTGGTGAGTGGACTCTGAGTCTGCCAACCAGAGAATGTAAAATCCTATCGGGACGGAAAGGATTTGCCAGCATCAGCTATTTGAAACAAATCCACTGCCCGCCGATGGCGCATCAGCAACGACCCAGCGCACGATCACCGAACCACACGGCTCTCGCCTCCGGCTTGATTCCTCATCCTTTCAAGTGTGTCGGTGATAGTCTTGGCGAGTTCTGCCTTTTCTCGGGACTATGGCGCGGATTGGGATCTTGGCAACCTCAATTATCGTGGGCAAATATCTAAGACTCGATACCCGCTCTTGAACGGATGTGAACCTTCGTGCCGGTCGGTTGCCGGCATTGAATGTATTGAAAACTTTACAAGTTTCCCGGAATCTGCTCGACGTCAGGGCGCCGCCGGCACAGTGACTTGCTTCGGCGTTTCGATAGCGTTCGTTGGGGTTGGCTTGGCTGCGACGACGTACGCTGCGCCAATAAATGAAATGAGCGCGGAAACATACAAGAGAAGCTGAATCGTTTTGACAGTTGAGGGCAATCTCGATGGCTTTAACGTCACTTTATACTCGCCGTCGAGTTTATTTAGGTTATCCAAGTAACCGTTGAGCGCATTCCCGAAACGCTCCATAATGTGAACAAATGATATACTGAGAATTACGCAGAATAGGAAGATGCCGGCGGCAATAACTCGATCAGTCCGGAACTGAGTTGCCGCGAAATACCATAAACCGCCCAAAGCAACAGTAAAAAGCGGAGGGATTTTGTACAATATGTCGTTCATAGAACGGAAATGCGCATATTGCTCCCGATAGATGTCAGACAGGAGAACACGTCCGGTAACGGGTTGATCATCCTCATTTTCTCGCATGGCGCATCCTTTGAATGGCTGATGGGCAGAAGTTGGTGCAAGTCCACCAATTCCGCAAGTGTACATTGAAGTGGCTCGGGGCTATATCAAGGAAAAGCGTATTGGCTATTTGATTCCTTAGCGTTATTGTGACTGTGCGGGTACGGAAATGGGGCACCCAATCTATCTCGATGGTTTTGCCACTCTACCGCTTGCGCCTGAAGCTCGCGATGCAATGCTTGCCGTTTGGGCGCAACCGGGCAATGCCGGATCGCCCAATGTTTCAGGCGAGATTGCAGCACGCACGATCGCCGACGGCCGCGCATCGGTTGCTGATCTGATCGGCGCGGCGGCGAACGAGATCACCTTCACGTCGGGTGCGACCGAAGCCAACAACCTCGCGATCGTGGGCGTAGCACGCGCAGCTCGCGGACTCGAGCCTAACCGGAAACGCATCATTGTTTCAGCGATCGAACACAAGGCTGTCTTGGAACCTGCACAGGCCCTAAAATCCGAAGGATTTGAAATCAGCATTGCTCCCGTCGATCATCGAGGTCAGCTTGATCTCACAGCATTTGCTCAACTCGTCGACAAAGACCTCCTCCTTGCATCCGTGATGATGGTCAACAATGAGACGGGAGTTATCCAACCGGTCAAAGAAGCTGCTGCCTTGGCACGTGCGAGCGGAGCGCTCTTCCATAGCGATGCTGCGCAGGCGGTAGGCAAGATCGATGTCGACGTCGTTGACCTTGACGTTGACTACCTCACCCTTTCGGCTCACAAATCTTACGGTCCGATGGGCATAGGCGCCTTGTATATTGCTGCGTCGGCCCCGAAACCCCTCCCCCTGACCTTTGGAGGGGGCCAGCAGAGCGGACTGAGGCCGGGAACCGAACCGGTCGCATTGATTGCTGCTTTTGGTGCGGCAGCTCAGGTCGCGAAACAGAGACTTTCATCTGATCAAAAGCACTGCTCGGGGCTGATCGATCAGTTAATTGAGACTCTCGAACAACGGCAACTTCGCTTCCGGCGGGTTAGCGGCGATGCACCAACAGTGCCCGGCACGGCGTCCCTCCAGCTCTACGGGATAGATGCGGACGAACTCTGCGCCCGTATCGCGCGGCACGTCTCAATTTCAACCGGGTCCGCATGCACCTCGGGACAGATCAAGACTTCTCATGTCCTTGAATCTATTGGTCTTTCGGACAAGGAGGCTCGGGGAGTCATTCGCATTTTCTGTAATCGCTACCAGAATTTTGATGAGATAATAACCGCTGCCGGCCACATTGTTGATGCTGCCGCGATGTCTCGCCTTGCAACTGGAGAGGTTCACCAGTAGAGTGCCCTTATGGGACGCGCTACGATAAAGATCGATTCGAGAGGGCAGTTTGCAGGGCACGAAACGTTCCCGCTCCGACTGCTATGGTTGAAGAAAGCATTCGATGCAATCGGGGGCGGAGCCGATTCGAGAACATTTCAGGAACAAGATGCAATAACCCGTTTTGGCGTGGGGCGCAATATGGCTGTGTCGATGCGCTATTGGGCGCTCGCTTCGGGCTTTTTCGCCGAGGCTGATCGCATGATTGCACCAACCGCGCTTGGCCACGCCATTCTCGCCGACGACGGTCTCGATCCCTACCTTGAGCAATCATCGACGATTTGGCTCGCACATTGGAATATTGCCAGCACCCCGGCGATGACGACGACTGCCTACTACGCGTTCAATTTGCTCAACGCGATCGAGTTCGATCCGGCCATGTTGCTCGACCAGCTCATGGCTTTGGTCGAGAGCAACGGATGGCGGGCAACGCGCGGAACACTCAAACGCGATATTGAGGTTCTCCTGCGCAGCTATGTGCGACGCGCGGATACTCTCAATGAAGATGCAGCTGAGCCTTTGTTAGCCGAGCTTGCATTGATCCGGGAAGCTCGGCTTGGCGGCTGGTACGAGTTCGTTCGCGGCCCCAAGCCAGGCCTCCATGACGCCGTATTCGCTTACGCCCTTGGTCAGTTCTGGGAACGCTCCGGCGGTTCGACTACATTGACGGTCGAACAGATTTGTTATGGAGCAGGCGCGCCAGGCCGCGTTTTCAAACTCGATGAAGATAGCGTGGTTTCCCGGCTGATGCGGCTCGATGATTTGACCGCAGGTGCTTGGCAATGGGTCGATACAGCCGGTCTTCGCCAGGTCCAGCGCACGTCCGAGTTCGATCCGACGACAGTTCTTTCTCTCGCCTACCCACGATCACCCGACCGTCAGATCGCAGCATGAGCAAGCTTTCCAGTATAGTTTCCATTGATCGCCGTTTTGCGCGATCGGCCAGGCTCGATGCGGACCTGAACGGCACGCCGCCATTGGTTGGATACGTTTTGCAGGCAAGCGTAGCGAAAGCCCTGCGTACTCTTGGTGAGAGCCAGCGGGACCATCATCAAGGCGCGTACACTTGGACCGGTCCTTATGGCGGCGGCAAGTCGAGTGCTGCCTTGCTGCTTGCAAACCTCGTGGCCGGGACGAAGAAGAATCGCAAAATTGCTCGCGATATCGCGGGGGATCCACTTTCGACCCTGTTCAACCAGGCGTTCCCGGAAACCAGCGGCGCCTGGAAAGTCGTCGCCGTAACCGGAAGCCGAACACGCCTTCGCGACGCTATCGTTGAAGCCGCACGCAATACCCTCGGTTGGCCTGAGGATATCGCGTCCCAGTTGGCAGCAAGCGATGATCACCTCATCAAGGCTCTGATCGCTGGCAGCGAAAGCGCATCTAGCGGAACCCTCCTCATTCTCGACGAACTCGGGAAGCTTCTTGAGCATGAGGCACTCGAGGGCGGTGATGTGCATCTGCTTCAGGATCTCGCCGAGCACGCATCGCGCAGCAACGGCCGTTTGGTCGTCATTGGCATTCTCCACCAGTCGTTCGACCAGTACACGGCGCGTGCCGCGCGCGACGCACGCCAGGAATGGCGTAAGGTTCAAGGCCGCTATCAGGACATCGCGTTTCTTTCGGGCGCAGATGAAACGGTTGCACTGCTCGGCCGGGCCATCGCCGCTGAGCGCCCCGATCACGATGCGTCCAGCGCCCGCACTGTTGCTGAGGCGGTCGCCAAACGCCGTCCGACGGACGTTGGCATTTTGGCGCAAGCGCTTGCCGAGACATGGCCTCTTAACCCGGTGAGCGCGCTTCTGCTTGGGCCGATTTCGAGAGCGCGGTTTGCCCAAAACGAGCGAAGCGTATTCGGCTTTTTGAGTTCGGCTGAACCTGCCGGCTTCAAGCAATTTCTGGAGACAACCGATCTTGAAGGCGGGACCTACGACCCCGCGATGCTTTGGGATTATCTCGCCGCCAACTTCGGAATGGCCCTTACTGCGGGGGTGGACGGAAACCGCTTCAGCCTCGCATTCGAAGCGATCGAGCGGGCCGGTGTCAAAGGAACTGGTCTGCACGTCGCCCTGACGAAAGCGGCCGCGATCATAGAGTTTTTCCGCAACGGGTCTGGCGTCGTGCTCGCAGATGACTTTTTGCACGCGTCGGCACCCGGTTTCGCGACAAAGGCGATCAGCGGAGCGATCAAGGATCTCGTCGATTGGGCTATTCTGATCCGGCAACCACGCCTTGGTGGATATGCGCTGTTTGCCGGCAGTGACTTCGATCTTGAGGAAGCCATTGGCCGCGCCATTCAACCGGCGGATTTAGTTGAGCTCGCGGACATTCCGCGCCGGGCCGGCTTGGGCTTCGCCACGGCCAAGCGGCATTACTTCCAGAAAGGAGCGCTCAGGACTTTTGAGATAGCGCTGCAGGTCGTTGGCCCGAACGATACGATCGAATCTTTGACGGGCGGTATTTTAGCCCGTCCGGTTCATGGCAGCGGCCTTTTGCTATTGCTGCTCGGCGACGGTTCGTTGACGACGAAATCAGTGAACCAACTGGCGCAGAAAGCCGCCAAAGCGCTAGCGACTGGGGAGCGAGTGACCGCCGTAGGCGGGGCAAATGACAGCTTTGCCCTTCGGTCAACGGCCGCTGAGTTGTTGGCGGTCGAACGCGTTTTCCGAGAGCACCCGCAGTTGGAGGGCGACCGGATAGCGAGGCGGGAAATTGCCGCGAGACAATCCCACTGCATTGATCAGCTTCATCGAGCGCTCGAGACGGCGTTTGAGAACGCAAGTTGGTATCTGGCGCCACAGCCGAACCAAGCCATTCGCGCACCGCTAACCGTCGTTGCCAGTGCGCTGGCCGACGCTGGTTTCTCCAAGGCGCCGATTATCAAGAGCGAGTTGCTCCAGCGAGACAAACCATCATCGAATTCGATGGCGGCTTTGCGCGAGCTGGCTCATGCGATGGTTAACTCCTATGCAGATGAGCAGCTGGGAATGACCCAGTATCCCGCGGAACTCGGCCTCTATCTTACCCTGCTTCGACCCTTCGGACTGCACAAAGAGATCAGGGCCGGCGTGTTCGGTTTTTCAGAGCCGGACGATAGCCAAGAGGGAGCATCGCTTCGGCCTGCGTGGGAGGTAATCGACCTTGCGGGCGAAAAGCCTCTCGATGCTGTCTATGCGGAGTGGGCGCGGCCGCCCTATGGCATCAAAGCCGGTGTCATGCCGGTGTTGGCGCTTGCCTACATGCTTGCCAAGCGCGAGAGCGTCGCCGTCTATATCGACGGAGTCTATCAAACAGCAATCGATGACGTCGTCGTCGACAAGCTTTTGCAGAAGCCTGGCCTCTTCCGTTTGCGGCGGATCGACCGGTCCGTGCGCGAAACTGCGTTCCTCAGTGGGCTCGCGCAGCTGCTAGGCGTCGACCATCACGGGGCGTCATTGCCCGTCGCCGCCGCTCTCTTCCAGCGTTTTGAAGAGCTGTCACAGTTTGCAAAGCGCACAACCAACCTTGATCCTTTGGCCGTGAAAATCCGCGGGATCGTGATGAAAGCAGACGATCCCGAGCGTCTCTTGTTTGACGATTTTCCGGCTGCTCTCGGTGAAAAGCTTGCTCCGGAGACCGTCTACCATGCCCTTCAAGCGGCTGAAGCGAGCTATCCGGCGCTTCTCGAGGAGTTGCGTCTGGCACTTGCAAAGGCGCTTGGTATCGATGCCACGAGTTTCGCTGGAATTGCGGAGCGCGCATCGGTGCTTAAAGGCCTGACGAACGATTACAATTTCGACGCCTTTGCAGATCGCGTCGCAGCGATGGAGCTTGGGAAAGGCGACATCGAGAGCACAGTTAGCGTTTTGTTGCACCGCCCCGCTCGGAATTGGTCGGACCGAGACCGGCAGGAAGCGCTGACGGAAATTGCGCGATACGGGCGCCGTTTTCGGGAGCTTGAGGCTCTGGCGATCGTGCGAGACCGACGCTCCCAGACCGAGGCCCTTGCACTCGTCGTCGGCCTCGACCCCAAAACGCCGCCGTTGATGCGCAGCTTCGAACTCAGCGAAAGCGAAAAGGTGGCCGCCGCGGGGATCGCTGATCGCTTGGTGGCTTCGCTCAGGTCAGAAAACAATAGTGGACGACTGCAGCTTGCTGCACTGGCGCGTGCTGTCGCGATGATGGCAGCCGATGGCGAAGATGAGGTTGGTAGGCAATGAGTGGGGAACGTCATATCCTCGGTCTCTCGGGCGGGCGCGATAGCGCCGCGCTCGCTGTTTACATGCGGCAGCATCATCCAGAGCTGCCGATCGAGTATTTCTTCACAGACACCGGTAAGGAGCTGCCTGAGGTTTATACCTTCCTGGATAAGCTCGAAGGCTTTCTTGGCCGGCCGATCCGGCGGCTTAACCCCGATCGCGATTTTGATTTCTGGTTGGACGAGTACGGCAATTTTCTGCCCTCGCCCCGCACCCGCTGGTGCACCCGACAGCTGAAGCTCCGGCCCTTGGAGCATTGGCTGCAAAAGGATCTGGAAAGCGGCACAATTGTCCACTCCTACGTTGCCATCCGAGCCGATGAGCCAAGCCGCGAGGGCTATCAAGCCACACACCCCAATATGCTAGTCCATCTTCCGCTTCGTGAAGCAGGCGTCGACCGTACCGGCGTGATCGAGATACTCGAGCAGTCAGACGTTGGTGAGCCGGCCTACTATCAATGGCGGTCGCGGTCCGGCTGCACATTCTGCTTCTACCAGCAAAAGATCGAGTGGGTTCGGCTCGCCGAACATCATCCAGATCGCTTTGCCGAGGCCGTCGATTACGAAAAGACCGCGTTACGAGACGGCTCGCCGTTCACGTGGAGCCAAGGCGAGAGCCTGACAGATCTGATCTCGCCCGAACGGGTCGAACAGATCAAGTCAGACTACGAGAAACGCCGGGAACGACTGCGGCGCGGCCGGCGGATCAATCCGCTATCCGGTAAAACCTCTGAGACGATCGACGACGTCTACGGGCTTGATGAAGCAGCCGCTAGCTGCATCGTCTGCCATAAGTAATCCCCCGGCCGGCTTAGTGAGCCGGACCACAACCGGTGTCACTGGCCCGGATTGCATCCACCGCGGCGTCGATATCGTCATCGGACAGGAAGGGCGCTTGGGCATATATGATTGCTGGCTCACCGCTCAGCCTTGCCGCAAGGTGACCGAGCCCCAAGAGCTGTTCCGCTCCCTTCACGCCAAGGGCTATTTCGGATGTTCCAACGCTCGCAACCTTCAAAATTAATCTGTTGCCGAGATTGTCGCGCAGCTGCATTGGCATGACATTAGCATCGGGTCGCTGCGCCGCGAAGATCAGATGCATGCCCGCCGCGCGCGCCTTAACGCCCAAGCGCGAAACGTTGGCTGTCACGGCAGATTTGTAGTCTTCGGTGAGCATCCATTCCGCAAACTCGTCATGAACTAGGAAGACGTAGGGCAGCCGCTCGGAAAGCTCGACTTTTGAATTGAATGCTCGGATGTCTCGAGCCCCTTTGGAGCGGAACAGCTCATAGCGGCGCTCCATTTCTGTGACGAGGCTCTCCATAACCTCAACCGCCCGCGTCTGGTCGACAATCACCCCGCCCTGCAGATGCGGCAGTCTTTCGATTGCCGCGTAGTCGACACCCATCTTCGGGTCTATGAGGTGAATGTGCGCTAGATCGCTTGAGTTCGTCGCGGCGATATCGAGGAGGAGCGCTTGGATCAGCACGGATTTCCCCGACCCGGTCGCGCCGGCGACGAGCGTGTGCGGCTCATGCTGTTGGCCGCCAGCGAATGGGCCACCAAGGTTGAGATAGAGGATATCGCCATCGAGTTCCTTCAGGCCGAGCACGAAGGACGTGTTCACGCCTGCGGCATTGCGATTGATTTCTCGTCGGCCCCAAACATCCCAAAGCGACACAACCTGTCGCTGCGGCCGCGCGACGCCGACGACGATCTCGCCCGGCAATGGCGAAATCGAGATCAGCCTGAGCCCGTGCGTCGTCAGAAGAGACGATTGTTTCGCTTCGATGTCTTCCACGCGCAGACGATCCGACCCCATGAATCGGATGAGTGCGGCGTTTGGGGTCAGGCGAGTCCCCACGATCTTGGCCTGGAGATTGTAACCGAGCAGTGCTGAGCGCAGCTTTTGTGCCGTGTGGTCCAACCATTCCCGCTCGTCGGCCGAGTTTTCGCGCGCCTTCTGTGCTCGAGCCTCGATGAGGGCGGCAATGCCAATGTCAACGCGGGTGCTGGAAAACTTGTCCGGAGTCGAAGCAATCGCATCGTCGCTAGGCGACGTTTGGGCACCCGGTTGCGTATTTGTCGAAGACGATACTGAAATCGTCGCTTCAGCTTCGCCGTTGCCTTGGGTCGAGACTGGGACCGGGGTGGTTTCCCCGCTCGACAGGCCGCCGCTATCGCCGCTCGTGGCGACCGAACCATTTCCGTTTGTGCCGGGTTCTACGGCCTCAATAACGATTCCACCTTCGGGATCGCCCTCGTCGTCATCCTGATCATAGTCATGGCTGATCGGTTTTTCCATTCCCGCAATCGAATGTTCATCTTTGATGGTCTTCGTCCAGTCAACCCGCGGGGCCGGATGGCGATAACTGACCGATTTCCATGTGTGCTTTTCGCCAAGCTGGGTCCGAAGTTCGGTTAGGCTTTGTTTGGCCTCGTAAGCCTTGATCAGTTTGCGAAGCCCCTCGCGCGTAAAGGTTTCCTGAAGGCCCATCTGGATTTCCGGCAACTCGTCCTGCTCTCCCGGCGAACTGCCGTCAGTCGCTGGGCCGGAAACGAAAATGTGCGAGTAACCGCGCAAATCAATCGGAACCGCACCCCGACGAATGCCGTCACGAACCCGTTCGAGAAGACTTGCATGGCCCAGTGCCGCCGTGCCGTCCAGCAGAAGATCGGAAATCCGGGATAGCCAGAGGTCGCGATCGAGGCGTCCGGGATCGCCAAACAAAGCGTCATCGATACGGGCAACGGTCTGTCGCAGCTGGCTGCGTGACTTGCGGCTCGCCTCGGCCAAACCGGACTGGTCGACGTATTTCGCTTCGGTCACGATCGCCCTGAGCTTCGGAAGACCATCCTCGCCAGTCGAGAGGCTGATGCCGAGGATATCGGCGATCCCCTCTTCCTTTTGCCCGAGCCATTCCGCGTAGTCATCAAGGAGGAACCAAGCAACGGCTGCGCGCTCACCAAGCTCCTCTTCGACCAGCGCCCGGCTCAGTACCAAACCGATCAGTTCGCCGGCCGAGACGCCCCGTTTGGCCGCGCGCAGAACGATGTCGCCCGATATGGCATTGGCGTCTTCGATCATTCTCCGCGCGAGACCTGCAAGGCGGTCATCGTCGAGACCCAAGGAGAGTTCCGCAAGCCGCCGCTTGACCAGCACGTGAAGTATTCGCAGCTCCGACGTTGACGACACGACCATGTTGCGGCCATGCGTCCGCTGGCGACGATACCGGATGACGTTGATCCCTTGAGCAGCAAGCTGCCGCTTGTCGAGAAGATCGTCGTAGGTCGCGACCCACTCCGCCAATTTATGCACCTCGTCGAACATCCCTTTCAGGCCGCCATCCTGGAACGAGATCTGGCGGGCCGGCAGATAGTGTTCGTCCGGACCGTGCGACTGGCGCCGCACGACGTTTGCAACGGCGTCGATATAGGCCCAGCCAGCATCTGGCTGACGCGGGCACGTTAGGTAGCTCGTCGCCTTGAGTTCGTCTTCGGCGGTGACGCGCCGGTACGACCAGCGGGCCGGCACGTGCTCCAGCAAGGATGGATTGTCCGGCAGAGCCGGAACCGGAAACCACTGTTCACGTGCTTGACGGGACACAACGTCGTGCAGGAACGCCACGTCTATCTCGCGTGCTCCGCCCGGCTTTGATCCGCCCGCGACGTCGAGCATGACGCCGATACGCAGCTTCGACATAAAATTCCGCGATGTCTCGCTGACCACAACCGCATCGGGATCGTTTTCCGATCGTTCAAGCAGTTCAGTGTAGACTCCGGACAAGCGTGCCCGGTCGCGATGGCGGACGAGCACATTGCAATGAACTTCTTCCTGGTCCTGCACGGAACTCAGCGCGCTCACAGTTGCGAGCGGCAAGCCGGCCGCATCGCAATTGTAGAGCATGATGCTGAGATTCGACCGCTCATGCGGCTGCAGGTCGAGATAGCGTTCAAGCAGAGCGCGGATCTCTCTTGCGGCCTCGGAGGGATCGACGTCCGTGGTTACCTCAGACGGAGCACGGACCGGCCGCTCGACCAGACTGTAGTCGTTGACGGTGCTTGTTTCCGTGAGCAGCACAGGCTCACTGCCGTCATAGCCGACGGCCACCTCGGGATAGAGCGGATGGCTGAGTTCGTCGCGGAGATCACTGAAAAACAGACGCGAGTCGCCGAAGTTCACATCGACATCCGACAATAGATAGTCGGCCAAGCCTGCCACCGATCGCATTTTGGCCGCGACGCCAGCCAAACGCAGGGGATGCCACGGCGCGACAATCGCGGACGGCGCGCTGCCAAGTACCTCGATCGTCCCGATCCTTAGCACCGGCTCCCAGATATCGCGGCGGTTGAGATCGCCGATAGCAGTCTTGGCCAAGCTGTTCAGCAGGGCGCCGTAGGCATCAGCCTGCGCGACGAGGGTGGCCGAGGCGTATCCAGACGACTGCAGGGATGTAAGGGCGTCCGCGTACAAGGCGGCGAAGTGCTTCCACGCGGCCGCAATATCGTCAGCGCCCGCCTGTGTGATCCGGCCCGCGTCCTTCGCCTCCTTCAAGAGTTTTGGGAAGAGCTTGGCAAGGTCGATGCCGGTGCTCGTGCGCGGAATAAGCGTTCCAGCATCCTGTCCGAAGGCCGGTTGCAGCGTTCCTGTGTCACTGAGAGATACCGATTGGAGGGCGCCCTTTCGACTGACGGAGAGGCGCGCGACGCTGCTGCGTCCAAACGGGCGCTTGATGAGGCGGCCGAGGTCTTTCGGCAGTTCCAGACCGATGGCGGATGGCTGGCCGGTCCACACGAGCTGAACGGTTGCCCGCTCCCGTCCGGCTGTCAGCGCCACATCGAATTTGATCTGCAAGGCACTTCGTGCCGTCGACTCGTTTCGCCGGTATTTTTTTTGCCGCGCTTTTGCGCGATCGAGCAGTTCTTCGTAGCCAAAGAGATGGGGCACGTCCCATTCTACGGCTGCGCCGAGAAGCGCGGGCAAGCCTCTGTAGCGCAGGCCAAAATATAGGCCAACGTCGGCATTAAGGTCGAGCCACTGGTTCCGCGATCGCCTGGCCGACTTGATGCTCAGTTTCCTGGAGCCACCTCCGAGGTTCACCTGGCCAAAGAGACGTTCGATGACGCGCAGCAGGCCTTCAAGGAAATCGGTGCATTCGATCGGGCGACCGAAGACGAAGCGCTCCCACTTGACCCGTAAAGCTTTGTCCTGCGCGAGATCATCTCTGTGCGACTCGAAAAATTCGCGATCGTCCTCACGTGTTTCCTTCAGCGATCGGCCCTTGAGAACGCGGAGATATTGGTTGTCGGCTGGACTCAGTCGGTCGGGAAACGTGAACTCGAAGAAATTGATCGTCTCCTGGGCGAACGAGGTTTTCTTCAGCTTGATTCCGGAAAACAGCTGAAGAACGCTCTCAGCCTCCCATTCGAAGAGGCTGAGCGCCTCTGCTTCTGGGCCCCAACCTGGCGCGGCCTCGATGAAGGCCTCGATGGCAGGATGCACCTCGGCCGGGATATCCTCCCGCACCTCCGCGAACTGCTCTTTCAATTCTTCATTTTCGATGATCTGGCGATTGGGGCGCTGCTTGACCATCAAGGGTTTGCGCTCGCCGACGAGCTTCTCGAACAGCTTCTTCCATCGGCGCGGGACTTCGCGATCACGTTCGCCAAGCCCCAGGAAGTAACCGCTGTCGCGCGGCAGGCGCAACGCCGGCAATGCCCATCCTAGCGCATCCGTGACCGGTACCGCGTCAGTTTCGATCCGGCTACGCGTCATGGCGACGTAGGACGCAATCTGGTGGAGCGTCCAGTCATCGGCCGAGGTCAGCCCCTTCAACGCAGCCATCCAGGTTGCGATCTGGCTCTCGCTTAGACCGAGCCCGATGGCGGCGGCCTCGACCCACGGGCCCGCCTCTTCCGTCAGCTGCTTCGCGCCGATCATGGTCACATCCCCAAGCGAGGCACCTTGGTCTTCATCTGTATTGGCGAAAAGAAGTGCGGGACGGTCGTAGTCGGCGTGCCGGATTGCCACCATCCGCTCGTCCGTCATCACGCTATCCGGAAGTCCGAAGGGCGAAACGAGACTGCGCGGCAGCGCGATGTTCAAAAGCTCGGTGGCTTTCGCATCGGTGAGCAAGGCCTGGGTGATCGCGGCAACCTGCTCGCCGGTCAGACGATCGAGAAGGTAGCGCGCCATGCCATCTTCGGGCGAGAGCGCGTCCAGACGCAAACGGATCGATGTCGCGCCAGCGGCGCCAATGAGATCAGAGGGGTTCACTCGGCTCTCGCTCTCTGGAATGGGTTTTCGACATACGCGCAGCTGTCGGACAGGCGTCTAAGAAGACCGAGGCTTGCCAATCGCTCTTCGAGGCGATGCGCATTGTCCGAAAAGTCTTCCTGATCCGCGGTTCCGGCATCGACAAATGACCGGGCCTGAGCATCCCCGATGACGATCCCGTAGCGCTGATGTAATCGCGCGAGGAAATCTTTGAACTCAAGCCTGTTATCCACACACGCGACGACTAGGGTCTTCAACAACCGGTCCGTTGGCGCATAGCGGACACGCCGGCTCGACCGACGCGACGACAATCCGATCGCCCTCGACCATGTCGCGTGAATTTTGCCCACGTGCTGTTTGTGACGCGTGGTGGCCTTCCCTAGCAGCTCGTCAAGCAGTTGCTTTGGATCACCGACAGTCTCGTCCTCTTCGCCGTCCGGCCATCCAAACTCGCGCTGCATCAGGTCACTGGCTCTCAACACGGGCTCGTCAGATGCAACGGCGGCCGTCCAGGCCGGCGTCTCGGCAATGCGCATGATAAATCGTTCGATGGCCAGCTGCGGCAGCATGTTGTTGTGCTGATAAGAGTCGGCCGACAGATCCCGCACAACGGACTTTCTAGGCGAGACGATTTCGCAAACCAATTCGACAGGAGAACGATCGAGCAGCTCTCTTGCCCGATCAAGTTGATAGAGAAGCAGATTGAGACCAGCAGTGGTCACAAGGTGCGGAATTGCGTCGTGGCCGGGTATGGGTAATTTCAGGATCGAAAGCCAATCTTCCGCCATCCGATCGAAAACAGCATGCCGCGAACACGGCAGATAGGCGCCCCCACGTTCCGCCTTGGCGAGCTGAGTATCCCCTTGGAGCGCTCGCGCCATTGCATCATAGGGTGCTGGTTGATCCAGAAAACGAGACGTCAGCAAGTCGCGAAGCTCGTTAGCGTGCTTGCTCCTGCTTAACATGAGGTAGAGGATCTCGCCTGTACGGGCGAAGAACCGTCGATCGTTCGACACGCTTCCATTGGGCTTGACGTTGACATCTTCAAACAAAGAATATGGCCCAAACGGGAAGACGAATTTGGAGCTCCACCGCTTGTTGCTCGACCCTTCAATGGCTGAGCCTTGTAGGAAGCCCAAAACAGCCGCGAAGTCCTCGAACGTTTCGAAGCGATCGCGGAGATAACTGAAATCGGGCTTGTCGATCCCGCCCGCCGTTTCTGCCATCTTACCAAGCCAAAGCGTCCAAGCCGCGTCATCTGAACCTGCGTCGGCACGAACTGTCATCAGGTGCGGATTGTTGAACACCAAGTTTCGCAGGCGTAGCTGGAGCTGCGGCCTATATGAGAGGCTGTTATAGGTTTCTTCGCTCAGTGCTCGGCCTTCGCGGTGCTCCGACAGGAGCACCGTCAGAAATTCGAGAAATGTCAGCCATGGTGACTGCTCATCATGAAGGCGGTGCCCCCAGATCGCTTCGTCGATCCAATAGGCAGGCCCGGTGCGTTCTTCGAATTGTGTAGGGCGATTGAGAAATTCCATTGTCATACTCGCACGATCACGCGTCGCGGCTGAGCGCGGCCGTCGGAATTGATATCGATAAACCGGAGAACGAGTTCTCCATCTGCCGTCACGTCGTCGCCATCGAGCTTTCGGCGGTTTTCGGTCTCCCGCAGCAGCCGTGCTTTGAAGGCCAGGAGATCTTCGTGGCACTCGAGCGAAAAACTGCTGGGCAGGGCACCTTCTGCGACGCGCCCTAGGAACTCGAACCTAGTCGGTGACAATGCCAGGAACACAGGAGGAATTTCGCCACCGCGCACCAGCTTGACCGAAACTCCGAAGTTTCGGCCAGCTTTGTCCGGGACGAGGCTGACCTCTTCGCCGCTCGCGCGAGGCACGGAGATGATTTCATCGAGCAGCGGACTGCGCTTCGACTGCGAAAAGCTGCCGGACGTCGCGAGCACAAGCTCATCCTGGTTCTGAACCAACATCCCCGTGAAGATACGATTGAGCCCACGAACGATCATGCTGACCGCCTGCCGAGGCGCCGTTTGTCCGGCTGAGATTTTCTGTGCCGTTTCAAGGTACAGGCCCGCGTAACGGAATACACTGAGGTCCCAGAGATCGTATTCATCGATCTTGGACTCCGGCATCGTAAAGAACAGGCGCTGCCGTTGGGCGCGAAGCGCTCCAAGAAATACGGCGCGCTCGTTAGTATCAGCGCCCTCAAGGTAGGTGCGTTGAGCACTGGTAAACGCGGCTGTCGCTCCATAGACAGGATCCGAAACGACAAGTTCATCGTAGTCGGCCTTGTAGGCCGGATCGTCAGCGCCATAGACGAGCAAATTATCAACCCGGTTGCTTGTCTCCGCGCCGATGCCGAATGCGTTGAGCTTACGGAAAAGCTCCGTCTTCTCGGCCCTGCTCGGTTTCAAGTTCTCGCCAAAAATGTTGCGATAGATGCTCGCCAGATCGAGATGTCCGGCGTCCTGCAAACCAGGCACGTCGGCGCATGTCATCAATCCATCCCGGGCGTCGGGATGACCGAGCAGACTGTTGGCGATCAATGCCAAGAGCTGACGCACCGGAAAATGGTTTCCGTTCCGCTCGCTGAGTTCAATGACCGCCGCGAGCCGCTTCTTGAACGGATCCTCTTCGCCGGCACCCATGAGCCGTCGGCGATTTTCGAAGATGGGACAAATAGCGCCGTCGCTGCGCGCGGAGCATCCATCGCACCCCCGCCAACCTTCGTGTTCGGTTATCGCCTCGATGATCGCCGTTATCATCTGAGCCGCCGGAGATCGACTGAGGTCTCTCAGATGGAGACAAATTCCCGCGTCGTTCGTCCCGCCCGTCACCAAGAGATCTTCGACAACCTGCCTGGCCCGTTCGATCTCAGGTGTTTTCGGCGCAGATTTGAATTTCTCGAGGAGCTGCCCGTGATTGGCGGCAAGGAGATATGATGTCGCGGCGGCCGGGTTCGCTGTGTCGGCCGAGAAATCGGCTATAAGGGATGCACTTTCATCGTCGCGCAACTCGCTCAAATCTTTGACGACGACCAGTGAGCGGCCGTCACCCAGAGCCATTCGCTGAACCTTGTCGCCCTGGTTCCAGAGGTTCCCGTCGCCGCCAAGCTGGATCCAGACCTCTCGACAGTGATATGTTTTTCCATCCCCGGCTGTGCCGGTGATGATGTATGATACGGGGGAACGGCCGCGAAAGTTTTCAACAAGCTCGTCGCGAAGTGGCGCGGGAAGCGCTATCGGTCGGATCTTATGGCGCCGGAGCGCGCGCTGGATCGTCTCGTCGTACATGTTGTCATTGGTGGGGATCGGCCCGTAATTCCTAAGAAACCTGACCCAGGTATGTCTAGATGCTGTTTCTGACACGCTCCGCCCCCCGTGACTCTGTAAAGTTGTAGACGAGGTATTGATTCGATCAATGTCCAAAATGCCGTCACAGCACAACTCTTTAAACTGCATGCATAAAGCGTTACCCCCGCAAACAGCTCTCCCGCATTCTCCTCTTACATAACGCCGCCCTCGATTTCGGCACCACTAAAATGCAAGCGGCTAGTCGAATTGAAACAAATCAGAGTGTTTCAAGGAAGCTATCGAGCGACGAGAGGCGAATTGTCCGCGTTTGTCTCGATCCGAGCACTACTCGATGGTCGACCGAAATATGAGCGGACACCGTCTTAACCTTCCGCGGATCTGGAACGGCTGCGTATTTGACCCAAAGTTCCAGTTCATGCGTACCGTCGGGCCAAAGGCCGGTATCAAACCCAGTCCTCTCGATCGATGTAAACAAAACGCGGACTGCCTCGCCCGTCCCGGGGTTCACCGCGAACTCAGCAAATGGGACCGCCCCAAGGCGCAGATCATCGACTGAGCCACCGTCAGCGGGCAGTCTCATTTCTGGCCGGTAAAGCATCTGGCGATCCTTGTGGTGCACCCGCAACAAGAACCATTCGACAACAGCAACGGTAAGCCCGCCATTGATAACTTGCAGCGGCAGGACGATCTCATAGGCCTGGTTCCCGAGACTCATAGGACCCGCAAGTTGCAGGCTGCTCCATAAGATATCGCAATTGGCCGACAGTTTCTGTTCGACGGCGGAAGGATAGGCCATCAATATCCACTCTTGCAGCCAACCGTCAAAAACCTCCCTGGAGACTTTTTCCGCCCTTATTGACCCGTCGATAAGCCGCGCCGACACCAAGCTGACCATTGCCTCGCGCATTGGAAGAGGTATTGGAGGGAACGCTTTCGCTAGAAGATAGCGATCGAGCTTGGTAACGGCTTGATCTATCAGCGCCAGAGTGTCCATCGATGTCGGTGTAGGAACCTCGACCCCATGGAAGGGAGCGTCGTCGAGGACCGCGGCGGCTATTGGCCCTGCAAGCATCAACTGATATCGGTTGGCGGATTTGGATTGGCTTAGTTCGAGACACCACGCTTCGACGGCCGCACGACCGATTTGGTTCTTCGAAGACTTCACCTGTTGGGCAAGGCTGTCGTTCTCAAAGGCCCACAGAATGTCTACCTTATCTCCGGCAATATCAGGCTCGATGGTGACAAACCGCCATTGCGTTGCGCCCGTCTCAAGCGCATTCAGCAAGCAAATAAGCGTCTGCACTGCAAACCCTCGGACAGCGTCTTGACCGCTCATTGGCACGCTCCCTCGGCTTAGAAACCGTCAATCTTCCTCGAGTTCGAAAAAATCCATGGCCATACGGCCCCATTGCAGCCGTATGTCTTCAATCGCAATTCGGGCCTTTTCCGTTGGCGCTTCATCTTCAAGTCGTGCCCACGCAGCGATCAGCGATAAAACCTCTTTAGCATATGCGTTGCTCGGAGCTTCCTCGTCTCTTAGAGCTTCAAAGAGCTTTTCATGAACCGGATGGCGCGTATTGAGCGTTACGAGAATGATCCCTCCGGTTGTCGAGATGTCGAATATTGTCTGACCGGAAACTTCGGCATGACGGAAGCGGAATTTGATTTTCTTGCCGACATAGTCAACCGCGATCTGCTGTGCGACGGTTTCCTCGACACCGTCGTTGACGATTTCCAGCATTAGAGCCTGAGTGCGGGCCTCCGGTGACTCTTTTTCACCGCGGTCGCTTCGGCCAGAGTCACCGATGCGCTCGCGCCGGCGATTGACAGCTTCGGTGGCTGCTTTTTCGGCCTTTGTTTCATCGGATTCACGCCGCTTGGCTGTCCGTTCACCTTCCTTCATCTTGGCGATGCGGGCGCGCATTGCGTCCAGAAGCTTATCAATTTCGCGGCTAATCCGGTACATAGGAAGTCTAGGATCGCGGTCGGCTCTCAGCATGTCACGATATTCGCTTTCGTCCATACCCTCGGCCAAGGCATCGTCGCCCAGATCCATTTTATAGAAGCCGGTCGCGGCCTGCTTATTGTTCGTCACACCGAATACATCGTCGAGCGCAGGCTCGAACTCAACTTCAATGCCCCACCAACGTTCACGCGGATCATACGAATTCTCGAAGCTTCGATTGAGTTCAAGTTCGCGGTCAGCACGGACGACCGAAATGCCTTGGTTCTTCTTTGTATGGCGTCCGATCGGACGGTTCCCGCCCTCCTTCCGCGCCTCTTTCTTAGAAATGGAAGCGCGAATGGTAACCAGATGCTCTTGGCCATTATATCCTACTGTCAAAGGCACCGGCTCACCAAAGAGTTCGAACGCAGCCAGCTGATCAAACGGCGCCGGCGTATTGGTGCCTGTGGTCAGATATAGAGGATCGTTTGGCCGCACGAAGCTCTCGTAACTGGGCTGATATTTGCCAGCGGAAAGTTCATAGGCCGCCAACCGAATTCTCACGGACTTCCTTGTGATGAAACGTCGATAGACCCGACCGGCAATAAATTCGGTATTGCGGAGCAGCGTCGAGCTCTGCTTCCAGGTAATCCGATCTAAGTCACTCCAGACCACCAAAGTGCCGTGCGGCGCGATCTCCCCGGCAATCAGTGTCAACCATTCAGAAGGAATGGCAGATGCCGTAGGATCTGGAACCTCGATCATCCGTCCCTTCTGGATCATGTCGATGTCGAGAAACGAATGGAAGACCTTTCCGTGCTGCCAGCTCCACACATCAACGCGCTTGCACTGGGAAATTGAAGAGTTCGGCAGGCCCATTCCGAATTTACCGATACCTTTCTGGTTCTTCGGGTCGAGTCTGGAGCCATTGCCAAACTGGAGCGCCTTTCTCAGCGTTTCGGTATCCATGCCCGCAGCGTTGTCGTAGACCGCGATGCGAGAAATGCGCTTGCGCATACCATCCGACGGTGCCTCATCGACGCAGATCAGTTCCACCTGCGTCTGGCCTCCCGATTCCTGCCCGGCCTGGATGGCGTTGTCGATCAACTCGGCCAAGGCGTGCGCGCTATCCCGATAACCGGAGCTTCGCATCGCCGTGATTGACAGATTTTGTGGAATGATAGGAAACGGCATAGTTGCTCCTAGATGTTGAGGGCGTCCCAGGTGCCTAGTCCTTGCGCCAGAACCAGATAATCGGGAAGAGGATCACCGACCACGACAATCCTTAAGGGATTTTCGGGGTGGCCCCTACCACTCGCGAGCCGCCCGACCATTTCGTTGATCAAGGCGCTCGACGTGGTAGGGCGCGCAAGAATCGCTGTCGAGACGTCGGGAATCTCGGCACCTGAGACAAAACATTCATGCAGACACAAGACCTTGTCTGAACGCGCGACAAACTTCTGCAATGCGAGTGACCTTTGCTGCGGGGACATCTCACCGGTAATAGCCGCTGCGCGCGCACCGCGAAGGCGAAGCAACCCGGCGAACAACCGGGCATGCTCTGCTGTCGTAGCGTAGAAAACAATCCGCGTTGCCGATGACCTGGCTTCAGCCAGCACGACTTCCAGGAGAGCATGATTGCGTTCTACATCCCGACTTATCTCGTTCATCTCTTCGGTGCTGAGGTCGACGCCCGTCGCCGTCAGCGGGTCTGGACCTGCCGACGGAATTTTCATTACTTCAACAACTATCGGGTCCGCGTCGCCCGCCGCGCGCAACAACGCCACCGGATCATCGGCTTCTATCGAAACACAAGCACCGGAGAATTTGCCCGCCAACGCCTGGAGCGTTGGCCGCGCTTTAATCACACTCGCCGGAGACGCCGAGATGCCAATGACTGAAAACTCGCCTTCCCGCGACATCGAATCGACAATGCCAGCTGCCCTAGGATTGCTGAGTAGCTCAGCATCGCCAAGCACAAGAGCGCGTGTTCGCTGTCCGAGGCTCATTAAGCCGGCCTCGCTATCGAACAGCTTCTCGACATCCGCCACCACGATCCCGTTGTCGATCTTATCGAGATCCGGCGTTGGGTGACGACCATAGACCCGAAACGCCGTAACATTGCGCGAGCCAAGTTGCTGCCACACGGCATGCAATTCGTCGAACACTTCGTCGCACAAGGCCCCTCCTGCCGACATCCAAACTATCAGACGCCCATCCGCCTCGCCTCTGTAAAGATCCAGCACTGCCGTCGCCACCGTACGAAGTTTACCAGCCCCGAAGGGCATGTGGACGAGTGCGGAAGCCGTCGGATCATTGATTAAACGGCGTAGCTTGCGATAGGCATTGACCTGGTGTGCGCGGAGCTGGTGGTCTGCCGTCGCATTTTGAGTAGGCTCGGCAAAAGCGTCACCACCTTCCGCCGCAACATTGAAATAGCGCCGTAACAGGTCAGCGTTGACCCGATCATTGTCGAAGTCGACCCCGGCGAGCGTCGTCGCAGGCGCGTAGGTGGCCACCATCAAAAGCTCGCAGAGATGCTGCCCTTCCTCAGGAGTCAACTTCTCAAAAAGAAGGCTCCTAACGACCGAGTCATCGAGGGCCCCACTCTCGCCAAGTATATGAACAACGAGCTCCGCCAGGCCCGAAGGAACGATGGCTTCGCTGCCAACCCGCGTCAACAACGCCATCGTCGCGTCACCGAGCAGCGCCATCAGCGCGGTTGAATCGCAACGCGCCAGATGCGCCACAAGCTTAGATTCCACTCTGCCCTCGTACACGTCGATCGCCCGTCAGGCTTTCCAAGATTAGACAACGGCCGACAGAGTCATTTCTTGCAACCTAAAGAAGCTTTGGTGATTCTCATAGCTTATATTTCGAACGTTTAGACAGGATTCTTTTCGATGAAAGCCAAGCTCCCATAGCCGGCGAACGACCTCCCGCAATATGACGATTGGGCGGTCCGCAACGAACCTCAAATGCCAAACTACAAGACTCCCCACGCCCGAAACCTCCCCCTCCCCGTCATCTCCCTCAAGCCGAGTTCCAAAACGATCCGCCGCGCCGCCTGCGGGGTGACGTCGAGCGTTTTCGCCACCATGCCGGCCGACACCAACGGTTTTTCTATCACCAGTTCGACCAGCTCTGGCAATTTCGACGACGCTCGCCGCCCCTCCAGCTTCCGATCCATCATCGTTTTCGCCAGCATCAGCCGGTCATGTTCTTTCATGCCGATCTCAGCGGCCAACAGAAGACCCTGGGCGATGGCGAGCAGCCGGGTTTCCCGGTCAGGATGCCGGCGCCGATCGACGGGAATGGTTTTGAGGCCGAGGTTGATGGCGACCAGATGCGCACCTGACGTGATGCCCGCCTGGCGCACGATGGACGCGCAAAACAGCCGGCCGAGCCAGGGCGCATGCTGCAGAACAGAGAGTTCGTTCCAGGCATCGAGGACAACGATCGCCTGTAGCGCTGCCGGCAGATCTTCGGCCTGGCGCAACACGCCGCGCCATTCGTCGAGCCGGGCATCCTCGTCCCAGTCGAGATCGTAAACGAGCGGGTCTTTTTCGGCCGCGGCGCTAGCGCCGACACGGCCGGGCCGTCTGACGCTCTCGATTGCCGCGTCCGACCGTGCCAGCACCGCATCGATGGCGGCATAATCGACGCCGGGAAGATTTTCCGCCTCTTCACTATCGTCCCCCTCCCCTTCCCGCTCGATCATTTTCGCAGGTTCGACGCTGCTGCGGTCCGCGGTGTTTTCAGAACCGTCTGATGGTCCAGGCCATGCTTGGGTCTGTCGCAAGGTTCGGATACCCTCTGCGGACAAGGCCCAGTTCGGTGACTGGCCAGCAATCCGCCGGCGGGTGCGCAACACGTCGCGGGCGATGGTGAGTTCATGGGTAGGGGTGCGGGTATCGCGAAGGGCGTCGTGGAGGACGAGGTCTTCGAGATGAACGAGCTCGCCGTCGATCCACAGCGATGCACAGGCATCGGCGAATTGCATGCGCTCGAGGAAGCCCGCGCCGACGGGAGAGCGGGCGATGCGCTCGTCGAGACGCGCGAGGGCGATGCCGGCGTCGAAAGCCGGCCGCATCAGGGCTGTCATGCTGATTTTCGCGAGATCGTAAGCCATTGAAATCATGGTAAATGATTTGCTAAACGAACTCTAGCGTAATATTATTATTCCTCACTCCCTATGATGCCCTAGGCCACGCCTAACCATCGATAAGTACCCCTTATCGATGGTAGTTGATTTCAGGGCGCAAATCACGCAGAATCGGTGCAAATCACGGCCACGAAGGCCTCTGAATCCAATGATTTTGGAGCGATCGTGGCCAAAACCAAAACATCCCTGAGTGCTGTCGAGCGCCGCGCCGAAGAACTCGACACGATCGCGTCCGTTCTGCCGATGGAGCGCCGCGACGAGCTTGCGGAATTGCTCACCGACCACGACGTCGAGACACTGCGCCATCTGGTCAATGCCGGCATGGGGGCCAACACGCTTCGCGCCCTGACATCAGACCTCGCCTATCTCGAAGCCTGGGCACTGGCCGCGACCGGACAATCCCTGCCCTGGCCGGCGCCCGAGGCGCTGCTGCTGAAATTTGTCGCGCACCATCTGTGGGATCCGGAGAAACGTGCGGCCGATCCGGATCACGGCATGCCTGTAGACGTCGACGACAACCTCCGGCGCCAGGGCTTTTTGAAATCCACCGGCCCGCATGCACCGGATACTGTGCGCCGCCGGTTGGCCAGCTGGTCGACCCTCACGAAATGGCGTGGGCTTCCAGGCGCCTTCGCCTCTCCTTCCCTTAAATCCGCCATTCGTCTGGCCGTGCGGGCCGTCCCGAGGCAGCGCCGTCGAAAGAGCGCCAAGGCGGTGACATCAGACGTGCTGGCAAAAATGCTGGCGACCTGCGCAACGGAGAGCTTGCGCGATCTGCGTGACAGGGCGATCCTGATGGTCGCCTTTGCGTCGGGTGGCCGGCGGCGCAGCGAGATCGCAGGCCTTCGTGTCGAGCAATTGACAATTGAGCAGCCGATCGAGGTGGAAGACGGCCCTCCCCTCCCCTCTCTTGCCATTCATCTCGGCCGCACCAAGACGACGTCCGGTGATCAGGACGATACCGTCTATCTCACAGGCCGGCCGGTCGAGGCTCTCTATGCATGGATGGCGGCGGCAAAGATCGACAAGGGTAGTGTGTTTCGCGGGATCGGGCGCTGGGGTACGGTTTCGAAGCGGGCACTCGATCCGCAGTCTGTCAATGCCATCCTCAAGCAGCGCGCCGAGATGGCGGGATTGGACAGTGGGGAATTTTCTGCGCACGGTCTGCGGGCAGGATATCTGACCGAGGCCGCCAATCGTGGTATCCCACTGCCCGAAGCTATGGAGCAGTCAAAGCATCGGTCTGTTCAGCAGGCTTCGAGCTACTACAATAATACGACGCGGCGTAGCGGTCGGGCCGCGCGCCTCATTGCATAGATAAAACTCTCCTTGCAATTCCGGAACAGTACTCCATAAATGCAAGGATGATTGAGCGAAGAATTGAAGCCGAACTCCTGCATCTGGTGAACGAAAGCCCTGCGGTAGCGCTATTGGGCCCTCGTCAGGTCGGTAAAACGACATTAGCACTCAATATTGGCGAAACCCGACCATCCATCTATCTCGACCTCGAATCGGAAGCAGATCGAGCCAAACTGTCGGAACCGGAGCTTTATCTTGCAAGCCATGACGACAAGTTGGTTATCCTTGACGAAGTTCATCGCCTGCCAAACGTATTCCAGATCCTGCGGGGCTTGATCGATCGCAACCGCCGCGCCGGACGGCGCACCGGCCAGTTCCTGCTACTTGGCTCAGCTTCTATCGATCTCCTCAAACAATCCGGAGAAACGCTGGCTGGCCGCATAGCGTATCTTGAAATGCAGCCTGTCGACGGATTGGAAGTGCCGGTAGATGCACTCGAGAGACTTTGGCTACGGGGTGGTTTTCCCGACAGTTTCCTTGCTTCCAGCGACCGTGGAAGCATGCGCTGGCGACAGGATTTCATTCGCACCTATCTCGAACGCGATATTCCGCTTTTGGGGCCACGCATTCCTGCCGAGACGCTGAGGCGGTTCTGGACCATGCTGGCACACCACCAGTCTGGTCTTCTCAACGCAGCCGAACTCGCCCGTTCGCTGGGGGTAGATGGCAAAACCGTCGCGTCTTACCTCGATCTTCTTGTCGACCTGCTACTGGTGCGTCGTCTCGAACCCTGGCATGCCAATGTCGGCAAGCGGTTGGTCAAATCACCAAAAGTCTATGTCAGGGACAGCGGCATTGCCCATGCGCTGCTTGGGCTTGGAAGCGCTGAACAATTACTTGGTCATCCAATTGCCGGCTCCAGTTGGGAAGGCTTCGTGATCGAAACACTGATCGCGTCCTCGCCTGACGGCACTGCAGCCAACTTCTACCGCACAGCGGCGGGAGCCGAAATCGATCTCCTGCTGACTCCTCCAGGCGAAAAGCCTTGGGCGATAGAGATCAAGCGAAGCCTTACGCCTAAACTCGAAAAAGGGTTCTACCTTGCCTGCGAGGATTTGCAGCCGCAAAAACGGGTCGTTGTCTACCCCGGCCAAGAGGCCTTCCCTCTTCCAAACGGTGTGACGGTAGTGTCCCTTTCTGCGGCCGGTCGCCTATTGCTTGACCGATAGCCAAATCCTCATTGATGGGGATAGCCTGCGGGCCAGCGTAACTCCTCGACGCATTTTTCCCTAAACGTTCGATAACGTTGACTTATCGGACGTTCTTGTCATTGTAGAGAAATGGCCCAAATCATCGAGCATAACAGCAAAATTCACGTCGAGAAGACCCCAGCGCTGGAACGTGCGCAATTGGCGCCTCAGACAATTACCCGCAACGGAAAGCCGAGCGTGGTCGTCGTTTCCACAGAAGAGTGGCACCGGAAAACTGGGCGGAGGGGATCGCTCGCGGAATTTCTGTTGGCATCGCCTCTGCGCGGCGCGGATCTGGATCTTGAACGGCAGCACGACGAGCCAGGTGACTTGTCGTTATGAGGCTGCTCCTCGTCACGAACGTTCTGTCGGAAGTTACGAAACCTCGCCCGGATGAAGCTGTTCTCAAGTGGGTTCACGGCCTGGACGAAGACCGTACGTTCATCAGCATCGTGTCGATCGCTGAAATTCGCCGCGGTGTCGCTGATGGATGCTGGGCGAAAGCGCGACGCCCTGGACACATGGCTCTCATATGATCTGCCTCAACGCTTCGAAAACAGGATTATTCCGGTGGAAGGGCCTGTCGCCTTGGCCTGGGGCGACCACATGGCGCTTGCCAAGCGAAGCGGTCGTGGGCTCGCCTCGATGGACGGGCTGATTGCAGCCACTGCCGTTGCTCACCAGTTGACGCTTGCGACGCGCAACACCAAGGATTTCGAAGGCTTCGGAATAAATATCATCGCCCCCTGGACTGCTTGATCAGCCCCCTCTTCGTCGATGGAAAGGATTAGTCTGGATGCTCTCCTACACTTTGCTCAAAAACCACGCTGGCATTTTGCTCGTCGGAGACTACATGTCGCTGACTTGGCTTCATGAGGTCGTCCATGATGTGAATGACCGCTCGCCGCTTGTCGTCGACAAGGAAGGCTCGTTTTTGGGCTTGGCCTACGATGTGCGCAAAGCGTTTGAGCGCCAACGTGAAGTTATTCAGCCGCCAAAGCATTTTGAAGAAATCGGCGTTCGATACGGCGTCCAGATCCTCTGGCCTGTTCTTATGCTGCAGCAGAGGCTGCTCAGGCAATCTCTCGCATTCCTCAATCATACAGCCAAGACCCAAGCCATTACCTACGCCCTGGAAGCAGTCATCGAAGATGCACTGCGCGAGGATTTTGGTGCACAGGCAGAGAATATCATCGCACTTTGGCAGCGCCTCAACCCGGCACAATCTCAAGTGTTCAATATGATGAATAGTCGTGGAGGTATCTTTTGTTCATGGACGAAGGCGCAACGGAAGTCCGGGTTTGCGCAGCTGCTTTCGAGTTTCGATCCGATGTATGACCGCTTCTACGCTATGCGATTGAAGAACGGCGAACGGAACCTGATCTCTCCGGCAGAGTTCGCGGCATGGGATAATGCCGAATGGCCGGATCCTCGGTGGTAGATCGCATCCACCCAGAGAAAGATCTCAACAGGATAGGCCCCTCCCCCCGCTGGATGTTGAAGCCGCACCTCAAAATCTCAAAGAATTTTCCGCTTAGCGCTTCAATTTAAATCGGGAAGTAAAAGCCACAGCCGGCATCCGCAACGGCCATTCCCGGTCGCCGCAGTCAAGACCTGGATCAAGTTCGCCAAGCTGCCTCATGGCCCCCTGTTTTGCCGGGTGACCGGGCAAGGGAAAGTTGTCGGCTCAGAGCGGCTGAACGACAAGGAGGTCGCTCGGCTTACGAAAAGGGCCGCAATAGACGCAGGCGTTCGCGGCGATCGCAGCAAGATCGAGCGCGCCTACAGATTCTCCGGTCATACCCTTCGCGCTGGTCTAGCTTCGTCCACCGAAGCCGATGAATGTTGTGTCCAGAAACATTTGCGCACGTCACTGCTGAGATGGCAAGGCGGTATCAACGGCGTCGCGACCGTGTCCGCGTAAACTTGACGAAAGCTTCAGGGCTTTCGCCGGCCCTCTCCTCTCCTAAAGTTTCAGTCGCCGGTCCAGGCGGCCAGGGAGTTAGATGTCTGCAACCACGGACTTGCCAATGCAGCAGTGACGTAGGACATTCTCGCTGGTATGAGAGAGGCTGCGTATACAGGAATTAGGTGAGAAGGATCGGCATTTGGACTTCATGAAGCTGCTCAAGTCGCTCGAAGAGCTGCTCTACGAACTCGTCTCATGGCTGGTCTTCTATCCTGTCACGATGTGGCGCTCGGTCGTGCGGCCGCTCGGCATGATGCGCTACGCTGACATCGAACTCACTGACAAGCCGGAAGACCAGTATCAGGATACTCTCAGCCCGCCGCTGTTCCTGCTGATCACGTTGCTTCTTTCGCAGGGACTGTCCGCTTTATTGCCGTCGGTTTACGATCCGAACGAAGCCGTCCGGGAACTAGGGTCCGTATCGAACCTTCTGATCGCACGAGGTGTAATCTTTGGTATTTTTCCCCTTTGCATGGCCGTAACTCTTCTGCGATCGAAGACGCTCAGCATCACGCGCAATTCGCTCCGCCCGCCTTTTTTCAGCCAGTGTTACGTCGCAGCGCCCTTTGCCTTCGTGCTCGTTCTAGGTCTGGATTTTCTCAGCATACCTCAAGGCCAAGGTACGCTCGCAGGTATAGTCGCAACGGGAATGGCCCTGACATGGTATGCACAAGCGCAGGTGCGCTGGTTCATGCATGATCTGCGCATCGGCGCGGCAAGAGCGCTCACCATATTCGTCGGCGCATTTCTCCTTGCTACGGTCGCCGCATTCCTCGTCGCGATGGTAATTACTCTCGATATCAAAAGCACAGCACCCCTAACTGGCTGATCAGTCGAAGGATAGGAGAATAACGCCGCCATATTATGGCTCGCGGTAAATCCGCCATTCGTCTGGCCGTGCGCGCCGTTCCGCGAGCCCGAGCGCGCAACGCGCAGATCGACGAGTTGCGGGCCGCCGGCTGTGAGCGGACAGTGCGCGCCTAACCAGCACTTTAAATACTATTGCGCAATTCGTTGACCATCATCTATGGGATCCGGAACAGCGGCCATCGGTGCGCAGCACGGCCGAAAATCTATACGCATCACCCTGCGGCCCATTCGTATCTCCACACTTACATTTGCAAACCTTGTCAGCTGACAAGGTTGAAAAACTTTTGCGCCAATCCGTACCGGCGCCCGGCGCCAGTGTGGTCGCGCGGAGAGTTATCCGCGCACTGAGACTACGAAACCCAGCGTCAAAACCTTGTCAGCTGACAAGGTTTTCAGAAAATGTGTCCCGTCAGGTGATCCATGAAACAAATGCATCTGGGTGACTTATTCAACATAAAGCCGTTTGCTTACCGTCAAGGGGGAGGGCTCGACCAGGTGAGGGGCATGTAGCACAACGCCGACGGACTATCCTCGGGAGTGTCGATGAAGTGATTCCAATGTCGTGGAAACCAGCTGAATTCCGCGCATTCGTTGGGGCACGGAGCGTGGCCAAGCACGAAACAGAACAGATGCAAATGTTATTACGCACTGAAGCGTGACAACCAGCCCAATCTTAACGAGGCATATGGGAGACGCGAGGCGCGAATATCAATGTAGGGGAGGGGAGGGTGGTCGCTTCCCGCCATGAGCGAGAAGCGCATCGTCATCTTTGACCAACGTCCCCAGCGGCTGATAACGACGGCCATGAAGAGGTCGCTTTCCATCCCTGCCATCACCCGCCATTTTTTTGCAGACAGTGGAACAAAATTCGAAATGAAACATTTCATGGGCGTGCAATTTTCAGGACGCTGAATGGAAGACGACTCCCACTCTCGGCAGGACGCTAAAGACGCCGGAGAGCGTCTCGTCTCAGGACATGCATCGGAAGATCCATTTGCGGCGGCATTCAAGGCCACCCGCATGCCAATGCTGATTACAGATCCTCGACAGCCCGACAATCCCATCATTTTCTGTAATAGTGCCTTCTGCACCCTCACGGGCTACGCCGTAGAGGAATTGGTCGGACGGAACTGCCGTCTCCTGCAGGGCCCAGAGACCGATCAGGCCGCAATCAGCAAACTGCGTGACGCCGTTACATCGGAAAGAGACATATCTATCGATATTCTGAATTACAGAAAGGATGGCTCGAAGTTTTGGAACGCGCTTTTTGTCAGTCCCGTGCGCAACGCTTCCGGAACCGTGATCTACTTCTTCGCCTCGCAACTCGACTTCACCAATATCAAGAGTAAGGAAGCTGAGCTCGCCCGCGCCCGACATATTGCCGAGGAGGAAGTGGCGCTAAGAACGGCCGATCTGACCGAGGCTCTGCGCACTAAAACGGCGCTGGTCCATGAAGTCGATCACCGCGTGAAAAACAACCTCCTGACGATCGCGTCCATCGTCAAGCTGCAGGCGCGAATGACCGATAACGAGGTTGTTGAGCGGACATTGATGTCCGTACTGAACCGTGTTGAAGCGCTTAGCACCGTTCAGCGCAAGCTTTTGAACGATGAGGATGTGGGCCATTTCGACGTTGCGGATTTCGCCAATACCTTGATGCTGGACAAGGTCGGCGCCCTCAAAAGGAAAGATATCAATCTCACGTCAGACCTTCATGAGGTTGTGGTTCCCGCCACCAAGGCATCACCTTTAGCCTTGATCATCAACGAACTCATTGGAGATGCCATCGGCCGGGGCCTGAGAGAAGGCGGCGGCGATTTACATCTCGAGGTGAAACGGCTCAATGGCCACTTCCTCGTACGTGTCATGGACACAGTCGCGCCCGTGGAGGTGGATAGCGAACAGGCCGCCTTCAGCAAGAAGATGTTGGAGGCGTCATTGAGGCAGCTGCGTGCAACGATCGTGAGAACCGTCGATGATCGCCGGACTGATGTCCGGGTCACACTTTCTATAAAAGACTAAGAGGAAATCTTGTGAAAATTTTGATTGTCGAAGATGAGGCTTTGCTGGCTATGGAGCTTGAGAGTGAAGTTGAGGAGGCCGGGCACGAGATTGTGGGCGTGGCAGCCGACAGCAAGCATGCATTTTCGCTAATAGAAAAGGCGTCGCCACAGTTTGCCTTTGTGGACATTCAGTTGCTGGATGGATCCACGGGTATAGACGTCGGCCGACATCTCGCGTCCCGCTCAATTCCATATGTTTTCGTTTCCGGAAACCTGAAGCGAATACCGGAGGATTTTGCGGGCGCGCTTGGGGCGATTGAAAAACCATACACGATGAACGGACTGCAAAACGCGCTTGAGTTCATCGAAACCGTCGTCAGTGGTGATCACCGGTCCGTCGCCGTGCCGCCAAGCCTAGTTTTGTCACCCGATTTGCTCGCCGCATTGTCGACGTGAGATACCTCCGTGATTAGGGGTTGACCTTGAACTCACCATCTGGACGCATTGAAGCCGTTCGCAATTCTGGATTGCTTGACGTTCAGGGCCAATCCGAATTCCAGGATATTATCGAGGTTGTCAAAGCTGGCCTGAAATGCCCCGTGGCTCTGATTTCCATTCTCGACGAGCATCGGCAAGTGTTTATCGCTCATCTGGGGCTTCCGGAAAAATGGGCCGAAGCCGCAGAAACGCCGCTCACCCATTCTTTTTGCCAGCACGTGGTTCGCGACAAAATACCCCTGATCATTGGGGACGCTACACTTCACCACCTTGTCAGAGACAATCTGGCCATCATCGACCTGGGCGTGATTTCTTATATGGGCGTCCCGGTGACGATGCCAGATGGCATGGTAATAGGAGCGATTGCAGCGATTGACGGAGAGCCGCGAAGCTGGACCGAAAGCGAACTGGAACTGCTTAGCCGGATCGGGCGGGTCGCATCCAATCAGATTGCCACCTTCATCTCTGAGCGTCGCTGGGGTGCACTTTTTCAGCAACTGGAGGAAGGCATCGTTGTCGGCTCTGTGCTCCGAGATCTGGACGGTTCGATTATCGATTGGCGGTTTGAGACGATCAATCCGGCATGGAGTGTTCTGCTTGGCATGCCCGGGAACAATGTTCCAGGTCAAACAATGCGCGATGTCTTCCCCGACTTCGAAGAAGAATGGGTTTCTGATGTCGCCGAAGTCATGGAGACCAGACAAAGCAAACGTTTCACGCGCAAGGTCCGCTCGCTGGAGCGTTGGTTTGACGGGTATGTGCAGGCGACCGGATAAGACACATTCGTGATAATCTTCGTAGATGTCACCGATCGCATGCAGGCGGTCGAGGCATTGCGCAACAGCGAAACGAAGTTACGACTGATTGTTGAAGGCGCCAAGGATTACATTATCCTGACGCTTGATGACAAACAGCGTATCACCAGTTGGTTTGGCGGCGCCGAGGAAACATTCGGCTGGTCGGAAGCGCAGATGCTCGGCCAACCATTTGAGGCGATATTTTCGGCGGACGATCGGGCGGAATATGCTCCACAACTTGAGATTGAAACAGCCGCTCGCGACGGTGTTGCGCCCGCCCGTCGATGGCACGTTGCAGCCGATGGTACGAGGATCTTTCTCGACGGGACGATACGACCACTGCCCAACCATTCCTCATCCCATCTCTCGGGTTTCATCAAGGTTGCAAGAAACGCAACAGTACAGAAACTGTCCGAAGACAGGCAACTCGCCTTCCTGGAACTCGGAGAAAAAATCCGCGAACTCGACTCCGTTGCCGATGTCGCCTTCGCAGCTGCGGAAATCATGGCTCGAAACCTGCAAGGAGCAACGAGGGCGGGCTACGGTATCGTTGACCCCATCGCCGAGATCGTCGAGATGCTGCCTGACTGGTGTGCGGCCGGAATGTTCACCGTGGCTGGCAGTCATCAATTTCGCGACTACGGATCATATATTGAGGACCTGAAACGCGGCGAGCTGATCATCATAACGGATGTCGCTGCCGATCCGAGGACCATGGATTCTGCGGAACTTCTGAACTCGCTGGGTATTTCCGTGCTGGTCAACGTTCCGATTCTTGAGCGGGGCGCTTTCGTCGGCGTCATGTTTGTACATTACGACAAGCCGCATGAATTTTCGCCTGAAGAACGTGACTTCGTGCGTACGATTGCGGACCGGACACGCGAGGCGATTGCCAGGATCCGCGCAGAGCAGGAGCAGCAGGTTCTCAATCACGAAATTAGCCACCGTCTCAAAAACACACTAGCGATGGTTCAGGTGATCGCCACCCAGACCCTTCGGCCGGTTACGGACAGAGCGCCTGTTGAAGCCTTTACCAATAGGTTGCATGCCCTTTCCAAGGCACATGAAGTCCTGCTCAATCAGGATTTGTCCTTTACACGCATGGTAACTGTAATCGATCCCGTGCTGCGACAGCTATCCCTCCCTGATCGCTACCACTTGTCAGGGGTGGATCTGGAAATTGGCCCCAAGACCGCCTTGAGCCTTGCGCTCCTAATGCATGAACTGGGCACAAATGCGCTGAAATACGGGGCGTGGTCCACTGATGCAGGTCGCGTCGATGTTTCCTGGAAAATCAAACTTGTCGGTGATGAAAGCACACTCATTCTCAAGTGGAGTGAAAAGGGCGGTCCTGCGGTAGCGCCTCCTTCCGGAAAAGGGTTTGGGTCCAAGCTTATCCGCCTCGGCCTGATGGGAAATGGCGGTGTTGAAATCCATTACGACACTGATGGAGTGCGCGTCACCATGAATGCGCTAGTCTCACAGCTTGGGCAGTAACATCTCATCGAACCGATCAGCCGAGTACCATAGTCGGCGAACAGGTCAAAGATCGCCTGTGACGTCGCCCGAAGACATTTTTCCAACGTGATAGGAAAGTTAAAACCGTAAAAACCAATTCCAACTTGAGCAAATGCGATTCTGGCGCCTGGCAAGCCGGCCAAACTCCGATTTTACACTGAACGTCCCCAGCGACGTGGATTGCTGCCGTCCATCAAAAATCCTCCAACCCCATCGGCACATCCTTCGCCTTAAGTTGGCAAGTATGCCGTTGACTTTCCACCATGTCCGGGAGGCTCGTCGATATTTGATAACGTGGGCAGAGAAAACCGCAAGGCGTTCCGGCTTCCAGTATCTGCACGGCGCAAGGGTTCTACGCGCCGTTTTTCACTGAGGGGATTCCGATGACGTTTCCGCATCTTTACCTACCCGCGTAACCGTTTTGATATCAAAACGTGTTTGGGGCCGATGGAGACGGTGGATGGCAGACGCAAGAGGGGGCGAGGGCGCCCCGATCGGGTCCAAGCGTTCCGTCGCATTGTACGACGCCATCAATGTCCAATCTCACCACGGTCAATTCAACCTGAGGCCTGATCCAGGATCAAAAACGTGGATATCCGATGGGGCGACTTCGACACCAACCATCTCACCAATCGCCGGCCTTACTTCGGCAGGCACGGAAATGTTGATTTCGTGTCGATCATTCTTGAGGCAGATAAGACGGGTCTCACCGTGGAACTCATTGCGCTCCACTCTGCCTCGGAATGACTGGGCATCTTGGCTCAGTCGGAAGGATCCCGGCCGGATTCCGACTGTGACTTCACCGGAGCGCAGGCCTGCTGGAGCCATAAATCGGACGAGGTCGTCGCCGAGCCAATCCCGCGTCATCTGCAACTGCAGGAAGTTCATGTTCGGCGTGCCGATGAAGCCGGCGGCAAACACCGTCCCGGGCGCCTGATAAATCTCCTCGGGCGTGCCCATCTGCTCGATTCGGCCGTCTTTCATGAGCACAATTCGGTCTGCAAGCGTCATGGCTTCGAGCTGGTCATGGGTCACGTAGATGCTTGTCGTTCTGAGGTCTTTGTGAAGCCGAGCGATCTCAACCCTAAGGCTGCCGCGCAGCTTGGCATCAAGGTTCGAAAGCGGTTCATCGAAAAGGAAGACTTCCGGCGTCTTGATCATGGCGCGGGCAATCGCCACACGCTGCTGCTGTCCACCGGAGAGCTCGGTGGGCTTGCGCGCGAGATAGACGCCGAGTCCCAACGCATCGACCACAGGCGCCAAACGCTGCTCGATTACAGCCTTGGCAATACCGGCCCTCTCAAGACCGAAGGTGATGTTGTCCCGGACACTCATATGGGGATAGAGCGCGTAGTTCTGAAACACCATGGCGATGCCCCGGTCGCCTGGATCGCGTTCGTTCATCCGCTCGCCGCCGATGAAAAGATCTCCGCCGGAAATTTCCTCTAGCCCGGCAATCATGCGCAGCATGGTGGATTTTCCGCAACCTGACGGACCGAGAAAAACGACGAATTCGTGGTCGTCGATCTTGAGGTCAAAATCCCGCATGACCTCGAGCGAACCATAGACTTTCCGGATTCCCCGGCACTCGACGGTAGCCATCAATGCGTCTCCCCGTTCACGACAATCTGCAGCTTCACATCCTCTGGCCGGCCTTCGGCGGCCCTTTCAAAGGCAGCTATCGATTGATCGAAGGCATAAGTGCTAGAAACCAACGGCTTCAGATCAACCTTGCCGGCGGCAATCAGCGCCAGTGCGCGATCGAACACGTTGGCGTATCGGAAGACCGTTTCGATACGGCATTCGCGAAAGCAGGCCGCTGAAAGGTCCACGACCACCGGTTCCGGTGGAAGGCCGACGATGACAACCGTTCCGCCCGGACGCACAATCTTGAAGAGATCGCGGACGGCGGACGGCGCACCGGAGCATTCAAAAACGATGTCCGCTCCCCATCCTTGCGTTGCCTCATTAACGGTCTGAACGAGATCCACCTCTTTCAGATTGACACCCGTGATGCCGCCATAGCTTTCGGCAAGCTTCAGCTTCGTGGCGGAAATGTCCGAAATCAGAACTCGCGAGCAGCCGCCGGCAAGAGCGGCCAATGCCACCATGATGCCGATCGTGCCGCAGCCGGTCACAACCGCGGTATCGCCGGGAGTGATGTTGGCCCGGGCGGCAGCCTGCATGCCGACGGCAAATGGTTCGACCATCGCACCTTCAGCGAATGAGACGTTGTCCGGCAGCCTGTAGGTGAAACTCGCCGGATGAACCGTTTCGGGGCACAACACGCCGTGCACCGGCGGCGTCGCCCAGAAGGTGACGGCGGGATCGACGTTGTAGAGGCCGAGCCGGGATGCGCGTGATTTCGGATCGGGAATGCCAGGCTCCATGCAGACACGGTCGCCGACCTTCAAATGGGTGACATTGGCGCCGGTTTCGATAACGGTTCCGGCTGCCTCGTGGCCGAGAACCATGGGCGCGTTGACAACGAAATCACCGATGCGGCCATGAGTGTAATAATGCACGTCGCTACCGCAGACGCCGACGGTATGGAGACGAATACGAACGTCATCCGGCCCCATTTCCTGAGAAATTTCGATGTCGCGCAGGGAAAGTTCGCCGACACGTTCGAGGACAAGTGCTTTCATGGTTCAGTCAACCTTGATCAATTTTTTTGGAAAATGCAGCATTGAGGCCACCGGCAAGCACGCCGAGCAGGATCAGTGGTGGCAGCGACAAAAGCACGACGGCGGCGTTGAGGATGCCCCAGGGCACGTTCATACCGAGCTGCGACATTTCGGACGCGATGATGGGTAGGGTCTTCGCCTTAGAGGTCGTCAGCATCATCGCAAGCAGGAACTCGTTCCAGACAAGGACGAAGGAGAAGGCGATCGCGCCAAATACCTGGAAACGGGCAATCGGCAGGGCGATGCGGAAAAAGGTCGCATAAGGGCCAAGTCCGTCCACCCTCGCAGCTTCTTCTACGTGCAGGCTGACGCGCTCGAAAGCCGGGACGGAAAGCCATATGGTGATCGACGCCGTCACAATGAGATAGGTCACGATCAGGGACAGTCTTGTGTCGTACAGATCAAGGCCGAGCCAGATGACAAGCATCGGAATGGCGATAGCGACGGGCGGCAGGAAGCGAAGCGACAAGACAAAGAACTGCGCCTCCGCTGTGATCCTGTTCTTAAACCGGGCAATCACATAGGCCGCCGGCACACCAAGCACCGATCCGAGGACGACCGCACTCGAGCAGATGATCAAAGAGTTGGTAAGCGCACGCGCGACCGAACGGCGGTTAAGCACATAGCTCATATTGTCGAGGACAGGCTGGAAGACTAGCTTCGGCGTCGAGACCAGCAGGTCGGCATTGGTTTTGAAGGCGTTTAGCAGGGTCCATAGCAGCGGCAGCACCACGAGCGCGGCGGCCAGAACCAGCAACAGCCTGAGCAGAAAGGTAGAGACTTTCATCGGTTGAGCCTCTTCCAGGTGAAGGTAAAGGTGACGATGGTCAGGACCATCATGATGACGGCCATGGAGGAGGCGTAGGAAATCTTGCCGGCTTCGATGAAACCCTGGGAATAGGCGTACATGTCCAGCGTCTCGGTGGAGATGCCGGGACCACCGCGCGTCATGACGTAGACGAGGTCGAAGGAGCGCAGGCTCTCGATCGCCTTGACGAGCAGCAGGCTGATCAACGGTGCCTTCAGCATCGGCAAGGTCACGAAACGATGGATTTCGAAGCGGCTCGCGCGATCGATACGTGCGGCTTCCAGCGGCTGCGGCGGCAAAGATTCAAGAAGCTTCAGGATGATTACTGCAAAGAACAGGCCCCATTGCCAGACATCAACGAAGGCAACGGCAAGAAGGGCTCCGAGGGGCGTCGACAGAATATCGGGCGTGATGCCCGTGAGTTCCCTGACCGGCCAGGTCAAGGCGCCGTAGAGCGGATGAAAGGCGAACTTCCAGACGAAAGCGGCGCAAACGCGAGGCAAAAGAACCGGAATGATGAAAAGCACGCAGAGCACGTTTCGCAGGCGAGGGCTAGCGGCTTCGAACATCGCGATCCCGAGAGCAAGACCTGTCACCATGGTCATCGAGACGCTGATGACCTCCCACTTGAAGGACACCCAGAGCGCGTTCACAAAACGTGCATCTGAAAACAGCGCGAGATAATTGGCAAACCAGACATAGTCCGCGTCGGGCGCCGAAAGGGTGCGGTTTTGCAAGGAGATATTGATTGCGTAGACCGTCGGCACGAGCGCCAGAACGATCAGGATGGCCAGAGTGGGTCCAAGAAAGACGTAAGGCAGCGAGCGGCCTCGGCGCATAGCAGATCCTCGGGTGGGGAAAAGGGGGCGCGTCACTGGACGCGCCCGTCAGACGGCCTGGGAGGCGTTAGAGTTTGGCGGCGAAGGCTTCGAGTTCGTTCAGCGTTGCCTTGATGTCGGTGCGGCTGCCAGTGATCAGCTCTTCGAGCATGATGCCCCACTGGTTGCCCAGTTCCTGCCAGCGCGCATCCTGCCAGAAGGTGACGGTGGTCTTCTCGCCAGTCGCCGCCATGGCATCGGCAAGGTTCTGACCAAAGGTCTTGGCATATTCCGGGCTCTGATAGGTGCTGGTGCGCGTCAGCTCGCCCGGCTGGCCGGCGGCGAGGCGGCGAGCTTCCTGCTCCTTCGATGTCGCCCAGGCAACGAAGAGACCGGCGCAGGCCTTTTCCTCGTCGGTCTTATTGGCCTTGGAAGCAATCGCAAAACCATGGGCGTAACCGGCGCCGGGCAGCGGCGACGGCGGAACCGAGAAGGCGACCTTGTCCGCAACCTGGCTCTGAGCCTTATCGACAGACATACCGCCAAGAGGTGCGGATTCGATGATGATCGCCACCTTGCCGGAGCGGAAAGCGCCGGTGGACTCATCCCAAGAGCCGGTCTGCGTGCCCGGTGCGGAGTATTTAAACAGCTCGAGATAGGTCTCGGTCGCCTTTAAGGCGGCATCCGAGTTGAAGGCTGGCTTGCCGTCCTTAAACCACTCGCCACCATTTGCTTTGAAGAAAGGCATCCACCGCCAGACATTGGCACCAGAACCACGCTGGCCGCGCAGGGCTGTGCCGTAGACACCGTTTGCCGGGTCATGCAGCTTCTGCACAGCGGCGAAATATTCATCCCAGGTTTTCGGCGGGGCAATGCCTGCCTTCTCCAGCAGGTCAGTGCGATAGACCATCAGGTCGCCGCCGCCCTGCACAGGCGCGAACCACTGCTTGCCGTCATATGTCGCAGCGGCGCGCATACCGGCGTCGAAGTCGTTGTAATCGTATTCTGCCGGGTAAAGGCCCTCGAGTGGGACGATCCAGTTGGAGGAGGCAAAAAGCGCAAGATTGGCTTCATCGACATAATAGACGTTAAAGCTGCCGACGGTTGAGGCGTCAGCCTGCGACTTTGCGCGGCGATCGTTCTCGTTGAGATAGCTGATCTCGAAACCAGCGCCCGAGAGTTCTTCGAACTCGTCGACATATTTTTCGAGAAGTGTCAGTCCGTCGCGCGGCTGCGCCAGGACACGCACATCGCTGGTGCACTGTGCGGCGGCAAAAGCGTTGGATGCGGCAAAAAGAGCAATAACCGCGCAGCCGGCGCGGAGAGCGTTCAGTGTCATGATGTCCTCCCTTGATGGCAACTCCCTCGCCATCGACCGGGCAAGATTTGCGCAAGTGAAGGGTTCAAACTAGTTGGCCTCCGTCACAGAACTGGTATTATCTTGACATTTATGCGCCATAACGTGAGCAGTTGAATGCCTATTGCATCAGACTTTCCTCAATCAGTCTCCGAGACCTTTACGGCCACACGTGAGCAGATCGTGCTGCCAGGAGGCGCATCCTATCTGATCCGCCGGGACGACTATCCCAATCCGATCTGCATCTGGAACTATCATCCAGAATGGGAAATCCACTTCATTCCTGATGCGACCGGCTTTGCTTATGTCGGCGACTACATCGGACCGTTTCGCCCGGGACATCTAGTGCTCACCGGGACAAACCTTCCTCACAACTGGATCACACCAGGCGCGCCCGCTTTGCCCGGCCGAGACATGGTCCTGCAATTCGATGCGGATGCGCTGATCGGCATCCGCGCGGTCTGCCCGGAGTTTGATGTCCTTCACCGGCTCAAGCCTCTGGCGCAACGCGGAATCGAGGTTCTGGGTGAGGACTCGTTCTCAATCGGTGCGAAAATCCTCAAGTTGCACGCGGTGGGACACCGCGGCGGACTAGGCCTGTTTCTGGAGATCCTCGAGGACATCGAAGCAGCTGCGGAAAAGCGGTTGCTCGCCAGCGAACACTTCATATCCGTCTATAATCAGGTCTCTGACCGCAGGCATCGCCGGATCGATCAGGCGATCCAGATCCTCCAATCCAATCCCGCCGCGCAGATGCAGGAAGTGGCCGAACTTGTTGGCTTTGAGCCATCGGCATTTTCCCGCGCCTTCCGGCGTCTGACCGGGATGAACTTTTCCGACTACAGCCGGTCGGTTCGCGTCTGGCGCGCACGCACCCTGCTTGCCGAGACGGAGACGTCGATTACCGATATCTGCTTCGAGGCGGGCTTCAACAACCTGTCTAACTTCAATCGTTACTTTCGCATGGAGATGGGGCTAACGCCCCGGGCTTACAGAAAGGCGGCTCGCATCAGGGCGAATTCCGTTTTAGCGGGACCATCAGCGAAATTGGGTTTGCCGATGACCTGATCGGGCCTGTTTGTGCAACGCTTTCTGACCCGGTGCGTTCTATCAACAAGCTTGAGTTTCCAGCTCAGCGCTGAAGGACCAAAATCTATGCTGCAATCCCTTGCAGACGGTTACAGGGCGATCGTCATAGGCGCATCCGGCGGTATAGGAGGGGCCGTCATGTCCCTGCTTGAAGCCGATGCTCGTTGCGCGTACGCCCTGCCGCTGTCTCGCAGCAAGGACGATCTGGACATCACCGATGAGAAAAGCGTTGCCGCCGCCGCCAGCCGTCTCGGCGACCAGCGCGGAACCTTCGATCTGATTTTCAACACCACCGGCGCCTTGACCATTGATGGCGTTGGCCCTGAAAAGTCGATCAAGGCGATCGATCCCTTGCAGATGGCCAAACAGTTTGCCGTCAATGCGATCGGACCAGCCCTGCTGCTGAAACATTTCGCGCCGCTTTTGAAGCGCGAAGAAAAATGCGTTTTTGCCTCGCTGTCCGCACGCGTCGGCTCGATCGGAGACAACCGGTTGGGCGGCTGGATCTCCTACAGGGCTTCCAAGGCAGCCCAGAACCAGATCATAAGAACGGCGGCAATCGAGATCATGCGCACCAATTCGCAGGCAATCGTCGTGGCGCTTCATCCCGGAACGGTCGCGACTGATTTGTCGCAACCGTTTTCGAAGGGGAGGGATCGGTTCGAGCCGGAAGAGTCTGCCGCGCGTCTTCTGAACACGATAGACGCCCTTACCGCGGGTCAGACAGGCCAGTTCTTTGCCTACGATGGCGCGAGAATCGAATGGTAGTCCTCGCCCTCGCAGAACGATTTTAAAGGCCGGTCTTCATTTCCTGAAACTTTTCTGTCAGCCTTTTCGTCTTTTGTCTCGCTCCAATGAAGGGGTGTCTGCCCGAGGAGGCGCGCAATTGGCGTCGGGGCAATTGAACAAGAGGACGTTACGATGATCCGGTCTGCAATACAGAACCTTGCGCTTGCCACAATCGTCTCTGCCATTTCGACTGGCGCTTTCGCCGCCAACCCGAAAGTCGGTGGCGCCGCCATGTATGAAAACAAAAACATCGTTGAAAATGCGGTAAATTCAAAAGACCACACAACGCTTGTCGCGGCCGTCAAGGCCGCGGGCCTGGTGGAGACGTTGCAGGGCAAGGGACCGTTCACGGTCTTTGCGCCGACCAACGAAGCATTCGCGGCTTTGCCCAAGGGCACCGTCGACAATCTTTTGAAGCCTGAGAACAAGGCGCAGCTGACCAAGGTTCTCACCTGTCACGTCGTCGCAGCTGACGCCATGTCCAAGGCCATTGAAAAAATGATCAAGGACGATAACGGCACCCACGACGTAAAGACTGTGGGCGGATGCATCCTGAAAGCCAAGGAAAGCAAGGGCAAAATCACCCTCACCGACGAAATGGGCGGTGTCGCGCATGTGACGATCGCAGACGTTAAACAGTCGAACGGCGTCATTCACGTCATCGACAAGGTTCTGCTTCCCAAAATGTGACAATTGCATCGCTGAAAACAAAATGGCTGGCTCAATTCCGAGCCAGCCATTTCTGTATCAATCGTTGTCGTTTCGAGAAAGGACGGCAACGCAAGAGTTGAACAGGCCACCGTCCAAGAGGGCAGATGACAACTACCGGACCTCCAGGACGTCGTCTGGTTCCCGGTATCTGTTTGTGCGAAACCCTAGCTTGACCATGCCACGTCTGACTTCCCCCGCATTCATGAACAAATCCCAGATGAGGCCGCTGCGGTGGTTTTCCATCATCGCTACCACTGGACCCTGATTAATGGCGAGATGCGTTTTGGAAACCCAGCCGGAGGACGGCTGGAAAGAATCCATCAGCCCGAAACGCCCCTTGAGAGCGCCGCCACGCCACTTCAGGAAGCGCATGGCTGCCTGTTTTGATCGAGCTGGAAGGAACGGCATGCTGGATAGCGCAGCCGTCGTGGCAATGATGCCATGATCATCGGTTGGGGAATTGACGACATATCCCTTCGGCCCATCACAGGCGGACAGACCCCATCCGTCCTGCCGCTCGTAGCGAGTGCTGCAAACGCGATAGTTGATAAGGCTGTGCGCGTAGACCTGTTCACGATAATCGTCGCAATAGGCATCACCCAGACCGCGCGGATCGAGAGTGCAGAACGAATATTGCGACAGGAAAAGCGGTCCTCCATAGGGCTCCCCGAGCGGGAGCCTTATGCCAAGATACATCGCGTTGTTTTTGATGTCGCCATTGCGCGCCCAGCCGGCGTGGTAGGACGAGCGGTCTACCGCATGCGCGGCCGATCCTGCTGCAAGGACGTAAGCGACCAGTGCCTCGTTCCAACCCACAATCGGCAGGTTCTTCGCCCAGCCATATCGGGGGCTCCAATGCCAGAAGAGAGGGCCGGGCTTTCCGCGTGTAAACCAGTCCCACTCCACTGTCTCGACGATGTCGGTAACCGACCGGCGCAGATCGATTTCGCCAAATGTCTGCCCGTCAAAGAACTCTCGGGCACAGATCAGCGCCTGAACCAGAAGTGCAGTTTCGACAAGATCGCCGCCGTCGTCGTACTTGGCAAATGGAATTGTCTTGCCGCCGGATGTGTGGACAAAATGTGGAAAGGCGCCGTGAAATCGTTTGACCCTGTCGAGAGATCGTAGCATGCGGTTTGCCCGATCGAGTCCGTCCTGCCTTGTTATCCAAGAGCGATACACGCCAACGATCAGCGCAAGAAAACCAAAGCCGACCCCGGATATGGAGGTGATTTCGTGGATCGGCTGGCCATCTGATTTCATGCGGTCCCGGGGAAGTCCGCTGTCAGGATGGCTACCGGACCAGAAATATTCGAAGGTACTGTGATGCAAGTCATCGAGTTCAGCAGAAAATTCGTCCGTCACTTCCAACCTTCGGCGACCAGCAGCAAATCAGGAGCAGATGAGCAGACAGGATTATCCGACTCGGTAATTGATTCCAAATACACAGGCACGGGTGGCGAAAATTGGACTCATCGACAATACCTGAAGCCCTCCGTCTCGCGCCACTGGAACATCGTCAGGTAAGGTTGGTTGAAGTCTTCGACCACATCCGATCATATAGGATAAGTTAGAGATCGAAGCTCCCATGATCCTGTTAATCTCCGGCCTCAGAAAGACTTATCAGACCGCCGAGGGAACGATCCCGGTTCTTAATGGAATCGATCTTGCCATTGACGCGGGTGAGAGCCTTGCATTGACGGGAGAATCGGGCAGCGGGAAAAGCACACTCCTGCATCTTGCCGGCGGCCTTGATCTGCCTGACAGCGGTACGATCACGGTGAACGGCCGCACGATCACCGATCTTAATGACAAAGACCGCGCAATGTTTCGCCGGAATGACGTCGGTCTGATTTTCCAGCAGTTCAATCTCATTCCGAGCCTTGATGTTGGCTCAAATGTCTCTTTCCATGCAAAGCTTGCAGGCCGTTCTGATCCAAGGTGGGAAAAGACGTTGGTCGAAGCCCTCGGGATTGCAGCGCTGCTTGGCCGCTATCCCGAACAGCTTTCGGGCGGGCAGCAGCAACGGGTTGCGATCGCACGGACGCTTGCGGCAAAACCGCCGTTGATCCTTGCCGACGAGCCGACCGGCAATCTCGATGAGAAGACCGCGGAGACCGTCATCGACATCATGCTGAGACTTACGAAGTCAGCGAAGATAGCACTTCTGCTTGTCACCCATTCCAGCCGGCTCGCCGCAAAACTCGATCGGCGCATCACACTCAGCAGCGGGAAGGTTTCCCCATGAACCCTGCTGCCTTCAAGGCATTGCTTTCACACTGGCGCCACAGGCCCCTGCAATTCATCACGCTGGTCATGGGCGTGGCGCTCGCGACAGCCCTTTGGTCTGCCGTACAGGCCATCAATGCCGAGGCGCGCGCCAGCTACGACAGGGCGGCCTCGGTATTGTCTCAAAACCAGCTGGACCAGTTGGTGGCCAAAGACGGCGGCACGATACCCTTGGAGACTTACGCGAAGCTTCGCCGGGCCGGCTTTGATGTCTCTCCTGTCATCGAGGGCCAATACCGGTTCGGGACGACGCGTGTCAGGCTAATCGGGATTGACCCTTTGACGATGCCGTCGGATGGAACGCTTCTTCCCGCCTCGGATAGATCCGGACTGATCGACTTCATGACGGTGCCCGGCGTGATGCTCGTATCGCCAGCAACGGCTAGTGCCTTGAAGGATACGGCGGGACTTGCCGTCAGGAAGGCGGCCGATATTCCTGACGGGGCGGCTTTCGTCGACATCTCCACCGCCGCCCGCATCCTTGAACGCAATGGAGACCTCAGCCGAATCGTTATTTCACCTTCACAAGACCGGGATCGTCAGGCGATCGGGCGCATCGCGCCTGAGCTCACAATAAGAGAGGCTGGCGGGCGGCCTGATATTGCGCGGCTCACCGACAGTTTTCATCTTAACCTTATGGCTTTCGGTTTCCTTGCATTTATCGTGGGTCTGTTTATCGCCTATTCCGCAACCGGGCTGTCATTCGAGCAGAGGCGAGGCTCCTTTAGAACGATGAGATCGCTTGGAGTGTCCTTGGCCTCACTCACGACGATGCTCGTTATCGAGATAACGCTCTTCGCGCTCCTGTCCGGCGCATTGGGCGTCATTCTCGGCTACGTCGTCGCCTCTGCGCTCTTGCCGGGCGTGGCCGCGACGCTCAGTGGGCTTTACGGGGCAGGCGTTGCGGGCTCACTTTCCATCAGGCCCGAATGGTGGCTGGCGGGTTTTGGCATGGCGCTCATCGGAACTTGGCTTTCCTCGCTGCAACATCTCTGGCGTGTCTGGCGGATGCCGATATTGTCGACGGCGCACAACAGGGCCTGGACAATGGCATCCGCCAGAGGACTGATGCTGCAGGTTGCAATCGGCACATTTCTGTTAGCGCTGTCCGGTTTCCTTATCTGGACCGGGGGAGGGCTCCTCGCTGGATTTGCGTTATTGGCAACGCTCCTGCTCGGCGCAGCATTCAGCCTCCCGCCGTTTCTGGCCTCTCTCTTGAAAGCGGGTGAACGGGTATCTCAACCGATACTTGTGCGATGGTTCTTTGCCGATACGCGCCAGCAATTGCCCGGACTTTCCCTCGCATTGATGGCATTGTTGCTCGCCTTATCGGCCAATATCGGTGTCGGGACGATGGTCTCAAGTTTTCGGGAGACTTTTCTCGGTTGGCTAGATCAGCGGCTTGCAGCAGAGGTTTACGTGACGGCACGAGACGAGACGGAAGCCGGGCGGCTACGCCAATGGTTTCCCGAGCACACACGCGCAGTCCTGCCCATCTGGAGCACCCGGGGTGAAGTTTCGGGAGAACAGGTGCAGATTTTCGGGGTCGCCGATGATCCCACCTACAGGGATCATTGGCCGTTGATCCTCGGGTCCGCCACGACCTGGGATGAGATTGCGAGCGGTCGGGGAGCACTGGTCAATGAGCAGTTCTGGCGGGCCGGCAAGGCTTCGCCTGGGCAGAAAATTAGCTTGCCAGGCGGCTGGAGCGCTACCGTCGTCGGCGTCTTTTCGGATTTTGGCAACCCCACGGGACAGGTGATTATCGGTATTGATGCTCTTGTCCAGCACTATCCCGATGTTGAAAAACTGCGATATGGCCTTCGCCTTGCGCCAGAGGAGACCACGGCTTTCCGGCGGCGCCTGATGGAAGAGTTCGGCCTGCCGGAAGCTAATATCGTTGACCAGGCGTCCCTCAAGCGCCAATCCGCGGCGATTTTCGAACAGACCTTTGCGGTAACGGGTGCCCTGAACGTACTGACGCTAGCCGTCGCCGGCTTTGCAATGTTTTCAAGCCTCCTGACGCTCGCCTCGCTGCGATTGCCGCAACTGGCGCCCGTCTGGGCACTCGGGGTTCGTCGTCGCGATCTTGCGTGGCTGGAGCTAATCCGCGCACTCGCTCTGTGGCTCTTCACGTACCTTGCCGCGATTCCCGTCGGGCTCGCTTTGGCCTGGGTGCTTCTGGCAATCATCAATGTGGAAGCGTTCGGTTGGCGGCTGCCATTGATCCTTTTTCCACTGGAATGGCTGAAACTTGGCCTTGTCGCCCTTGTCGCTGCCATAGTTTCGGTTGCGATACCGGTCATCCGATTGGCGAAAACCATGCCCACGGACCTCCTCAGGATATTTGCCAATGAACGCTAGGCGCATGTTTCTACTTTCCCTGATCTGTTGTGCTCTTACGCCAGTGGCAGCAGTAGCGCAGGGCTTCGCTGGCTTAGGGTCGACCGCCGAAGGTTTCAGCGTTCCTCAAAGAGGAGTGCCGCTGGTGTTTCCGCAGGATCACGGGCCGCATCCGGATTTCAGAATCGAATGGTGGTACGTCACCGCAAATCTTCAGACCTTGGACGGTGAGCAGCTAGGGGCTCAATGGACGCTCTTTCGTTCGGCGCTCCAACCCGGCGAGCGGGCCGGATGGGCGGATCCGCAAATCTGGTTGGGCCATGCCGCCCTTACCACCACCCGTCGTCACTATGTTGCCGAAAGACTGGCGCGCGGCGGGGTTGGACAGGCTGGTGTCGAAACCGATCCTTTTAATGCTTGGATAGACAACTGGGCGATGAAGACGGCCGCGACCGGACTTGCCGACCCCCTCGATAAAATTGATCTGAGCGCCAGCGGCAAAGGTTTTCATTATCTACTGCAACTTCAGGCGAGCGGCCCATTGGTTCTTCAGGGAGACAGGGGTTTCTCGGTCAAATCAACAGCCGGGCAGGCCAGCTACTATTATTCCCAACCCTTCTACGACGTCAGCGGCAACGTCGAGCTTGATGGCCGGATCTTGCAGGTGACAGGCAAAGCCTGGCTTGATCGTGAATGGTCATCTCAGCCGCTCGCTTCCAATCAGACGGGATGGGACTGGTTTTCGCTACACTTCGCATCGGGCGAAAAGATGATGGCATTTCGACTGAGAGATAACGAAGGGGGCTATACCTCCGCCAACTGGATTTCAGCTGATGGCAAGTCCTCACCCATCGACCCCGAGGAGATAGAGATTTTGCCGTTGCAGACGGCAACTGTTAACGGCAAGACAGTCCCGGTGAAATGGAACCTGAAGATGCCTAGTCGCGGTCTCGATATCAAAACGACGGCGCTTAACGAGCAGGCATGGATGGCAACCTCCACCCCTTATTGGGAGGGGCCTATCGAGTTTACAGGAACGACCTCGGGGCGAGGCTACCTGGAAATGACCGGTTATTAAAATCGATTGTCTCAAGCTTCCATCGTCATTTCTCCTCTAGCGGTTGGTACGGCTTGGTAGTCCCGAGGACAGATTTGAGGGCACCATGGCCCCATCCCGCCAAAAACCGCCATCTGAGTTGGTATTGCGGCATTGATCTTCGATCTGTTGCTCATGATATCGAATCCTATTCTTGCGCCAGCCAGTGGCCGACTTCACTTACCGGAAACCAAACCTGCTGGCCTGTCTGAAGTAAGGTAGGGCGCATTAGCCTGTGCAGGGACGCCAAGCATCCCTTTCATAGCTAGAATAGACGATTGGAAGGGGAGGTGACCCCCCACCTGTCGAAAACCGATAGCCTCGTTCAAAGCATCAAAATATCATCCCGTCGCCTTCACCGAGTGACCGGCAGCTCTCAGGAGGGCCATCAGCAATGGTCCCAACGAAAACTCTCCACGCTTTGCCCGGTTGGTCAAATCCCTCAGGTATCCACCCGGCGAATTGATATGACCGCCGCGTTCAAGAATACAAGCGACAGTCACCGCCGCATTTTCCGGGCCCATCACCTCGCAGGCCTCCTGATATGCAGAAGGACTGACCCCAAGCATCGACCTGACAACCACAGCGGCTGTCATGAGCTCGCGCCAGTTCTCGATTTGGCCCTCAGGACCATAGTTCGAAATTTCCGGGCAGGCCCGCAAGACAAGTCCAATCGGGAAAGCCTTTATCGGCACATGCATGGCCCGCTCATTTTCACTCGGCTTTGCGCCCAGCTCCTCTCCAGAGCTTGGTTCAAGTTCATTAAGTGGGTTGGTATTTGAATTCTGTATGTGACGCTCAATATGGGCATCATTGGCGTTCATATTTGACGAAAAACCATCAGAATTCAGGAGTTTGACGACATCCTCCCGCAAACTGCTCATTCTGGTGCCCAGATCGCTAAGCTCATTCAGCCCGGGATTGCGCGGAATTTGCCTGACCAGGCTAAGATAGCGCTCCTCCAACTCATCCCAATCGCCTGGAGCACCTTCGTCAACGGCTGCCGTAATAAGCTTGCGGATATCGCGCCGGCAGATCGTCAGGTTTTCCCTTGCCCGTCTAAAGGCAATTCGATCGGCAGCAACCTGCTGCGCGAGGCATGCGAGCTCCTCAGCTCGCATAAGAAGCGGCGATATGTCGAATCCGAAGGCGTGTTCGATCGATCCATCGTCATCTTTTCTAGCGTAGCGTTTGCCGTTGGCGCTATCCTTGCGGATGATCAGGCCGGCCTCAACGAGGAGCGCAAGATGCCGACGCAAGGTTGCGCCTGCGATACCATGGGCACGAATCGACAGCTGAATGTTCGAGGGAAAGACGACGAGCTGCGCGTCCTGTCGCAGTTCGTTCTCCGGATAGAAGCTCAAAAGCGCGTCGAGAACCGCGAGGCTGCGATCCTGCAGACCAAGTACCTCCCGAGCTTCCGATGCGTCGCGGAAAACTTTCCACTTGTTTGCCGATTTACCCTCTTCGATCCTGCTCGTGGCGATTTGTCGCCTCACAAGCGCAAGGGTAACCTGTCGCCGCCCAAAGGGCGTCGTTACTTGTCCACCTTCCATGTCTTCGCCTCTCAAAAAGGCAAAAGAAGAACGCTCACCGAAACGGTGCCAAAGACTCTTGACTAGGATTCATGGAAATGCGATTCTCAAGCTCTCACACAACGAGAAGGGCTTCCATGACGGCGACGTTTCGGGGGCCTTTTTCTTTTGCGCGCTTTCCTTCCATAATTCGTGTCGAAATCCGCTTAACGCTTCGATCAGTTCTTCGACTTCATACGACTGAAGCGCTCGGCCAGCGCCGGCAACTCCGATTCAATAAAGCTCAGGAATTCCGTCGCGGACGCCGTGTGCGCTGAAATACGAACCTCCTTGGCCGTACGCACAAGCCTGCCCAGTTGCTCGCCTGAGGGGCCAGCAATGGCTTTGCCGGTCTCCTTCAAGGGAGCTTTCGGTTTCAGAGCATTCAATGCTGCCAGGAACTTCTGGTCTGATCCCAGGCGCTTTTGGGTGCTGATGGATAAAGCCTTGCTCACTGCATCGTGCAGATCCGGCCTTTCAGAAAAAGTCTTTGCAAAGTCGGCCCATCTCGGACGACCAACCTTCGCCGCGCGCCCGATTGCTTCGATGATTCCGGACGGGACGGCGCGGTAAACGGACCGCATGCGTGCCAGTTCAGGATCGTCGATGGACAGGGCAGCCTTGATATCGCGAGGTTTCACATTGGCATCGTCCATACGGCGGGCAAACAGGGCGCGCTCAATCCAGGTCAGATCCTGGCGATCGGCGTTTTCAATACCCTGTGCGATGACCAGTTCGACGTCGGATATCTCTACCTCGATCGCCTTAACCGGAATCCCAAGATCCTTGGCTGCCTGGAGCCGGCGGTGGCCGTAGATCACCTGATAGCGGTCAGGCGAGGACGGTGATTTTCGGACCTGGATGGGAACCTTTTGGCCTTCGGAGCGGATCGAATTCCTAAATGTTTCGAAATCGGAGGCATCATCGTCAGGAAGACGGTCGGGAAAGGGCGAGGGGTCGATTTTGGACGGATCGAGTTCGCGGATCGCTCCTCCGCCGGCTTCGACCAGCGCCTTCAGGCGATCACGTTCTGATTTAATGTCGTCGATCGCCCGGTGCGCCGCACCGATCACGCCTGCACCGACACGAGCGGATGGAGCAGGTTGGGGAGCGGCGGCAGGATTCTCCGTCGACAACCGGTTTTCCAGTTCCGCAGAGAGCAACCCAAAATTTGCTACGATGGATTTACGCGATGACTTGCTGGTCATGTGCGCCCCCAACTGGTGTTGATCAGTTTCACAATTGCTTCATTGACGGCGTCGACCGCCTCGCGGGCTCGCTTGTGTGTGTCACGGCCGATCTGGCCCATTTCGAGCTCGTAGATGGAGCGCTTTGCAAGTCCCGCTGCCTCGACAGCCGTGCTTTCGATCAGGGTTGGAAGAAGCACATCGGTACCAAACAGATGGCGCATCATGGCGACAACTTGAGACTGGGGCGCATCGTTGGGATCATGACGAGTGATGAGATAGCGAATGAAATCCTGATCGAGTTGCGCGCCGTTTTCATTCAGCACGCTGATCAGGTCTCCCATCATCAACAGGAACTGGCTCATGGAAGCCACATCAAGCATCGCCGGATGGACGGTGATGATCATACTTGTGGCAGCGTAGATTGCGCTGAGCGTCAGGAATCCGAGGGACGGCGGCGTATCGAGGATAACCACGTCATAATCCTGATCGACCTCGGCCAGCGCAAACTTCAGTCGCTCGAAGAAAATTGCCCCGGAACCGGATTTCTGCGCCAGAACCCTGGGCGTTTCGTGCTCATATTCCATGACCTCGAGGTTGCCCGGGATCAGGTCAATGCCGTCGAAATAGGTCTTGCGAATAATGTCGCGGATCGATCGACGCTCTGCATCTTCGTAACGCAGCGCCGCATAGATGGTCTCATTGGCACCGACATCAAACTCGGGCTGCGCACCGAAGAGAGCAGAAAGTGACGCCTGCGGATCAAGATCCAGTGCAAGGACACGATAGCCTTGCAAGGCGAGATAGTGCGCAAGGTGGACGCAGGTTGTGGTCTTGGCGCTGCCGCCCTTGAAGTTGGCGATCGCCACCACCTGAAGGTGTTCGCCCTCGCGGCGGCGGGGTAAGAATCTCAACGCGTCTGCAGGCTTCTGGCTTGCAAACAGTTCCCGCAATTCGTTGATCTGGGCCAGGGTGTAGACCCGATGATTGTTTTCCAGCCGTCCAGGAATCGGGCCGCGCCCTTCACTCGACAAGAGTTTCAGGGTGGAATCAGGTATCGACGTCAGCTTCGAAACTTCATTGGTCAGGAAGGGGCGCAGGCTTTTTTCCGACTTTGGCGGGTACATGCGTGTGCGCAGTTCCTGCAATTGCTGCGACAGAAGGCTCGCATGGCGGGCTATCTTGCCGCCTGCATCTTCCTTCTGAGCAATCGTTGCTTCAATTTTATTCGCCATCGCCATGTCGCCCCCTTGGCGGCCAAAGTTCGGTTTGCCGCCCAAAGCCCGCCAAAGATACAACACGATTCTCGCGTCGCGTCCAGAGATTAAGGGTTAATAGCCCCTTAACTCACAATTATCTGCCTTTCACGTTAGCGACTCTGAAACTGGAGCAATATGTCACATTAACAATGACTTATCTGTTTTGCGGGGGCTGCGTTGATCCCTTTTCCGTTCTAGGGTCAACTACTCAAACGCCGGCTTTTTCACGGCGATTGGAAAGTTCCTTTCAAGTGCCCGAAGGCTCCATGCCGCGGAATCGGGATATGTAGGATCCACTGTTGATTCCCACTGCTTAGGGTCAGGACCTTTTGATTTTGGCTGACGGACGAGCAGATCGCCGCAATTCAGGCGGCCGTATCGGGTTTCGGCATCATCCGCGTACTCTCCTACCAGATTGCAGGCCAGTTACGTTCTGGCGCCCTGCAGGAAGTACTTGTTGAGTTTGCGCCGGAACCGCTGCCCGTGAATGTCGTCTACGGACCAGCCGATCCATTGCCAACGAAAATTCGATGCTTCCTGGATTGGATTACGCCCCGCTTGCGCGATCAGTTGGCCCATTAACTTCCCATCAGGACCCACCACCGATTAACTCAATTTCATAAAATCAACCGTGCATGGGGCTGTCAGCCTCATTTCGTGGGAGGCGTCCTTGCAGTCAGTTTATTTCCGTCGGGGTCGCGAAGATATGCAACGAACGCCCCGTTCGGACGTGCCGTGGGCGGGCTCTCGATTGCCGTTCCGCCGTGTGCGACTCCGGCGGAATGCCACGCCAGGACGTGGTCGGGGGTCGTCGCCGCGATACCGATTGTTCCACCGTTGGCAACGGTCGCCGGTTTGCCGTCAATGGGTGTCGTGATCATCAGCCGCCCTCCTTCATGGGCGTAGATCAGTCGGCCTCTGGCGTCCATCTCGCCGGGCTTGCCGCCCAGAGCGACGAAGGTGGCATCGTAGAAATCTCTCGCGCGCTCCAGATCGTTGCTGCCGATCATGACGTGGGTGAACATGTTTTATCTCCTCTGGACTGCCCGTCCGTTTTCGTGACTTTTAGCGGTCGAAGTTTCTTAGATACTTTGATGGCGAGGTTCCGAGAGCCTTCTTGAACATGGTAATGAACGCCGACACCGATTCATATCCGAGGTCGCCCGAAACCTGCTGTACTGTCGCCCCCGCTGAAAGGCTTCGGATTGCGACGATCAATTGCAACTGTTGGCGCCAGCGGCCAAACGTAAGGCCGGTCTCCTGCTGAACGAGACGTGCGAGCGAATTCTCGCTCATCGCCACTCGCGTTGCCCACTGCGCCATCGTACTGCGATCGGACGGGTTATTCGCCAGTTCCGACGCAATCTGCAAAAGCCGCGATTCATCCGTCAGCGGCAGATGAAGATACTCTACAGGCATGCGCGACAAGGCCGACAGAAGCAGCGTCGTCACAAGTTCCGAGTGAGCCGTCGCAACCGCGGACTGATCGGCCATCTCGATGATGAGTTCCCTGACGAGTGGCGAGAGGGAAAGCGTGCAACATCGGTTTGGTAAATCGGCAGCCCCCGGTTCAACGAACAGAAAGAACAAGCGCGCGTTGGCAGTGGCGACATTGCTGTGAGGCATGCCCCCTGGCACCCAGACGCCGCAGTGCGGCGGGACCATCCACATGCCGCTCGGAACCCTGCATGTCACACCACCGCGCAGGGGCATGACGAGCTGGCCCTTGCGGTGTTGATGTTCGGGCGCCTCGCGTTCGTTTTGCGACACGTCTATCCTCACAGCGCGCGCGGGCGCAGGCGAACTTTCGAGATCATAGTCGGCGAAGGCGCTGGAGAGAGATATTGGCGATTGGTGGAATTTAGTAATCATCTGATGGTATATCTAAATTCTTCCGCGTGCTTTGTCGATAGGTTCACACCCGGCAAACAGGCTGGAGAACGATCATGGCACTTCAAAAATTCGACGACCGTTGGTGGTCTGACATTGTCAGGACTGAAATTCGTCTGCCCCTCAAAGAGCCTCGCAGTCTTTGCATTTTGATTCCAACCCGAACGCGGACAAAGTCGCCGCGCTCCGGCCGCTTTAAAAGAATCACGACCGGTCTCCTTTCGAAAGCCCGCGCGCTTCTCGGCCGTCAGCCGGGGGGCGTGTCTACCGGTGCGTGCACGGACCAGGCCGAAGCCTACCTGCACGCCTGCCTCGCCGCACCGTTCTTTTGTTATGTCTCGCCAGCGATCTATGGCCTGCCGAACAGCATCACCTGTGATGAACAAGGCGCGGAGCAGAACATCTCCAGGCCGGGAGATGACATTTGAGTGTCCGACCAGTCGTTACCAGGGGGAACGTGATCTTTTCGCTGAAGACGTTCGGCGCAGCCATGCTGGCATATCTCGTAGCCCTCAGTTTTGATCTGAACCGGCCGTACTGGGCAGTTGCAACCGTTTATATTGTCGCCCACCCGCTCTCCGGCGCGATCTCGTCAAAGTCGGTCTATCGGCTTCTTGGAACACTGATTGGGGGTGGCGCGACAATCCTCATGGTCCCGAACCTTGTGAACGAGCCGATATTGCTCTCCGGCGCGATCGTCGTATGGGTTTCTGCATGCACCTTCTTCAGTCTGCTTGATCGCACGCCTCGCAGTTATGTTTCGCTGCTGGCGGGCTATACCGTGCTTCTTGCGGGATTGCCGCTGGTCAACACTCCGGCAAACGCTTTCGATATTGTCGTTTCCCGCACAGAGGAGATCGGGCTCGCGATCATATGCGCCTCGATCGTCAGCCACATTGTTTTTCCGGTTCACGTAGGAACAACTCTTCTCAACCGGATCGACGGCTGGATGGCGAGGGCGCAGAAGCTCCTCGAAGCGATAACTGCCGGCGAGTTGGAAGGAAGCCAAAGCAGGATGGAGCGCAGCGCGCTGGCTGCGGAGGCGGCCGATCTGCGTTCGTTTGCGGTTCATCTTCAGTATGACGGATCCAGATACCGAAACAGAGTGGCACTGGTGAAGTCGCTGCATCATCGGATGGTGTCCTTCCTCCCGTTGCTGAGCGAGCTGGAGGATTTGCGACGATCACTGGGCAGGCTGGACCCCTGCGGCCACGAAAAGGCATTGGCGATGATCAGGGAGGCGGGTTCCGATCCGAGAAGCTCCTCCCTGGCGATCGCGATCGATGCAATCGCCTCTTTCGCCGCGCCTCCGACATGGGAAAAACTTATTCTCGCCAATTATGCCCGCGAGCTGCGGACTGTTTCTCGACTTTCTGCGGAGTGCCACACTCTTCGAAAATCCATTGAAGATCAAAGTGGAGCAAGAGCGGCCCGCGCTCCTGAGAGAACGCCCGCACCGCATCGTGATATCGGAATGGCGTTGCTGTCATCGCTGACAGTCGCGATCTGCGTTGCGACGTCACTCTTCTTCTGGATCGCAACCGGCTGGTCCGACGGAATGATCCTCGCCCAGATATCGGGCGTCCTTTGCTGCCTCCTTGCCACGATGGATGACCCGGTCCCTGCCATGCGCAAATTTGCCAATGTGACGATCGGCGCCGCCATTGCCGCATTCATCTACGGCTTTGCGATCCTTCCGCTCATCGACGGTTTTGCGCCACTTGTCGCGGCTCTAGGATTGTTTTTGATACCGGCGGGCATTTGTCTCGCAGTGCCCTCGCTTGCGCTGGTTGGTATGGGACTCTGCATCAATTTCCCTCTTCTTCTCACGCTCCGGGCATATCCAGGGTCCGACTTTGCCACATTCACGAATGCGGCGGCCGCAACCATACTGGCAATGGTCTGGACGATAGCGGTCTGCGGCATCTTTCGATCCGTGCAAACGGAAACAAATGCCAGACGGCTCTTTTCAGTTACCCGGAGACATGTCGCAAACATCGCCTTTGGCAAACACACCGACGGCCTTGTCACGCGACATCGCATGATTGACGTTGCCGGCCTGTTCGCCTCACGAGTGGCAAGACTCCCGCCGACCTCGGAGGTCTATGATCGCGACCTTTTAAGGGATATCCGGGTGGGGCTGCATCTGGTCGCTATGCAGGAGCTCATTGCAGAAGTTTCGGAGGGTCTCCGCCTCACCGTTGAACCGGTCTTCCGCGCAGTCGCGCCCTTATATGACGGCCTTCCGGCTGAACGAGGGGCTTCGCTGGAAAACGCCCTGCGGGCGCTCGATGATCTGATCCTTTCGACTACGGTCACCACCGACATGGATATCGAGCTTCTGCTGCAAGCCGTCGCTCTTCGCCTTTGCATAGCTCCGGAGGCTGACAGGCCTGTTCCCGGAATTCCGTTTTCAGAAAGGAACGCCGCTTGATGGGAGAACTCGATCTTTATGGCGTCTTTTTGCCGTCTTCCGCAGCGCTCGCCCTGTTTGCTTATGTCGGGTTACGCGTTCTCGCTTCCCTTCTCGGCAAGATCGGTTTTTACCGGGCGGTTTGGCACCGCTCTCTGTTCAACCTTGCCCTGTACATTACTCTTTTCGGCGGATTTTCTGCCGCTATCGACTGGTTTTGATGATGATGAAAAATCTGACGTTCACTGCGGGTCAAGTCCTTCTGACCTTGTCCATGACGGGTTGCGCTGTGGTGTTGGGCTGGCACCTGTGGTCTTTCTATATGGAAGCGCCATGGACGCGTGACGCCAACCTCCGGGCGGATATCGTTCGGCTTGCACCGGATGTTTCCGGGCCTGTCACCGAGGTTCTGGTGTCCGACAATGCACAGGTTGAGGAAGGAACGCCATTGTTTCGCATCGAAACGGATCGCTTCGAACTTGCGCTGCGCGAGGCAGAAGCGCAGGTAACAGGGACAAGGGCGGCGGCGGAGCTGGCAAAAACCGATTTCGAACGATATCAACTGCTTGCCTCAAAGGAAGCAGCCAGCCTCAAGGAGCGACAGCAAGCAGAAAGCCGGATGTATCAGGCAGAGGCCGCCTATCGATCTGCACTGGTCGCGCGGGATCTGGCAAAGCTGAACCTTGAGCGGACGACCGTGAGGGCACCGGCATCCGGGGCGATTACGAATTTCTCCCTGCGCAGGGGGAACTATGTCCTGGCTGGAACTGCCGTAGGCGTCCTGGTGGAAAAAGAATCTATCTACCTTGCGGGGTATTTTGAAGAGACAAAGCTCGCGAGAATTCACATTGGTGATCCGGTAACGATCAAGATCATGGGCGAAGCTCAATCGGTCACCGGACATGTCGCCGGCATTGCTGCGGGGATAGAGGATCGGGAACGAAGCGATACTGCGGGCTCGCTCGCAAGCGTGGCGCCGACATTCTCATGGGTCCGACTGGCGCAGAGAATTCCGGTGCGGATCGAGATCGACGACGCCCCTACAACGGTCCGGCTGGTCGCGGGGAGAACCGCGACTGTCTCAGTAGGAAAGATAAAGAACTAGGACGCGTCCCCATAAACGGGGTTCATGTGTCGATCGGATTATGATTCACTCCTCTTGAAGGAAGATCGTCATGCGCCGTCACGAACTGAGCGACGAAGAATGGGCCGGCATCGAGCCACTGCTTCCCGCCAACAGCCTTGGAGTGAAACGCGTTGATGACCGCCGGACAGATGCCAGACGTGCAGGAGGTGAATGATCGCCGGCTGGACGGTTCCTTCTTTGGCCTCTTTTTCGTAGAGGTGTTTTGTCGAGGCAAGGGCGGATTCGGCCGCGCATAGGACCGATATTCTACCGCACGTGGCCGACACCAAACGCGGCAGCGCTGCCCGCAGGATCGGTACGGCGGCATCTTGAATTCCGGCCGCGGCTGTCCCAAGCGTTGCGCAGGTGAGAATAACCACGTCGGACCGTTGCCCCAAAGCGGGCAGACAATCGGCCGTCTGCGAGCTTACATTTTCCGTCAACGCACACATTCTTCGACTGCCTCACGCAGATCGGTCCGCAATTCGTGTCGGCTATTTGCGGACGACAGGCCCACGGAAACCGCTGCCTCTTCAAACAGCGGCTGGTTGGCCTCGACAGTATGAAGGAAGGAAATGCGCAAAGTCGCGTTCTCTTTCGCGGATGTTTTTTTCAAACATGACTTGTCCTTTCGATTGCCTTATTCCGGCAACGACGGAGCACGTCTCGTGAACCACGCGCCCCAGAAGAGGCTTGAGAAAAATCGTAGCGGCGCCTCGAATCCTGCTTCAGCCAGGAGCATGGTGACGTCTTCTTCCGATCGGGGTGGTTCGGCGCCTTGCAGCATGCGGTCCATCTTCGCACGAACCTCGTCGGGATCGGCGCCATTCATTCGCCATCGCTGCGCCCAAGCAGCTAACAACAGCAGCTCGGAGCTGTATGCGCGATAGTTTCCAGCCAGCACAAGCGGCGCCCCGGCTTTCAGCCTTCCGGCAAGTTCAGCCAAGATCTGGAGCTTCGCGCTGTCGCCCGGCAGGTGATGTAGAACGCCGATCATCATTGCGGCGTCGAAGGAGGAGTCGCTTGCAACCTCCTCGAGGCTGCCTTCAATGAATTCGACGCGGTCAGCAAGCCCGGCCTCAGTGAGATTGGTGCGCGCCACCTTCGCCATGGACGGAGAGGGATCGACTGCGAGGAAGGTCCAGGACGGCTCCAGCCTGGCCGCAGCGATGATCTCGCCGGCTGTTCCACCCGCGCCGACGACCAGGATGCGCGCAGATTGCATACTGATTGCTGAAGCCGCCAGCATGCAGGCGCAGAGTTCGTGACAAGCATCGTATCCTGCCAGCGCAATGCGGCTCTGCCGACCGTATTCGTCGGCACGTGATTGATCGAATTTGGAGGGGGAGCTACTTGTCATCGTATCCTCAGCTATAATCTCGTCTCGGTTGGAATGGTCGCTGACAAGAGATTACCCAATCTGACGACATATTATCCGGAAAATACATGATCGAACATTCAGATCCAAAGCCAAAGCATGACCGACTTGCTGCCTTTCTCAAGGCCTATGGCCTGCGCGCCGATTATCGCGACGATGGCGAGAAAGCCAATCTGGTGATCGTCGATAGCGAAGGTGCCGGGGAGGCAACCCACCTGATTTACCGGCCGCGCGCGGCCGGCGTGTCCGGGCGCGGCATGACCATTTTGGCGGCGGCTACCATTGATTTCGGCGAGAACTTAAATCCGCTTGTGGGCGCCTTGCCTGAGGAGTTGTGCTTTGGTTTGGCAGCGGAGCGGGAACTGCAGGGACTGGCAGATCTGATCGTGGGAGAGAGTATTGACCGGCGCTGCGGTTGTGGCACGATCCATGCGCGGCTTTGCGAAGTGATCGTCGTTCTTGCGATCCGAAAGGCGCTCGCGGCGGGTACGGTCAATGCGGGCCTACTGGCTGGGCTTGCTCATCGGCAGCTCCATCCCTCTCTGGTGGCTATGCACGAAGACCCGGCGAGGCGCTGGCACATTGGCGACCTGGCCGCAATCATCGGCATGAGGCGTGGGCGTTTCATCGATACCTTCAGCAGGACCGTCGGCCAGCCGCCGGCAGCCTATCTGACGAACTGGCGGCTTTCGCTGGGCAGGTCGCAACTGCGTTCCGGCCGGAGCGTGAAAACAGTTGCTGCTGCTGTCGGGTTTGGTAGCGCCGAGGCATTTTCCAGATCGTTTACACGGAAATACGGCTATCCACCGAGCCAAGAGAGGATAGCGCCTTAGCGCGCCAACGCCAAAACACCGCGCGCGTTGCCAGCACTAGCGACGCCTCAATCAGCCGCCAGCATTGGCCTTATCTTGGATTTTCTCGCATCGAGCGAGGAGTTCGTCGAAAGTCTCGGCCTCACCGAGAAGAAGGCCGTCTTCAAGCATCCGGGCGCAGTCCTGTTCGAGAGCTGCCCTTCCTTCGCCGGAAGGAGTAAGTTGCAGCCCACCGCCCACGGCCGCTTCATAGTCAATCGGCGTTCTATCGGCCGCTTTCTCAACCTGGATTCGTGTTGCGCCACCGACTTGGCTAGGTCGCGATCAGCGATTGCACTGTGGCGATGCCGATATCGTCAAGACGAACGATATCGTGCCAGTGTCGTGAAAAGCGTTCTCCGCGGAGCCATTCCTGCAGGCAGAAGGCGTGGATTGCCGTCGCCTTTTCCCAGAATGTGCGCTCGGCATGTATGACCCGCGGCTTCGCGGTGGGAAATTCGATGCCATCCACAAGGCCTGCCGCGTCGCATGCAAGGTCGCGAACGCTTGCCGGTTCTCCGATTGATCGAGCCCCGAACTCCAGCATGACGCTTGGAGCGACGTAGCCGGATCCGCCGGCAACTGCTTCATAGTCGATGAAGAGCTTGTCGGCCTCGACACGTACGGTGGCCGGAAGCGACTGGGCGCTGATCGCATCGATAATGAGCGGGGTCTCCGATATCCAGATCGGCAAACGCTTGCGGACTTCGCTCGACCAGCGCTTTTCCTCGCTTCTGGTATTCGGCAATGCCTCGTCCTTTAAGCCCACCAGACCATGAGCGAGCTCACGAATATCGTATGTCAGGTAGACATCCTCCGAAAACCTGCGGATGGCCTTTTAGGCTTTGGAGAGGGATGTGCCACCTTTGAAAACGAGGTGATCCCAGAGCGCCGTGCCATAGAGGGTTCGCAGAGCCCAGACGACCCATGCGTCCTTTTCCAGGAGGTGGATCGGCCGCCCGGCTTTCTCCGTCGCGATCGCAAGAACGTCTCTCCGATCGTCCTGGGACAGCTGGAAAAACTGTTCAGCCATAAGCGGCCTTACCCACACTGCGGGCAAGCCAGCTGGGGAACCGCGGGGCGGCGGCAACGAGTTCGCTGAACGCCTCGGCGGAAAGCTTCCGCTTGATGCTGGGAAGGGCTTCTTCTGCTCTATCCGGACGGAGGGCGATGTCACGGTAACGCCGTGTGAGGAGCGGTTGCGATAGACGCACGTGCACGAACACCTCGCCAGTCAGCTACAAGCGCCATCGCTTCCCACCCCAGATCATCGCCCACGCGGTCTGGCTGTACTTTCGGTTTCCGCTGAGCCTGAGCCTTATCGAGGAATTGCTGCTGGAGCGAAGCATTGCCGTCTCCTGTGAACGATCCGCCGCTGGGGAAAGAAGTTCGGCCCAGATTATGCACGTCGCCTTCACCGCAAGGAGCCCAGCGGCAACGATGTGTGCCCATCGCTGGCAGAAAGAACTGGGTATCGCGGGACGTCGATCAGGACGGCTATGTACTCGACGAAATCATTCAAAACGGCCGAAACACCAAAGCTGCCAGGCGATTGCTGACCCGTCTTTTGAAGAAGCAGGGTATTGCGCCGAAGCGGATGATGCAAGACTTCCGTTCACCGGGAAACCTTTAGCGCTTCATCTCCGTCTTCTACGCTGACCGCAACCTCTTAGTCTCACCCCGCTCACAACGCTCCGCATTACAAAACCGCGTTCACCGCATCCAGGCGACCGCAAAGTGGAAAGCTGCGGCCGGAGCAACGACCTGAGATCAATCCCAAAGGCCGAACGTCTCTTGTGCATCCGATGTCAAGTTAAAGTGACATCGCCCCTTGGGATGTTAGGATGCGGGCAAGTTCCGGTTTTGCGGATCGGAATGGCGCTTGCGGCAACTGACCTCAGTGAATCGGGCTCGCATTTCCTCGGTGGCCAAAATCTCTGATCGGTTCGCGGGCGCGTCGACGTCACGGAAACTGACCAACAGCTCCATCACCCCGTCGCGGAGAGTGGCCTGCGGTTGCAGCACATCCTTTGCCGCCGTCGCAAGGGCCGGATGGATGTCCTCCAGTCCGCTGCGGCTGCTGCTTTCGGCGAGCAAGACCACATTGAGCATGTCGGTATCCGCCTGTGGCTCCTGCTCGAACACCTCGTACTTCTGGTTCGGCTCAGCAAGACCGATCCGATAGCAGACCATCCGCCCGGTGGAGACCAGATCCTGAAGAACCAAGGCTAGTTTGGCCGATGCGCCGCCAGCGTGGCTGCGGTCCACGGAATAGGCCTGGACCAGCACGTGGGTGCCCGTCCCCCGGCCGCCGGAGGCGACGCATTCGGCAGGTATGCGCAGAACATTGGAAAAATGCTGGCGCATCTTCGAAGACCAGGGCGTGGGGTGGCGCACGAGATCCAGATAATCGGGATGTTCGAGCGCTGCTGTATCATCGAGGTCGTAGACCGTGAAATAGCGATCCGAAGCGGCGCTGAACGCGGCGTAGCGACGGGCAGCGCGGATGCCGGGTGGTGTCAACCGCTCGGGCACGTGCTCAAACGTGTGCCACGTCTCGTATTCTTCCCGCATTGCGGTGGGAAAATCGTTCCAGAGCGCGAGGAAGGCCTTGCTCATGGTGCGTCACCGATCGTCAGCATGACTTTCGACGCAATACGGGTGTGTGCAAGCTTAAAGCCTTCGAGCGCATCAGTCAGGGCGAAGTTGTGGCTGATCAGCCCGCGCATCAGGTCCTGGTTTGCTTCGAGGAAACGCAGCACGTCGTCCCATGTCGATTTCGGCGCGCGATAAGACCCGCGGATCTGCTGGTGCATCCGCACCAGTCGCGTCAGGTCGATCTCGGCGGCGCGCGGGTGGATGCCGACAACCGTAAAGATGCCGCGCTTCTTCAGGAACGGCAGGCTGGCATTGACCAGAGACGGTACACCGGCCGCCTCGATGATGGCATCGAAGGGGGGATAGTCGGTCAGGGCCACGTCCAGCGTCGTGTGATGCGTGTCGATCAGGTCGGCAAAACCGGCAGCATGCAATGCTGCGAGCCGCGGCTGGTCATCGCGTCCGAGGACCACGACCTTTGCGCCTTTGGCCCGGGCGAGAATGGCAATTCCCTGCCCGATGAAGCCCGGGCCGATCACAAGCACCGTCTGGCCGGCTTGGACATCCGCGGTGGCGACAGCCTCAGCGCAGACGGTCATCGGCTCCGTCAGTGCCGCGATCGACAGGTCGAGTCCGTCCGGCACTCGGTGGCAATTGGCATAGGGAACACTGACCAGAGCGGCGAAGGCACCGTTGCGTCCGATGCCGATGCCTTTGCGGGCGCTACAGTTATCCGCGTCACCGGCGAGGCAGGCCGCACACCGGCCGCATGTGGTGGACGGACGCGCCGTCACCCGCATGCCCAGAAGGTCCTCGGCAATGCCCGGCCCGACCTTTACGATCATGCCAGCAAATTCATGGCCGAGCGTGACCGGCATCGCGCTTTCCATCGATTCATAGCCCGGTGTCCAGGCGGCGATGTGGAGATCCGTGCCGCAGACGCCGGCGGAATGGACACGTATCAGCACTTCTCCGGTCTGGGGCGCAGGTTCATCGGGCGCGCGGAAGTCCAGCCCCGCGGCAGGGCGGGTCTTTTGCAAGGCAAGCATGGTGCAGTCTCCAGGAAATCAGGACGCGGATGTTATCAGCGCCAGCTGAGAAAGTGCTTTTCGACCCTGCCGATGACGAAACTGACGATCAGGCCGAGTACGGACAGGATGGTTACCCCGGCGAACAGCTTTTCGAGATCGTAGAGCGAACCGGCTTCGAGAATGTAGGAACCGACCCCATACTGCGCGCCGAGCATTTCGGCAGCCACGAGCAGGATGATCGCGATCGAGATCGAGACCCTGAGCCCGGACAGGATGGCGGGAAAGGCGCCCGGAAGGACGATTTTGCGCACGATCGACCACCAGCTCAGCCCAAAGCTCTGGCCCATGCGGATCAAGGTTCGATCGACATTGTCGACAGCGCCGTAGGTCGCCACCACCGTCGGGGTGAAGGTGCCGAAGGCGATCAGCATGTATTTCGACATCTCGTCAATGCCGAACCAGATGACGAACAGGGGCAGGAGCGCAATCTTCGGGATAGGAAAGAGAGCGGCGACCAGCGGAACGAGACCGGCGCGCACATAGCTGAACAGACCAATCAGGACGCCGAGTGCGACGCCGACAGAAACGCCCAGCAGGCCGCCGATGAGCAGGCGCTGCAGCGAGGGCATCAGATGCTTCCACAACAGGCCGGTCTGCCAGAGCTGCACGAAGGTGTCCAAAACGGCAGAGGGGCGGGGCAGGGTGAGGTTGGAAATGAAGCCGCTGCGCGTACCGGCTTCGGCAAGCGCGATAAGGGCCACGAAGACAATCAGTCCCATCCCGCGCACCGGCACCGGTGCGAAGCCGCCACCGCGAAAGTTGACGGCCTTGACGCGACCGGCGTTGCGGTCGTGTGTGTCCATCAGCGGTACACGACCTGCCGTTGATGTGGTTTCAGACATGGACCAGCTCCTTGTCCGCCGCCATGGCCTCTTCGCGCATGAGCTCCCAGAGCTGGGCCTGTTTGGCCTCCAGCTGGGAATCACCGAGATGACGTTCGGCGAGCGGTATTTCGATATCAACAATGTCGCGGATACGGCCGGGACGGCGCGACAGCACGACGACGCGATGTCCAAGCCTGACAGCCTCGTTGAGATTATGCGTCACATAGACTGAGGTAAACGGCTGACGGGTCCACAGGGACACCAGATCATCCATCAGCAGCTCACGGGTTTGGCTGTCGAGCGCAGACAATGGTTCGTCCATCAGCATGACGGCCGGCCGCACGGCGAGCGCCCGGCTGATGGCGACGCGCTGGCGCATGCCGCCGGACAGCTGCTTTGGAAGCGCCGCACGGAAATCGGAAAGGCGGGTTCGCTCCAGAACGTCGGTGACGATGTCATCCATTTCGCGACGGCTGAGGCCGTGATCTTCGAGAACCAGCTTGATATTGCCTTCCACCGAACGCCACGGCAGAAGCGCAAAATGCTGGAAGACATAGGTCAGCGGGTTGAGCGAATCCGCGGGCGCATCGCCGACCTGCAGAACCTCGCCCTTCGACGGGCGCTCAAGCCCGCCGAGGAAGCGCAGGAGCGTGGACTTGCCGCAGCCGGACGGACCAATCAGACAGACGATCTGCCCCTGCGGTATGTCGAGCGAGATGTCCTTGAGGACTTCGACGGCTCCGTAATAGTGGCTGATATTGTTGAGTCTCAGGTCCATGGCGGTCTCCCGGCGGAGGCCGGTGGTCTCCGCATGCCGAACGTCGAATAATCAGATCGTCTTCACGTAGGACGTGTCGAACAGCTGTTCGTTGGTGATGGCGTCCTTGACCATGCCTTCGGACTTGAACCACTCGAGCTGTTCGACGCAGCTATCGAGCGACAAAGCGAGGCCCTGATTGATGCGCATCGAGCCATCGACCAGGTTCTGCTTGGCAACATCCGCAGGGCTGTCGCTCTCGACATACTTGTGAACGATCTTCGCCAAGGCATCGACCTCAGCCGCGTCCGCGGTCTTATCGACGAATGCCGCATTGTAGTCGGCGACAGCTCGGGAATAGGCCTTGATGAAGGATTCCGTCATTGCCCGCTCGTCCTTCGCGTTCTTGGTCGACGTGAAGGCGGCGGTCACCTGATAGTTGGGGGCATAATCCGACATGATGCCAATCTGCTTGGCAGCACCTTCGCGGATCATCTTCTTGGCGACGCTCGGCTGGATGACCCACGCGTCGATCTGACCCGTCGACAGCGCGCCGACGACAGCGCCCAGTTTCTGCAACGGGCGAAGCTCGATGTCGGCGAGTTTGACGTTATTGGCCTGAGCGATCTTGTGGGCCATAAAGTGGAATGACGAGCCGGCAGTGGTGATCCCGAAGCTCTTGCCAGCCAGTTTCGAGGGATCGGTCAGGCCGGCATCGTAGGCCTTGTTGGAGGCGAGCACAATCGCGCCGGTGATGCCCTTCTCCTCGGTCAGTGCACCGCCGATGACCTTGACGGCATCCTTTTGGGCCAGGCTGATCAGGCCGCCGCTCATGGCGGTCACCCCGAAATCGGCATCGCCGGAGGCGATGGCAACGGCCATCGGCTGCGCCGCTTCAAAGAACTTCAGTTGAATGTCGAGGCCAGCGTCCTTGTAGTAGCCGCGCTCGAACGCAATGAAGCTCGGTGCGTGGCTAGCGAGGTGTAGGACGGCAAGATTACGGGTGGCTGCGCGTGCAGGAAGGCCGAAAGCCGCAGCGGCACCCAAGGCGCCCATGCCCCAAAGCGCCTGACGGCGTTTCATTGTGAACTGCATTGTCTGTCTCCTCCGATAGATGACGCCTCCCCGGCGCCACTTGACTTCATTGCCACCCGCGATCGGGCATGACAACCAAAAATAATTATGCTTCCCATGCCCTGAGGGCATGGGAAGTGACGGAAGCCGCTTGCCGATGAACCGCGGCCGTCAGCCGAGCGCCGGCAGATTGGCGAGCTTGCGGGTGAGGATTTCGATCAGCTTCTGGAGATTTGCCGAATGCGGGCGGCGGCGGTTCCACAGGACCGAGACTTCGAATTGGGGCGCGTTCTCGATCGGCCGGACAATGAGATTGCTGCCGAGCGGGCCAAGCGTCGTCATGTAATCGACGAGGACGATGCCCATTTCCTCGTTGGCAAGGGCGAGCGCCGTGTCCGAAAAGCGGGCGACGGCACGCGCATTCACCTTGACCTTGGCGCGGTCGAGGAAGCTATCGACAACGCGCTGATGGGCGCCGCCAGCGGCAAAGGCGATGAAGTCGGCGCCCACAAGATCCCTGGACCTGACCAGCGTCTTTGTTGACAGCGGATGGGTGCGGGGAATGGCGGCAACGAGATCGGCCCGGCCCACTGGCTCGATCGCGATCAGGGGATGATCGGGCGTTGCGATCGTCACCAGCGCTTCCCCGCGCCCGGTCGTCAGATAATCCTCGATCTGATCAACCGGCAGGACGTCGAAGAACAGTTCGATGCCTGGCACCTCCTGGGAGAGTTCGCGCAGCGCTTGCGGCACCAGTGCGCGCGCGACGCTCGCCGTCGAGCCGATACGGAAGACCGCAGTCTCGCCGCGCGCGATGCGTTCAATCTGTGCACCGACACCGGTCAACTGGCGCAATAGCGGATCGATTTCGGCGTAGATCTCCAGCGCTTCCGATGTCGGCACCAGTCCGTTTCGATCGCGGATGAACAGGGCGATGCCGAGAAGGTCCTCAATACGCCGGATCGTGCGGCTCAGCGCCGGTTGGGATACGTTGAGCACCTTGGACGCCCCCGTGATCGAGCGTGCGTTCATGACGGTGTGGAAAACCTCGATCTGACGCAGGCTGAGAAGCTGCTCGGCAGAGCTTGTTCCAGAAACGCCCAAATCGTCAGACACCATGGCCGATCCTCCCGAAGAAGTCCTCAATGCGCTCGCGCACCCGTTCGCTCGCCGTTTCCGGCAGCAGGTGGCCACCGTTTAGCCCCACCCCCTCGACGTTGCTTGCCCATTCGTGCCAGATATCGAGCGGCTCGCGCCCGCCACCATAGCGTCGCCCAGCCTCCCACATCAGCAGAACGGGCGCCTCGATCATTCGCCTGGCTGCCCTATCCGCGAGATCGTCCGCCTCGTCGGTGGTTGCACCGGCGCGGTAATCTTCGCACATGGCGTGGCGCACAGCGGGATCATCGAAGCAGGCGCGGTAGTCGGCAAGCGCCCTTGGATCGAGTCGATCGAGCCCACCCGCCATTTTTTCAAGCGTGGTGTCGAGCAGATATCGCGGGTCGCCTGCCATCAGCTTCTCCGGCAGCGGCGCGGGTTGAGCCATCATGAACCAGTGCCAAGCGCCCATGCCGAATGCCTTGGACGCGCCTTCCCACATTTCTGGCGTGGGCACGACCGTCACGGACACCAGCGCCTTTACTCTGTCAGCAAAATCCAGCGCCATACGGTAAGCGACCCGGCCGCCGCGATCGTGTCCTACTACGGCGAATGTCTCATGGCCAAGTGCACGCATCATCGCGACTAGACTCGCTGCCATGCGGCGCTTGGAACCGGCGCCTTCGAAATTGGCAGTCACGCGGCTCCGGCCATAGCCCGGCAGATCAGGCACGACAACGCTACAGGTTTTGGCCAGCATTGGCGCTATGCGATGCCAGGCCGCGCGCGTTTGCGGGTAACCGTGCAGAAGCAGCACCACCGGCCCGCGGCCATGCATCAAAACCGAAAAGCGGACATCCGCGGTTTCGATCACCGTCTCTGCGAAGCCAGCAAAAAGCGCTTCCTTATCTGTCACGTCCGTCTCTCCTCAACGCATGCTGCATCCGCGGCGATGACGCGCATCTCGGCGATAAGCTTGTCGGTCGCCAGCGGTCGCGGGCGCAGCCGACAGGAATGGACATAGGCCGAAACCGCGACGCTGTTTTCGATCGGTATGGCAAGGAGACCGCTCGATGCACAGTCCATCGCCGAGAAAGCGTCAAGGATGGTGATGCCAATCCCCTCCGCGACGAAGGACAGCGCAGCCTCGACAAAATGCACGAAGACGGAGGTTTGACGCGCGACGCCCCAGCGCCGGAAGGTCTCGTCGATATGCAGGCCGTGCGTCGTGGTGGGTGCGAAGGAAATCAGCGTTTGGCCCATGATGTCCCTGGGGGTGACCGAGGGTCGCGAGGCCAGCGCATGGCCAGCCGGCACCACGCAGACGAGGTTGGCTTCCCCGATTTTCACCGTATCGATCAACGGGTCCTCCACGGTGGCGATGGTGGCCACACAACTGCCTTGTCCGAACAGCAGGTAATCCCTGACATCGCGCTGCGGCAGGGAATCGCAATAATAGGTGCCGGCCGTGCCTTTGAGCTGCAGTTGCCGAATCGCCTTGGGCAGCAGGCGCATCCCGATGCTGGGGGTTGCGCCAAAGCGGAACGTCGTAGCCTGGCCGCGAGCGATCGAATAGACGACATCGGAGAGCATTTCGGACTGCTGGTGAACCCGCTCCACCTCGGCCAGGATCAGCCGCGCCTCTTCAGTGGGCACCATGCGGCCGGAGATGCGCGCAAACAGGGCCACCCCCAATTGATCCTCCAACCGCTTGATCGCGACCGAGAGACTGGGTTGGGAAACGCCGAGATGCCTCGCCGCAGCCGTCAGCGACTGGGTCGCCATGACGATGCGGAAGATCTCGAGATGTCGTTCTTTTAGTTTCGGTGTGGCCACGCTTCCCCGCGTTCAAGCTATAACTTCTGTTTATGTATGTCGTCATTTTACGTATTGGCGTCAATGGCGTTGCCACCGCTATGCTCGATGCAACAGAATGGATTGGTACGACATGATCGGTGCTTCTACCCGCCTCGTGGCCATCATCGGCTCCCCTATCGCCCAGGTGAAGTCACCGCATAACTTCAATAGCCATTTCGAGAAGGACAGGCTCGATCGCGCCATGATCGCGATCGACCTGACGGCGGGCCAGGTCGCGGATTTCGTGGCGATGGTGCGCGGATGGCAGAACCTCGACGGTTTTGTCGTCACCATCCCGCACAAGAATGCGGTGGCGAGACTCATCGAGGATCTGAGCCCGCGCGCGCGCTTTCTCGGCGCGGTCAATGTCGTGCGGCGTCATCCCGACGGAAATTTGTCTGGGGACATGACCGATGGCGCCGGTTTTGTCGACGCGCTGCGCGCGCGGGGTTTTTCGGTCAAAGGCAAATCGGCCCTGCTGATCGGGGCAGGGGCCGCCGGCAGTGCCATTGCCCAGGCGCTGGCTGAGACAGGCCTTGCCGAACTCTCGATCCAGGACCTTGACGCGATGCACGCAAAGATGCTGGTGGCAAAGCTCTCCTCCGCCTTTCCAGAATGCCATTGCGCCGTGGCGACCGGCGACGTGCGACTGTTCGAGCTGGTGGTGAACTGCTCGCCCGCCGGCATGCGTGACCTCGACCCGCAACCGGTGGCGCAGAGCATCATCGAGATGATGCCGGCAGACGGCCTGGCCGCCGAGGTCATCACCTCGCCCGAGCACACCTTGTTCCTGAAGGCCGCCGCTGCACGCGGTCTTGCCGTGCAGACCGGGGTTGAGATGGCCAAGGCTCAGTTCCAGCTGCTCGCGCAGGTTATGGGGATCATGGACGGAGACCATTATGCTTAACGCCCGGCAGAAGAATGCAGATGTCGTTGTGATTGGCGGCGGTGCCGGCGGCATGAGCGCGGCTGTTGCTGCAGCGCATCTGGGAGCGCGGGTGGTTCTCATCGAACAATACGGCTTTCTCGGCGGCGCTGCATCGAATTCGCAAGTGCTCGCCTATTGCGGCTTCTATCAGAAGGGTTCTACGCCGGTGCCGGCTGTGCTCGGGATTGGCGCTGAATTGCTTGCGGAACTCGAATCCATTGGCCAAGCCGTCGCGCCGATTATGTCGCGAAGCGGAAACTGGATCGTCATGCTTGATCCGGAAGCGGTGAAATTCGCCTTTGACCGGATGTGCGAGCGTGCTGGGGTGCAGGTGCGGCTACACAGCAAGCTGACAGCCGTCACCACGGACGAGGGCCGCATCACCTCCGTAACACTGGCCGACCATGCAGGGACCGTTACGATCGAGGCCGGCAGTTTCATCGACGCGAGCGGCGAGGCAACGCTGTCAGTGTTGGCCGGCGCCCGCCTGACCAGCGATATCTGTCGCGGCGACCATGTGCAGCCTACCTCGATGCCCGTCCGGATTGGCGGCGTGGCACCCGATGTCCCTTTTGACCGGGCATTGCTGTCCGGGATCATCGCACACCACAATGCCACATCAGACGCGCCCATTCCACGCGCCGATGGCGGCGTCATATCCAGGCTTCCGATCTCGGGAGATGTGTGGTGGATGACGATCGATCTTGCCCTTGGCGGCTTGAGCGGTGAAGATCTTTGCGTCGTCGAGCGGGAGGCACGGCGGCAGGCTTGGCGTAATCTCACACTCATCAGAAGGATGCCCGGCTTTGAACAGGCCTATCTGGTGGCGACCGGACCGCAGATCGGCATCCGAGATACCCGCAGACCCCAGTCACGCGAAGACATGACCGGTGCGGCACTGGAAAGCGGTGTCCGACGCTGCGATGGCATTGGCCGCGCTGCTTGGCCGATGGAGATTCACGAGGCACCCGGCCGCACCTCTTTCATCGATCTTGGCGGGGAAGGCTTTGCCGACATCCCGATAGGCGCTCTCCAGGCTGCTGATCTTGATAATCTTTACCTCGCGGGACGTGTAGTCGGCGCCGATCAAGCCGCCTATGGATCGATACGGGTCATGGGCACGGCACTCGCCACCGGGCACGCGGCCGGCATAGCGGCGGCTCTCGGCGTCCAGGCAGGCAAGGCTGTTCCGGAGGATGTACGACGTGCTCTTATTGCTCAAGATGCCCTTCTTTGATCAACCAGGGATCATATTGGAGCGCCGCGTTGTGAGTTCGTCATAACGTCTGAAGAGGGTATATGAGGTTGGGGCCAGAACAATAGCAGTCCGAAATCGTACGCTAAGGGCGAACGGAATGAGAACTTATGCGACCCGCCGCAGCCCGGCTGGCAGGCGGAGCGATCGAAATCCGTTCGGCATGTAGTGTTCGGCATCCCAAGTGTAGATTCCGGTAAGGTTGATATGTTGAGATGGACGGCTCCTGCTCCGCTACCGCTGTGCCATAGTGGCATGCGGTTAGAAACGATAGAGGAGCAGTCCATGAAAAAGATTGCGACGATTGGCCTTGATCTGGCGAAGAATGTCTTTCATGTACATGGCATCGATAACCTTGGGAAGGTTATGGTCCGGCGGCAGCTTCGGCGAGGCTCGGTCAATAGCGGCATACGCTGGCCGGAGCGCATGCCGCCCTCAAAAGGCGGGCATCTCGTTCTGGTGACGGCGGCCTCGGCTGATACGATCTGTTTCCACAATCCATCCGGCCCTGATGCTACGAGTCAGGCGGATGTGACGTTGCCGCTTGCCGTCTTCGACCGCTTCTTTGCCAATCGCGGCATCGCGGTCGGCTTCTGACATTTATTTCGACACCAGATCTTTGGAGGTTTTGATGACATCTTCCCGCGGCAGGCTGCGTATCGCTGTGCTTTTCGGCGGCCGCTCGGCCGAACATGACGTCTCCGTCATGTCGGCGACGAATGTCATGGGGGCACTGGAGCCCTCGAAATACGAGGTGGTGCCGATCTTCGTGACGCGGGAAGGCGAGTGGCTGCTTAGCCGTTTCGAAAATGGCGTCCTCGCCAGGCCGGCAAGCGGCACCGAAATCGCGCTGATGCCCGGGGGGCGCGGGCGCATGATCGCCATCGACGGTGGCAAGATGAGCGATGGCGGAAAGATCGATATTCTCTTCCCCGTATTGCATGGCATTTTTGGCGAGGACGGCTCGGTGCAGGGGCTGGCGGAAGTGGCCCGGGTGCCGCTGGTCGGCTGCGGCATCCTGGGTTCGGCGACGGCGCTCGACAAGGATATCGCCAAGCAGCTGCTGCGGGCGGCGGGGCTGCCGGTGGCGCGGGCTGTGACCGTGCATGCGGATCGGGCGCCGTCCTTCGACGCGCTTGAGAGCGTGTTGGGATTACCGCTATTCATCAAGCCGGCGCGTCAAGGATCTTCGGTCGGGGTGCGCAAGGTTTCCGGCAGTCAGGAACTTGCGCCCGCTCTCGCGGAAGCCTTCAAGCATGACCGCAAGCTGCTTGCCGAAGAATTCATCCGCGGCCGCGAGATTGAGTGCAGCGTGCTTGAGGACACCAAGGGCGGCCTGTTCGTTTCCCGCCCGGGTGAGATAATCCCGGCCGACGGCCACGGCTTCTATAGCTACGATGCGAAATATATCGACGAGGATGGCGCGGCGCTGAAGGTTCCGGCAGAGCTTCCGCCAGAGGTCGAGACGAAGATCCGCGAGACGGCAGCGCTCGCCTTCCGGGCGCTCGGGTGCGACGGTATGGCGCGCGTGGATTTCTTCCTGACCGAGGACATGGCTTTTTTGGTCAACGAGGTGAACACCATTCCCGGATTCACCGATATCAGCATGTATGCGAAGGCGATGGCGGTAAGCGGCGTCAGCTATCCTGATGTCATCGATCGGCTGGTCGAGCATGGTCTCGTACGCGCCGGCCTCTGAGCCGCAAAATGTCTCTTCCCGGTCTGGTAGACATGCACCGGGAAGAACAACGCCGCAGCTTCGTCTGCTCTTGTCACAAGAACTGTAATAAGCCGGATTAATTGCTGTGGCATGCCTGCGTCTGCTGTGTTTTTTGCGTTTTTGGCGAGTATGTATTACATAGCTTATTGAAAACTGGTGGTGACAACGATGTCTAGCGTGGCGATTAAGGTACTGTCGACGGTGAACGCCCCCTACGGGACGAACCTTTCGGCTGAGCAACTCGCTTCGAAGATTTCGGATTTTGCGAGCGTTGAGAGTTTCGATGCTTCCGCATTCTCATTCTATTCCGAAGTGAAAGCCGAGCTCCAGCACCAGTTTCTGGATGAGATGGAAATCGACCACGGCACCGCATCCGAGATTGCCCAGAAATTCTCGCAGCTGGCTGGATATCCCCTCGCCCTAGCCGCTTGAGAGCTGTCCTGATGAGCCAGTGGGAAAGCCTTCGACCAGGCTGTGTCAATTATCAATCAGGCGAACTCTTCTTTCAAACTCCTCGATAGCTGGACTTTCGGCGGTGGCACCGCCCTTATGCTCCAGATAAACCATCGTGAAAGCTTCGACATCGACATTTTCGTCAATGATCCGCAGGTCCTCCCATATCTGAACCCGACAACACAGGGCTATACCCTGCAGGTGAATCCAGCTGAATATGTTTCGGACGGGACGCGTGCGTTGAAAATCGTGTTCGCGGGCATCGGTGAAATCGATTTCATTTGCGCTCCAAGTCTGACCAACGACCGACGACTGGCAACATATGATTGACAGTACCACGGTTCGCGGCCATTCGCAGGCTGCGGGCGCTAAAGGGGGACTTATAAAGAGGGTTTTGGTCGATCACGCGGCGGCTTTACGACAAAAGTCCATGCCCGCGCAGACGGTCAGGGACGTCCTCTCGGCTTTGTCCTGACAGGTGGCGAGACTTCTGATTATAGCGCCGTTCCCGCGCTTCTCACCATACCCGTTGGCAAACCTAAATCTTTCCTTGCTGACAAGGGCTACGACGGCGACCCCGTCCGCGAAGAGTTGCTGATCCACGGCATTCGGCCAGTGATTCCGCCGAAATCGAACCGGAAAGACCCGCCTTCCTGCGATTTCAAGGTTTATAAAGACCGCAACCGCATCGAACGAATGTTCAACCGGCTCAAACACTTCCGACGGATTGCCACCCGTTACGACAAGACCCGAACTTCCTTCGAAGCGTTCCTTTCGCTGGCCGCCGCAAAAATCTGGCTGCCGCACTTCACAGAACGCCTTTAGCCCAGCAATGGCTCAAATCGCCTGTAAGCCCACCATCGCCTATCAGCCGGAACCTTCGGTCCATCCCACGGTGGGGACGTGAAGACAGTCATTATTGTTTCACAACCAAAATCCGAGATGACCTCGGATGCGACTACCTCCATGCGTTCGGGGTCATCATCGCTGAAATCGGGATCGACCAAGAATTCGAGGACAATCTCGTTGCCACTCCAGCCACACGTAACGGCGGCGAGCGTCGATGATACTGCCCCGAGCAAGGCGCGTTGCACACTAAGTCGAAGTCGTATTTCTCGATCAGGTCCGGACATCAAATCCTCCGTTAGGAGCAACCTTATCGCATTATCACTGCTAACTTTGTCAACAGGACTTAACACTACTTTGGCAGAATGCATTTTGGCGGTCTGAAGCGGATTCTGCAGTGCGGACATCGTTCTGGGGCTGACGCTGCCAGGAGGGTGTTTATGACCGCG
>NZ_JAQKGP010000126.1:0-374 GCF_027956525.1 Agrobacterium sp. ST15.13.013
GACAGTCTCAGTCATCTGCTGGCGCTGCTGGCGCCGCGTTGCGAAGTGAACCTGCACTGTCGCTTCGGCGGCCGCTGGCAGGCCGGGCACCAGCAAATGCGCAGCGGCGTGGTGCCCTGGCACGTGGTGCTGCGCGGCGAGGGGCGGCTCAATGTCGGCGGCCAGACTCATCACCTGCGCGCGGGAGATGTCGTCCTCCTGCCGCACGGTTCGCCGCATCTGATGGAGAGCCTGGTGGAGTGGGGCCAGGTGCTGCCGGTGGCGCACCGGTTTAACGGCACGGTGACGGAAATGCGCGCCGGCCCGGCGGAGGGGGCGCTGGAGATGCTGTGCGGCGAATTCTATTTTGGTCCGCACGTCAGCTGGCTGTTCAG
>NZ_JAQKGP010000127.1:0-374 GCF_027956525.1 Agrobacterium sp. ST15.13.013
ACGTGGCGCTGCGCGTTGAAGAAACCGAAGACGCTGATGCGTTCCGCGTTTCCGGCCGTGGTGAACTGCACCTGTCCGTTCTGATTGAAAACATGCGTCGTGAAGGTTTCGAGATGGCGGTTTCCCGTCCGAAAGTTATCTTCCGCGAAATCGACGGCCGTAAACAAGAGCCGTTCGAGAACGTGACGCTGGACGTCGAAGAGCAGCACCAGGGTTCTGTCATGCAGGCGCTGGGCGAGCGTAAAGGCGACCTGAAAAACATGAATCCGGCCGGTAAAGGCCGCGTCCGTCTCGACTACGTGATCCCAAGCCGCGGTCTGATCGGCTTCCGTTCAGAGTTCATGACCATGACCTCCGGTACCGGTCTGCTGTAA
>NZ_JAQKGP010000128.1:0-370 GCF_027956525.1 Agrobacterium sp. ST15.13.013
GCTTAATTGAGCGCCAGGGGCGCGGAAAAGCTGCGCTGATTGCCTGGCCGATTGTCGCCCGGGGGCCGGAGGCGGTCGCCGCCGCGCTGGCGGCAGTCAACGATCCGGCGGTGCGCTATGTGGTGCTAGACGCCCTCAGTGAACAGGATCTGCTCACCCAGGGCGTGGCGCTGCGGGAGATGAAGCTGGTCTCCGGCGGTTCCGGCCTCGCCATCGGCCTCGCCCGCGACTTGGCGCAGCGCCATGGCGCCCGGGGTGAAAGCGCTCAGGCCGGCATGCCGCTGGTCGGCCCGGCGGTGGTGCTCTCGGGCTCCTGCTCGGTGATGACCAACAGCCAGGGGGCGGCCTATCGTCAACAGGCCCCCGCCCG
>NZ_JAQKGP010000129.1:0-366 GCF_027956525.1 Agrobacterium sp. ST15.13.013
CCAGTGTGCCTGGTCATCCTCTCAGACCAGCTAGGGATCGTCGCCTAGGTGAGCCGTTACCCCACCTACTAGCTAATCCCATCTGGGCACATCTGATGGCATGAGGCCCGAAGGTCCCCCACTTTGGTCTTGCGACATTATGCGGTATTAGCTACCGTTTCCAGTAGTTATCCCCCTCCATCAGGCAGTTTCCCAGACATTACTCACCCGTCCGCCGCTCGTCACCCGAGAGCAAGCTCTCTGTGCTACCGCTCGACTTGCATGTGTTAGGCCTGCCGCCAGCGTTCAATCTGAGCCATGATCAAACTCTTCAATTTAAGTTTGATGCTCAAAGAATTAAACTTCGTAATGAATTACGTGTTCACT
>NZ_JAQKGP010000130.1:0-365 GCF_027956525.1 Agrobacterium sp. ST15.13.013
GTCCGTCGCCAGGGACTGCATTTCACAGCTTTTCTGCAGACGCGCCAGCAGCTCGTCCTGCTCAAGCGGCCAGCTGGCGGCCAGTTTGCCCTCGCGGATCAGGGTAAACAGCGGCACCAGCAGCGGGTCCTGCGGTTGACGGTAATACAGCGAACCCAGCACGCGGCAGAGGATTGAAAACTCGTTCATTCAGTTATTCCAGTTATACAAATTAAAGGTCAGCAAATTCCGGGATCGCCGGCATGCCCCGCGACTCGAGGAAGTTAAGCAGGCGACGCGGAGAAACGTTGAGGATCCTCTCCTCCGGGAAATCGACCGCATCAAGGATCTTGCGGCATTCGGTAAACTCCCCGAGGGTAAAGGCG